>DATBSF010000372.1:0-2415 GCA_036559905.1 Thermoanaerobaculia bacterium | reverse complement strand
TTCTCGGCATTCGGCCGGAGCACGTTGGCGTCGGGCCGGGGCCAACGTTCACTCTCGATCTCGTCGAGCCGATCGGAAATGAGATGTTCATCTACGCGAGCGCAGGCTCGAATCACCTGGTAGCTCGCACCGCGCCGCAGGAGTTGCCGAAGGTGGGAAACCCGATCTCGCTCAGTTTCGACGAGGCGCATCTGCATTTCTTCGATGCAGCGACCGGCGCACGGCTGTAGTCTGGAGTGCGGCGCCTTGGCGCCGCTTTCATAGCCGCGGCTTGCCGCGGCCGCCTGCAGCAAGCTGCCGGCTTTAGAGCGGCGGCAAGCCGCCGCACTCCAGATCACTGCGTGGTAGTCGTCGGTGGCGGGGTCGTGTCGGTCGTCCCAGTCGTATCCGTCGTCTCGGTCGTCTCTGTGCTCTCAGTGCTCTCTGTGGTGACCGTCGTCTCCGTCTGCGGAGCCGGCGCAGTCTTCTCCGTCAGCACTTGCTCTTCAACGAGATATCCCCATCGCCGAAGCCGAGACAGGATGATGCTCTGCCGCGCGCGCAGCCTCTTGTTAGGCGAGCCAGGATTCATTCCGCGAGGATTCGGCAGGCATCCGGCCAGCAAGGCAGCCTGCGAAGGATTGATCGAAGCAGCACTGGTATGGAAATAGGCGCGGGAAGCCGCCTCAGCGCCGTAGACTCGCTCTCCCATTTCAACAACATTCAGATACAACTCTAATATGCGCTTTTTTGATAAATGATTTTCCAGCGAACGCGCGATGAAGTACTCCTTGATCTTCCGCAGCGGATTGCGTGAGGGCGAAAGATAGAGGTTCTTCGCGAGCTGCTGCGTGATCGTCGATCCGCCGCGCGTGATCTGCCCGCGCTCCCAGTCTTTCCGGATCGCTTCCTTCAGCGCGTCCACGTCGACGCCGTTGTGTTCGTAGAAGTCGTTGTCCTCGGAGACGAGCACCGCGCGGCGCAGATACGGTGAGATCTGCGAGTACGGGACCGGCTGATATTGGATCGTGTCATCCTTCCCTTCCGCCCGAAGCTCCGCCTTGCGCTGCTCCATGAATGCCGTGGTTTTCGGCCACTGGTCCTCGAGCTGGGAAACATTCGGAAACGTCATCCACTCGTACGCGACGTACGCCACGACGAGCACCAGGACGAAACCGAAAATACGCTTGAACAATCGGTAGAATTACCGCTATGAAACGGCTGACCCTCATCCTCGGCTTTGCAATCACGGTTCCGGCTTTCGCGCTCACACAGTCGCCGCGCCCGGGCGATCGGATCGGCGTTCTGCGCATGACGGATCGCTACACACGCGGAGCGGAGGCGGCGGTCGCGAAGACCGTCCAGGCCGCCCTTCGTAATGAGCTGCGCGACCTCGGCTTCGATGCCTACGACACGCGCCTGACCTTCGACGAGTTATCGCGACACTCGCTTCCGCCGGCCGAGTATTTCGTCGAAATCATTTCCGGCCCGTCCGCAAGCAATCCTGTTGGCGGCGCAGGCGTCGGCATCCGCGCGGTGTCAGTCGAAGTCGGAGTCGTCGTTGCGGAGGTGGCGGCCGAGGTGCGCGTTTATGACGGGAGGACGTTGAATCTGATCGCGCAGTTCGATCTCCGCAAAAACACCAGCGCAATCGTTCCGATGGGCATCGGCCTCGGCGGCCGGTGGTCGTGGGCGTATATCGCGCTGCCTTTCATCCAGTATGGCCAGTACCGCGCCGCGGCGCATGCGGTCGCACGTCAGGCGGCCGAGAGGATCGCCGCGGGGCGATGACGCCTGTGCTCGTGCTGACAACTGTCGGCGCGACATTTGATCCAGCACCCCTCGCGACACTCCTGGTAGAAAAACAGCTGGCAGCGTGCGTCAACGTCATTCCGCAGATCTACTCCGTGTATCGCTGGAAAGGCGCGATTGAAAGGGAGTCCGAACAACTTCTGCTGATCAAGACGGTCGACACGCGAGTCGATGAGTTGCGAAAAGCGCTCTTCTCGATGCATCCGTACGAAGTGCCGGAGTTCGTGGTCGTGACAATCGACAAGCTATCCGACGCGTATCGGTCGTGGCTCGTCGGCGAACTTCACCGCGCCGAGTAACGCGAGCAGCCAGCCGATCGCGATCGCGAGCGGCAGCGCCGTGAAGCGATGGATCGGTGCCGCCTCGATCGCGCCGCGATAGACATCGAATCCGATTTCATGCCCGCTGTAGCCCGCCCAATGCGGTAACAAAAGCAGCAGCGTGCCTGCCACATTCGCGATGAGAAGCAAGACGATAGAGACCTGGGCCACTCGCCGAGCGGAAAACGCGGCGCCAAACACCACCGCGACAAGGCAGGCCTCCATCGTCCGCATCTCATCGAGATACCAGCCTTCGGCGCCGATGGTCGGAAATTTCGGATCCTTGATCGCCGCGATCGCGCCG
>DATBSF010000371.1:0-4269 GCA_036559905.1 Thermoanaerobaculia bacterium | reverse complement strand
GTCCGGCCATCGCATCTCGACCGCGAAGTCAAAGGCGTTCTTCGGGTCGGCAAAGTAGGTGATTGCATCCTGAAGGGTTTTCGGTTGCGTTCCCATACAGAGCAATTTAGGTCTGAAAGTCGGGTGTGTCAAGTATATTATTGCCCAGGCGCTAGTGCTCGCCCTTCGACGAGCCTGGGATTCCTTGTGGCGGAGGCTGTTTGCTCGGCTCGGGGACGAGACCAAAGTTCCGCGCGAACAACATGACCCGTTCTGCTGCGCCCGTGAACGAAATCTGTACTTGCCCAAACGAGCATTCCATCCAACCGAAGTCACCGCCGCTATAAACGATGGCGCAACCGTCGAATCTGCAACGCGTGAAGTACTTGTCATCCATCAACACGATGGCGCCGGGCCCGAAGGTCTGATGATCGACCTGTTGCATGAGGAACCTCCGTGGTAGCTCAGTGCGACGTCGACGACGGCGGCGCCTCGGGCAGCCACAACTCCACGCGATTGCGGCCGTGATGCTTCGCCGAATACAGCGCGCGATCGGCGCGATCGAGCAGCGCGGCCGCGCTGACCACGCCTTCGTCCGGTACCGAATCCATCCCCGCAACGCCGATCGACGCCGTGACGGTCACCGAGGTGTTGCCGATCGGAATCTTCGTCGAAGCAAGCCGGCTGCGAATGCGCTCCGCCACCGCGCTCGTATTTCCGACGCGCGTCTCTGGCAGCACGATGCAGAATTCCTCGCCGCCGTAGCGCCCGGGCACGTCGTACACGCGACAACTCTCGCGCAGCACCTGTCCGACATTCTTGAGCACCTGGTCGCCGACCGAGTGTCCGAACGAATCGTTCACGTTCTTGAAATGATCGAGATCGAGCATCAGCACCGACATCGGCGCGCCATGCCGCAGCGCGCGATTCATCTCCGAGTCGATCTTCTCCATCACGTACCAGCGGTTGTACAGACCGGTCAGCGTGTCGCGCGCAGAGATCTCCGACAGCGTGCGGTTCTGCATCAATAGATCGAGGTTCTCCGATTCGAGCTTGCCGATCCGATCCTCGAACGCGCGCAGTCGCGCGTCGCTCTCTTCCGACAATCGGATCAGATCGAACACTTCGCGCAGGAACTCGCGCTCAGTCTCGTCGAACGCGCGGCCGTCGGCGGCTCGAATGACCAGATTCGATCCGCTGATGGGAACGGTCGTGCGATTCTCATCCGTCGCTGTCCCGCTCTCGATCTTGAGGCGGGTTTTCAGCATGGCGGATAAGGGTCTCAGGACCCGACCAGCAGCTTCGGCGACCCTTCGGATGGCAATTGCCCTCGGAAATCGCGCGGAGTATACCGAAAAAAATCAATTGTCCACGACGGCAATAAGGCATCAATCACGTCCGCTGTTCGATGCGGAAACGATTCACGCCCGCGCGAATCTCATCGCCGCTGTGCACTTTCGTGTTTTGCGCCGGAAGCGTGTTGAGAAAAGTTCCATTGCGGCTGCCGAGGTCGCGGACGCGGATGTTGCCTTCGGGGTCGGGGACGACCTCGAAATGTTTGCGCGACAAATACTCGTCCGGCACGCGCACATGACCTTCGCGGCCGATGACGAGCCCGGTCGAGGGGATCTCGAATTCCTGACCTTCCAGCGCACCGCTGACGCAGATGAGGATGTTTCGCTTCGGACCGTTGGCGGCCTGTTCGCGCTCGAGAAGTTTTTTCGCGAGCATCGACTCGTCGAAAATCTCGGTGGTCGCCAGCCGCACCGGCCCCACTTCCTGGCCAGGATCGTCAGTCGCCTCGATGGTCATCAGCGCCGCGCCGGCGCGCAGCAGATGCACCCCGTCGGCCAGCACGATCTCGGTGATGCGCTCCCCATCGAGAAAAGTTCCCGTGTGCGTGTCGGCGTCGCGCACGACCAGCGCATCGCCCTGCAGCACGATCGAACAGTGGCGGATGTCGAGATCGGCTCCGTCGATGTCGATGTGACAACCCTTGTGGCCGATCCACAGCGGATATTTTTCGATCGTAAAGACCCGATCGAGCGACTGTCCACCGGTGCGCGTGATCACTCGAAGGGACCGCGGCTTTCCGGGCGGCGCGGCCGGCGCGCTCGCGGTCTGCGACTCCTGCGCGCGATTGACTTTGTACGGCTGCAGATCGATTTCCTTCACTTCGTCGGGATTGAGGAGGCGCGCGAGCACGGCCGCTTTGCTGCCCGCGAGCACCTCACCGCAGTGACAGGTCGCGATCGCATTCGGCAGAAGCACCGCGATCGCACCCGGAACGTCGTACGCCTGCCCGCATTTCGGGCAGCGGATGAGGGGCATGGGCGGATGATAGGCGTTACACTTTCGCTCGTCCATGCTCACCAGCGACACGTCTTCGCCGCGCGCGCGCACGCTGCGGCTGCGGACGAAATTCATTGCGGCGTTCGTGGTGCAGACGATTTTCATCACGCTGCTGACGGTGGGAATCGAGGAATGGCGCATCCGCAGCGGACGCGGCTCGCCGGTTTCCGACTACCTCCTCGTCGGCGTGGTCGCGCTGATCGTGGCGCTGATGCTGGCCCTGGTCGCCGCAAAGCTGATCATCCGGCCGATGCTGGATCTCGCAGAGACGGCCACGCGCATCGCGGAAGGCGATCTGACGCAGCGCACGGAGATCGCCGCGAACGACGAGATCGGCGAGCTCGCCGAGTCGTTCAACGCGATGACCGCCAATCTCGAGAAAATGCTGATGCGGCTGCAGCGATCGTCGCAGCAGCTCAAGACCGTTTTTGAAACCGTCAGCTCCCGCAGCGGAACGGTCGTCGATCGCGTCGACGGCCAGCGCGCGATCGTCGACGACACGTACCGCTCGATCAATCTGTTGAACAACGGCGTGAAGAAGATCACCGACAACGTCGAGTCGCTGTCGGCGGCATCCGAAGAGACTTCATCGTCGATGCTGGAGATGGCCGCCTCGATCGAAGAGGTCAGCAAACAGACCGACACGCTGTTCAAATCGGTCGAGGAAACCGCGACGGCGACCGAACGGATGGTCTCGTCGATCAACGAAGTCGATCGCAACATCGATTACCTCTCGAGTTTCGTGACGGAGACATCGTCGTCGATGGTCGAGATGACGGCATCCATCGGACAGGTCGAAACGAACGCCGCGCGTTCCTACGATCTCTCGTTGACCGCCGCGCAGGCCGCCGAATCGGGGATGAAGGCGGTGCACGAGACGATCGAGGCGATGGAGCACATCCGCAAAGCCGTCGTCGACGCCAACGGTGTCGTCTCCCGCCTCGGCGAACGCTCGGTCGCGATCGGCCGCATTCTCAATGTGATCGAGGACGTCGCCGAGCAGACGAACTTGCTTGCGCTCAACGCCGCGATTCTCGCGGCGCAGGCCGGCGAACATGGCAAGGGCTTCTCCGTCGTTGCGGGAGAGATTCGCGAGCTCGCCGAGCGGACGGCGTCGTCGACACGGGAAATCGGAGGACTGATTCAATCGGTGCAGCAGGAAGTTCGCAATGCGCTGACATCGATGGCCACGGGAACGAAGCTCGTCGAAGGAGGCGTCGCGCTGTCGCACGAAGCGGGCAAGGCTCTGACGAACATCCTCGAATCGGCGACGACGGCCTCGAACATGGGAAAAGAGATCGCGGCCGCCACGAATCAGCAGGCGAAGGGCAGCGAGACCATCACGCGCGCGGTCGAAAAACTGCAGGGAATGGTCAAACAGATCAACGCCGCGACGGCGCAGCAGGCGGAAGGATCGGAACACATCCGCAACGCGGTCGAGTCGATGCGCGAGGTCACGCGTTACGTGCGGCAGGCGATGGCCGAGCAGAAATCCGGGTCCTCGATGATCTCCTCTTCGGCCGAGCAGATGATCGAAATGATCCATCAGATTTTCCAGGCGGCCGCGAATCAATCCACCGAAAGCGAAACGATCATGAAGACTGTCAAGCAGGTGCGCGCGATCGCGGATGAGAATCGAAAATCGGCGAGCGAGATGAGCGATTCGCTGACGATTCTTTCGGACGCGATCCGCAGTCTGGATGAGGAAGTGCGGAAGTTCCGAGTTCGAGGATGAGGATTTAGCGCGCTGTTAACATTCATGTGGTCGAAGTCGAAATGGTGACGAGCCCCAACCTCCGCTTCATCGCGTTCCGCGCCGGCCCGGAGACGTTCCTCATCGACATCATGGCCGTGCGGCAGATCGTGATGGCCGGCAAATCGACGAGCGTGCCGACCGCGCCGTCATTCATCGAAGGTGTGATCGTCTTTCGCAACGAG
>DATBSF010000370.1:0-5202 GCA_036559905.1 Thermoanaerobaculia bacterium | reverse complement strand
GACGACCAATCTGCGGAATGTAGCGCGCCTCATGTATCGGTACGGCATTCCGTTCGAGCGCAAGGCCCTCATCACGACCGATCGCTTTCAGAGCGCGTACATCGAGAGCGAAGGATTCGCGAAACGCAACCAGCAGGAGCTCGGCTATCAGCCCGTCAAGCTCCTCGGTCGCGTTTCAATTTTCGATCTGGAGTTCACCCCGCAGCTCGACGCGTTGCAGATCGATGCGATGTCGCCGCTGGACCCGTGAGTCTCTAATGCGCGATCAGATTTGCGACGGATTCCTGAACTACGCGCGCACGGGATCGATGGATTACTTCTGGGCATTCGAGGCGGTGACGGAGCTGGCTTTCCAGCAGGACTGGGATGAACTTTGGGAGATCACGATCCGGCTCATCGACCTCGCTCCGTTCGAGGAAACCGAGCTGCTTGCGATCATCGCCGCAGGACCGTTGGAACATCTTGTCCGTTACGCCGCGCCGCAAGTGGAACAACGCATCGTCGAGAGGATCGCGGTCGATCCGAAGTTTCGGCGGGTTCTCACCGGTGTGTGGGCGCGTCAGGAACGCAAAGACTTCTGGGACCGGATCACGCCGCTCCTGTACGAGTATCCGACGGAGCCGATCGACTAAAACGCTATAAACGCACTTTGCGGCGCAGGACGACGCCGTCGCCATCATTGCTCGGCACTCCCATCGCCGCCGCTCGCTCGCGGACGAGCGGCTCCGCTCCCGGCGGCAACCCATACGTCCGATCTCGCACCTCGGCGTCCAGCGGTCCGCCATGACGGCGGACGATCTCGATCTCCGCCTCGCTCGCGCCGCGAACGCTGACCAGATGCCACCCCGGCGGGAGCCGCGAACGGAACTTGGGAGGGTTGGGCGGAGGGGCGACTCCGTTGATGCGCAGCGACACGAGATCGGGCGCGTAGAACGACAGCGCGATCCGCTTCGCTCCGCGCATCGATCGGCATCGAATCACCGGACCCGCATCGCATTGCGGATCTTCGAGCGTCAGACGTGGCGCCGGTACTGTTTTTAGATTGTCGATGGTCCATTGGCCATCGACATATTGAATGCTCATCCGCTTTGGCCACTCCGGCGTGTACGGCGAAACGAGCAATTGCATCACGATGCACGCGAGTGCAGTGGTTCCCATCGCCGCGACCAACGCTCGATGCGTCGCCGTGCGGACGCTGATCAGTGGCGTGAATGTCGTGCAGAGAAGCGCGACGACGGCCGCGATCACGGGAAGCGCGACGCGGCCGACGAGATCGTAAAAAGCGACGACGACCGGAAACCACAGCACCGCCGCCACCACCGAGGTGACGATCACGCTCGCCTCGGGCGGCAGCAACAGTGCGCAGACCGCGAATGCGATGGCTGGAATCAAGGCGAGATAAGCGCCTCCAGGAAGAAAAACGGCGAGCGCGATGGTCATCGCGGTCCAGCAAAGCGCGTGGCCGATGAATAGCCCCTCGTATCCGGCGCGTGGACGCAGCCAGGTCGCGCAGGTGATTGCAATCGCACATCCGATCAACCACATTGCGGCGAGCATCGGACCGGGCTGCGCAACCCACGTCGCCTTTGCCGATCGCAGCGATGCCAGCGATCCGAGCACACCTCCGACTGCTTCGGCGGCCACGATCGACAGGAAAAATGAGACGACGCCCAGCGTGATCGCGCGCGCGTGCGTGTTGCGGTTGCGGACATGCATCGCCGCGCCGAACAGCAGCGCCACGAGTGTGCCCAGCGCCATCCACGGCGTCCAGGATTGCGGCCACCAAACCAGCTGCAGCGAGAGTAGATCGAAGAAAACAGCGTCGCCGTTCTTCGATTGTCCGAGGTTTGCGTTCGCGAGAGTCCGCGCCATGCCGAGGACGTGGTCGCCGTGATCCTGAACCGTTGACGGCGTGATGTGCTCCAGATTGTCGAGCGGCGTGTGGTAATCCGCGACACGACCGACCGCCGCGAAATTGATCCCCGCGATTCCGGCGCGCTTGAACACCGAGAGATCGGTGTCGTTCGGCAGGAGCTCGTACAGATTGAAAAAGAACGAGCTCGCGAGCGGCCGTGGAAGTCCGCGCGCGAGGAGCGGCATCAGCCAGCGATTCTGGCGGCTGGTCTCGAAGAGGAAGCTGCGTCCGGACGTTCCGCGATTGTCGATGTTGATGACCGCCGCCACGCCGCGAGACGCGTTCGCATCCGCGATGAAGCCTTCGGCGCCGAGGAGTCCGTCCTCTTCGCCGTCGGTGATGACAAAGAGAATCGTGTTTCGAAAATGTTCGTGGCGAATGGCGCGCGCGACCTCCAGCAGTGTGGCGACGCCGACGCCATCGTCCGTCGCTCCGGGACCGGCGCCAACTGAATCGTAGTGCGAGCTAAGCATCAGAACATCGGCGCGCGGATCGCCGGGCAGTGTCGCGAGGATGTTTGCGACATTCGCGCAGGTCGCGTAGGCGTTGCAGGCGAATCGTTGCTGCAGGCTTACCGGATATCCGAGTTGGCGGAACTGTTCGACGACGCGATCGCGAACGACATCGTGCGCCGGAGAACCGATCGGATGCGGCGCCCCGTTGCCGAGGATTAATGCGAGCGAGCTGATCGCGCGGGCTGCTGAAAAGCGATTCGGCGGCGCGTCGGAAGGAAGGGGTCCCGGCCCCCGTCTCTCGAAGATGACAGCGGCCAGAATCGCCGCCATGACAAGGAACACGATCGCCGTGATGCGGTTGGCCGGCATCAGGGCATTCTATGCAACCTCCTCCGAATTCCGCCGTATGCTGGCCATATGCGTCGACATCTATTTGCGTCTCTTGCTGTCCTCCTTGCGGCCACCTCGGCCGGCGCCGCGAACCTCCAGGGCAACTTCGATCGCACGTTCGATGTCCGGCCCGGGGCCTCTTTTGTGCTCGACAACACGAACGGTCACATCACGATCCGTTCGTGGGATCAGCCGCGCATTCAGGTTCACGCAGTGAAAAAGGTGGAGAGCCGCGATTCGGACGCCGCAAAACGCGCGTTCGACGCTCTGAAGATCGAACCGTCGGTGACCGGCGACAGCGTTCGGATCAACACAATTTATCCGAGGCAGAATCAGGGCATCTTCGATTGGATCGCAGGAACGAATGTCAGCATGGGCGTCGAGTACGAGGTCACGGTTCCGAGAGCCACGAGTCTGACGGTCGAAAATACGAACGGCGCGATCGATGTCAGCGACGTCACCGGATCGCATCGGATCTCGACGACCAATGGGCACATCGAGCTGGTCAATTGTTCCGGCGATGTCGATGCCGAGACCACCAACGGTCACATTCGTGCGGAGCTGTCCGAAGTCACAGCCGGAAAAGCGCTGCGCCTCGAGACGACCAACGGTGGCATCACGGTCCAGGTCCCGCGAGCGGTTGCGGCGCGCGTCGACGCATCGACCACCAACGGCTCGGTGAAAACGGACCTCCCGATCACCACAACTGAGTTCAAGCGGACCTCGCTGCGGGGCACGATCAATGGGGGCGGGAACGCCGAGCTGCACCTGAGGACGACGAACGGCTCGATTCACATCGAAGCGCGCTGACTGCCAGTCTTAGCTACTCCGGAGTCACATACGCGGCGGTGATGCCGCCGTCGACGAGGAAGGTCGAGCCATTGACATACGACGACTCGTCGCTCGCCAGAAACAGCGCCGCATTCGCCATCTCCTCCGCGCGCGCGAATCGTCCCATCGGAATGTGCACGAGCCTTCGCTGACGGCGCGCCGGATTGGAAAGCAGCTCGGCGAGCAGCGGCGTCTCCACCGGCCCGGGACAGAGCGCATTGGCGCGGATGTTCTTTCGCGCGAACTCCACCGCGATCTCGCGCGTCATCGCCAGCACGCCGCCTTTGCTCGCGGTGTACGCAATCTGCGGCGCAGCGGCGCCCACGATCGCGACGAATGACGCGGTGTTGATGATCGACCCGCCGCCCGCACGCAGCAGGGCAGGAATCGCGTATTTGCAGCCGAGGTAAACGCCTTTCAGGTTGATGTCGATGACGAGGTCCCAGATGTCCTCGGTCGTGTTGGTGACGGAATCGTCTTTCGGATGAAAGACGCCGGCGTTGTTGAATACGATGTCGAGGCGCCCGAAGCTTTTCTCGGCGAAGGCAACCATCGCTTCGGCATCTTTCGCTTTGGAGATATCAGCGCCGAATGCCTTCGCGTTTGCACCGATCTCCTTCGCCGTCGCTTCGGCAGTGTCTTTTTTCAAATCGACGACGACGACCTTCGCGCCTTCCTTCGCAAAGAGGAGACACGACGCTTTGCCGATGCCGCTTCCGCCGCCGGTGATCAGAGCCACTTTGTTTGCGAGTCGCATATCAGGCCATCTCGAAATAGCGGCGCCGTTCCCAATCGGTCACCACGGCGTCAAATTTTCTCTGCTCGGTTCGGAAGAAATGCAGGTAGTGATCGATGACAGATTCACCGAAGACCCCGCGAGCCCAATCGCTCTCCGCCAATGCATGAATCGATTCGTTCAGTGAGTGCGGCACCTGCGGAAGATCGCGCGCGGCGTAGAGATCGCCCTCGAATGACGGCGGCGGCTCGACGTGATGTTCGATTCCATCCAGTCCCGCGGCGAGCGTCGCGGCGAAGGCGAGATACGGATTGGCATCCGCTCCGGGTGCGCGGCATTCGATGCGCAGCGATTGCCCATGGCCGACGATGCGAAATCCTGCAGTGCGGTTGTCGTAACTCCACGCGACGCCGGTCGGTGCGAACGAGCCCGCGACGTAACGTTTGTACGATGCAGGATACGGCGCGTAAAACGCGAACAGCTCTCGGATGTGCTTCATCCAGCCGCCGAGGAACCAGCGGAATGTCTGCGAGCATTTCACCGATCCGAGCTGCTCATTGCCGTCGAACATCGCCTTCTTGCCGTTCGCATCCCACAAACTCATGTGGATGTGGCAGCTCGATCCGGCGTAGCGCTCGTCCCATTTCGCCATGAACGTCACCGCGACTCCGTGCTTCCACGCGATTTCCTTCGCGGCATGCTTGTAGAGCACGTGTCGATCGGCCATCTCGAGCGCGTTGGCGTAGCGCAATCCAATTTCCTGCTGGCCAGGTCCCCACTCGCCCTTCGACGACTCGACTGGAATTCCGGAGCGCTCGAGATGCGATCGGATGTCGCCGATCACGAACTCCTCTTTGGTGCCCTGCAGGATGTGG
>DATBSF010000369.1:0-7356 GCA_036559905.1 Thermoanaerobaculia bacterium | reverse complement strand
CGCTCGGCTTCGTCGGTCGCCAAATCCACTTCCGCGCGCACGCGTTTCTGCATCTCCTCGAAGTCTTCTGCGGTCGCGATCTTGTTTTCGATCAGCGTCTGTTCGTAGCGCTCGATTGGATCTCGTCCGCGCCACTCGTCGATGATCTCGACCGGCACGTAAGACTGATTGTCGTGCTCTGCGTGACCCTTCATGCGGAAGGTCTTCACTTCCAGCAGCGTGACTCCACCGCCCGCACGAGCGTTATCGATCGCGCGTTTGGCGGCGCGATGCACGGCGAAGACATCATTGCCATCGACAGTCTCCGCGCTGCAGCCGAATGCGTACGCTTTGTCGGCGAGCGTGCGCGCGGCGGTCTGCTTCTCGATCGGCGTCGAGTACGCGTACGCGTTGTCCTCGATCACGACAACCAGCGGCAGCCGTTGCACCGATGCGAAATTCATCCCTTCGTAGAACGCGCCGGTCGAAGAGCCGCCATCGCCGATGAACGCCAGCGCGACGAGACTCTTTTTCTGCATCCGTCCGGCGAGCGCGATGCCGGCCATCACCGGGATCATGTCGCCGAGCATCGAGATCTGTCCGATGAAACCGTCGCGCGCAGGGTGGCCGAAGTGGATGTTGAGCTCGCGCCCACGCGTCGGGCTGTCGCCCTTCGCCATGTACTGTTTGATGATGTCGACTGGCTTCGCGCCGGCGACCAGGATGGCGCCGAGGTTGCGGATGAGCGGTTGGACGACGTCGCCTTGTTTGAAATCGAGAGCGTAGGCCGCTGCGACCGATTCGCCTTCCTGGCCGAGCGATCGATAGAGGCCGCCGATGACCTTCGCCTGGCGGAAGAGCGCGACCAGTCGCTCCTCGAGCGTGCGCGTCAGCCGGAGGTAGTAGTCGATTTCGAGAAGCTGCTCGCGGGAAAGGCTTTCCGTCACGTTCGGCGCGCAAGCTATCATCGATTCAGGTGATGCTCAACGCGGTCGACATCCTCGAGCGAGCGATCAGCTTCTCGCTTGACCATTGGGTGTTCTGGCTTGTTGTTGTAATCGCGATCGTTTTCTGGAGTGCGGCGGCTAGCCGCCGCTTTCAGAGCGGCGCCAAGGCGCCGCACTCCAGAGTGGCCTGCGCCATCGTCGTTGGTGTCTCGCTGGCTGCCTCCATCTGCTTTGCGTGGCTGCACGGCATGCCCATCCCCCAATACCACGACGACTTCGCTTACGTGCTCGATGCCGACACGTTCGCGCACGGCCGCATGTCGAATCCGACGCATCCGATGTGGCCGCACTTCGAGACGATGCACGTGCTGCACGTGCCGCGCTACATTTCGAAATATCCGATCGGGGAGGGTCTGACTTTCGCCGCCGGATCGCTTCTCTTCGGACATCCGCTGCGCGCGGTGTGGATCCTGGGCGCGGCCGCCTGCGCGGCGATCTGGTGGGCGTTGCGCGTCTGGACGACGCCGGCGCTCGCGCTGCTCGGCGGCATTGCGACTGCCGTACACCCGACGATGGTCGAGTGGATGGAGTCGTATCACGGCGGTGCGCTGGCTGCGTTAGGCGGCGCGCTGCTGCTTGCAGCGGGAAAGGATCGCAAGCTGAATGCGATCGCGGCGATCGGCGTCGTACTTCTCGCGATCAGCAGGCCCTATGAAGGGATGGTTTTCTGCCTTGCGATCGGGATTGTTCTGATCCGGCGCGTCACTGTCGCGGGCGCAATCATCGTGCTTGCCGGTCTCGCGTTCATCTGTTTCAACAATCGCTCGATCACCGGCAACCCGCTCGTGCTGCCGTACTCGGTCTACGAGCGGCAATACGATCCGGCGCCAAATTTTCTATGGGAAAAAGCGCGGCCGATGCCGAACTATCGCAACGCCGAAATGGCCTTCATCTACCGCGTTGTCTACCTCGGCCAGTACAAACGCGTGCACGCTCCGGGCGGCCTCCTCGACGAGACGCTGAAGAAAATCGATGTCATCGATCGCGCCGTCTTCGGACCTCCGAAGATTCGCAATCCGCGGCCGCTTTTTCTTTTGTTGCTCATCGCAGCGATTCCGCTGCTGCGCGAGGACAGGAATGCGCGTCTGATCGCGATCATCCTGCTGCTCTTCGCGTTCGCGCCGTTCTCGATCATCTGGTGGATGCAGCTGCACTATCTCGCGCCAGCATCCGCACTCGCGGCGTGTCTGGTCATGCTGCTTCTTCGCCGTCTGTTTGTCGCGACTCCGATCCTGGGCGTCGCGATCCTGATTCTCTTTTTCGCGAACGCCGGGCTCACGTGGATGCAAACGCCGGATTACGGATTCGCGGCGCGGCGGCAGCAAATCGCGCGTTCGGTTCTCGCGCAGGGCGGGCGGCATCTCGTCATCGTCGCGCCGAATGTGTTCGACGCGGTGTACAACGGCGCCGATCTCGATCACGCGCCGATCGTGTGGGCGCGCGATCTCGGCGCGGACGCCAACGCGAAGCTGCGCGCCTACTATCGCGATCGAACAGTGTGGCTGCTGGCTACTGATGGATCGAGTGGCCGGCTACGTCTTCGCCAGCTTCCATGAGTGCCTCGGATAGCGTCGGATGCGCGTGCATCGTGCGCGCGATCGATTCGCTGGTCGCCTCGAGCTCCAACCCGGCGCACGCCTCCGCGATCAGCTCCGTCGCGCGTGGTCCGACGATGTGCACGCCCAACAGTTCGTCATATTTTTTCTCGGAGACGAATTTCACCAGGCCGCCGGCTTCGCCGAGGATTCGGGCTTTCGCGTTGGCGGTGAAGGGGAACTTTCCGATCTTCACGTCGTAGCCGCGCTCCTTCGCTTTTTTCTCCGTCAGGCCGACGGAGGCGACTTCGGGATCGGTGTACGTGCAGTTCGGAACGTGGTCGTAGTTGATCGGGCGGACTTCGAGTCCCTTGATGTGCTCGATCGCGAGGATGCCTTCAAACGACGCGCAATGCGCGAGGGCGGGGGTGGGGACGATGTCGCCGATCGCGTAGACATTCGGCTCGCCGGTGCGCATGTACGGGTCGACCTGCACGAGTCCGCGATCGACTTTCACCTTCGTCTGCTCGAGCCCGCAGTTCTCCAGCACCGCGCGACGGCCCGTCGCCGAGAGGACGACGTCGACGTCGAACGTCTGCTGTTTTCCCTTCGTCGAGACGACGACTTTCACACCAGAGTCGCTCGGCGTGGCCGATTCGACTTTCGCGTCGGTGAAGACCTCGATGCCTTTTTTCTTGAAAAGGCGCGCGAACTCCTTCGAGATCTCTTCGTCCTCGATGGGAAGAAGCTGCGGCATGACCTCGACGATCGTCATCTTCGTGCCGAAGCGCGAGAAGATCGATGCGAACTCGCACCCCACCGCGCCGCAACCGATCACCAGCATCGACTTCGGCACTTCCTGCAACTGGAGGATGTGATCGGAATTGAGGATGCGTTTTCCATCGGCCTTGATGTGCGGCAGATCTTTCGGCGTCGATCCCATCGCGAGGATGATGTTCTTCGCGCTCAGCTTCTGGGGCTTCTCGCCGCTCACTTCCACGACTCCCTTACCGGCGAGCTTGCCGAACCCGAGGATGCGGTCGACTTTGTTTTTCTTGAAGAGGAACTCGATGCCTTTGGCGTTCTTGTCGACGACCGACTGCTTGCGGTCCTGTCCGACTTTGAAATCGAGCTGCACGCCGCCGACATTGATCCCGAACTCCTTCGCCCGATGGATCTTCTCGAACACTTCCGCATTCTCCAGGAGGGCCTTGGTCGGGATGCAGCCGCGGTGCGTGCACGTGCCGCCGACAAATGGATCTTTTTCGATGACTGCGACCTTCATCCCGAGCTGACCGGCGCGGATTCCGGCGACATATCCGCCCGGACCGCTGCCGATGACTACGACGTCGTATTGCTGCTGATCTGCCACGAGGCCTCCTCGCGAGAAACGCGGGGCCGGATTATACGTAGTTTGTTCTCATGAAACCGGCGCTGGCGTTGCTGCTACTGATTGCGGCGTCAGCATTTGCGCATCCCGGCGTGGGCATCGTGATCGATGCGACGGGCAACATCTTCTACACCGATCTGCACCATGTGTGGCGTATCGCTCCGGATGGGACGAAAACGATCGCGGTCGCCAACGTGCACACGCACGAACTTTGTACTAGTACAAACGGAGTTATGCTCTATGGCGAACATCTCTGGTACAACGGCGAGGCGCTCGACACCTGGGGTTCTCGCGTCTGGATGCGATCGCCGGACGGGCGGGTCGTCGACGTCGTGCCGTCGCATCCCGGTTTCAATGACGGCTACAGCTTCGTCCGCGATGCGGCCGGAAACAGCTACTTCGCTGTTCGCGAGAAGAACGAGATCCGGAAGCGAACACCCGACGGCAGCGTCTCGACGATTGCGCGCGGAAAGTTCCGCGACATCCGCTGGATGACTGCCGCGCCGGATGGCACCGTCTACTTCATCGACACCGTCGATCTGATCCGCGTCGCGCCGGATGGCCGCCTCACGACGGTCGCGCGAGGTCTGAGCGACGGCGGAATCATGCGGGCGTGGGTCGGCGCACGGCATCGCGTGATGGGGCTGTGGGTCGACCGTGCTGGAAACGTGTTCGTCGCCGATCATGCCGGCGGGAACGTGAAGCGCGTCGATCGCAACGGCCGCGTCACGGTCGTCGTTCGCTCGACTTATCCGTGGGGACCGACCGGCGGCACCTTCGATCGCGACGGCAATCTATGGCTGCTGGAGTATTCGATCAACGACGCGCGCGTGCGGAAGATCCGGCTTCACTGAGCCAGCACGTACGTTGGATCCTGCGTCTGCTGATCGATCACCGACCCGTATGCCGTCACGCGGCCGCTGCCTCCGGTCACTGAAACCGTGACGCGGCCGTTGTAGACCGTGCCGGCGCCGAAGCTTGCAAGCGAGATCTGGCGGAACTCGTTCGCGAGCAGCGGAATGTCGGTACTGATCGCGAATTTCGAATCGGGGAGGATCAGCGAAACGTGCGCGGTGGCGGCGCTGCCGGTCGTCTCGGCGAGTCCGATGTTCGTTCGATATCGCTCCGAGGCCTCGAGCTGTAGCAGTTGGAGCGAGCGCTCGCCGCTGCCGACTGATTGCGCCGGCGTGATCGCCGGAATGAATTGTCCGTACGTTCCGGACGTCGTCTGCGTGTACGTGCGCGCGGTCGCGACCAGCGCGGACGGGTTCGTGCTGCTGACCAGCAATGACCCTGCGGTCGGCAGCATCGCTTGCGGAAGCGTCGACGCGATCAGATTGTCGAGCGCGCGGACTTCGCCTGCCTGCACGGTCATCGTCGTGATCACGGGGTGCGTCGGATCGCCCTGCGGGAAGTACGAGAGCGTCACCGGCATCGCTGTCGAGCCGGAGTTGAACAGTCGCACATCGCTCTTCCAGTGCGCGTTCGCGTTATCGAAGTCACCGACGCCCGGAAGTACGTAACGGGTTGCAGTCGCCGATCCCTTCAACGCGGGCGAGACGAGCAGCGGATCGTTCGTCAGGTTGTCGACGACCGAGGCGTAGGCGGTGACTTTGCCGGTGGTCGAGGTGACTTCGACTTCGAGGCGTCCATCGTTGAGCGTCGGGATTCCATTCGCGGCGAGGAAGTTGTTGATCTGGCGATGCTCGCCCGGCTGCAGCGTCTGCGGGATCGCCGCGATCTCGTGGCCGGAGTTGTCGAACACGTGCACGAGCACGCTCGCCGATTCGCCCGCCGCTTCAACGAGACCGAAATTCGTGCGATAGGCCGTTGACTGCGCGATCTGCTGCAGCGAGAGGACACTCGATTTGCCGATGAACTGGGAGAACGGAACGGCCGGGATGAACTGGCCGAAGGTTCCGTTAGGCGTCGCATTGAAGGTGCGGCTCGAGGCCACCGTCGTGACGCTCGGCGTGACGGACGTCGTGAGGTTGGTCGTTGGCGACGTCAGCGGCCGGATCTCCAGCGTGCCGGTCGCCGAGCCGCCATCGGATCCGATGCCGAAGAAATTCGTGAGGATGTCGTCGAGCGCCATCGTCGCGCCGGGATCGATGTCGATCGTCGAGGATTGTCCTGACTGCGTCCCATCGGTTCCCGACAGCGTGAAGTTGAGCTGATATTTCTGCGGCGTC
The DNA here is from genome assembly GCA_036559905.1 of Thermoanaerobaculia bacterium. GTDB lineage: Bacteria > Acidobacteriota > Thermoanaerobaculia > Gp7-AA8 > Gp7-AA8 > Gp7-AA10. The sequence continues at coordinate 1,253 of DATBSF010000369.1, read as the reverse complement.
GCGCCGACGTTCGCCACGCGAACATCCGATTCGAACAGCGAGTCATTCGCGCCGGCGGCGTGTCCGACGGCCGGAATGATCAGCGAGTCGGGCGGCGGCGCACTCTTTCCGCCCGGCGCGACCGGAGTCACCAGGCTCACCGACACCGGAATCGCCGGCGCAACACCATTTGTCGACACAATCCCTGAGTTGCCGGTCGTAATGAGCACCGTGCCGGTGTTCGTACCCAGTTTCAGTGCGGCCGGAGCGTAGGTGACGGTCAGCGTGATGCCTTGCGGGCCGATCGTGCCGGTCGATGGCGTCACGGTAATCCACGGCTTGTCGCCACGCGCGGTGAAATTGACCGATGGTGTCTGGCCGGGGATGACGATCTGTTGCGTGATGCCGTTCTGCACGCCGACGTCCGCGCTCGACTGCTTCGCTGTCTCCGGCTGGATCACGACGCCGACGACCCGCGAATAGTTGCTGCGATCGTCGCTGCAACTGCTGGTCGCGCGCACGCGGTAGAAGAATCTCGCTGGCTGACCGGCAGCAGTCTTGGTGAAAGTCGCCGCGAGTCCCTCGATCGTCTGCGTGGTCGCGACAGCGAAATCTGCGGTCGTCGATTCCTGGATCTCGAAGCTGGTCGTGCTCGCGACCGGAGTCCACTGCACGTTGTATGGCGTCCCGCTCACGACCTGACCCGCGACGCTTGCCACCGGTGCGGCGGGCGTGGTGCAACCGGCACTCTGTTGAATGGAGAACGTGGAGATAGTGGAGGCGACGGTCGGACAATTGTCGAAGACCGCGTCGACGCGCCACGTGATTGTGCCGGCCGGCAACGTGCTGACGATCTCATTCGCCGCCGTCGTTCCGATCAGACTGGCTCCGCCGCCGCTCACTGACGCAAGGACTTTGTACGTTCGCGCGCCCGGAACTCTCGACCACCGCAAACGCACGGGCGACGTCACACCTTGTTCGCCCTCAGCCGGCGACCAGATGATGGATCGTCGGTTGTCGCACGCCGTGGCGGGAATCGAGAATGAGAAGTGCGTCGATTCGGTCTGAGGACAGCCGGCGAAGAACGCGACCACCCACCACTCGAACGCGCCTTCCGGGACATCCTTTTCCAATTCGGTTTCGGTCGTTTCGCCGATGCGAGTGGGAGCGCCGCCGGCGAATCGAACGAAGAGCTGATAGCCGACCGCGCCGCTGACAGGATTCCAATCAAATCGCACCGGCGACGCGACGTTGCTGGCGCCGTTCGCAGGTGC
>DATBSF010000368.1:0-6876 GCA_036559905.1 Thermoanaerobaculia bacterium | reverse complement strand
GATCGCGCCGGATCGTTCGACGAGTCCGTTCGCTTTCCGTGGCCGAAAAAGTCGGTGCAACTCGTCATCAAGAAACGCGACAAGGAAAACGCGTTTCACGAGATCTTCTCGACGCTGATCGATCCGGCGTCGCGATCCGTGAATCCGGCCGATCGCGCGCCGGCGGGAAAAGTGTGGAGCGTGATCGACAGCGGGCCGCCGTCGTCGAAGGTCGACATCCTCGTCATCGGCGAGGGCTACACCGAGGGGGAGCTGCCGAAGTTTCATCGCGATGTGCAGCGCATGGTCGGGAAGCTCTTCGACACCGAGCCGTTCAAGAGCCGCAAGAGCGATTTCAACGTGCGCGCGCTCGATCTGATCGAACCGCAGAGCGGAGTGCATCGTCCGCGCACCGGCGACAATCGTCGAACCGCGACCGGCGTGCAATACAACATCTTCGATTCCGAGCGCTACGTGCTCACGTACGACGATCACCGCATGCGCGACATCGCGTCGTCCGCGCCGTACGATTTCCTCGAGATCCTCGTCAACGAGAAGACTTACGGCGGCGGCGGAATCTTTAACGATCAGGCGACGGCGTGTGTCGACAGCGCGTTTTCAGAATATATTTTCGTGCATGAATTTGGTCATCATTTCGCAGCCCTGGCCGACGAGTACTACACGTCGCCTGTTTCGTACGAAACGGCCGGCGGCAGCGAGCATCCCGAGCCGTGGGAGCCGAACGTGACCGCCAACGGCGCGCATCCGAAGTGGACGACCGATCCCGATGTGCCGCTGCCGACGCCATGGGACAAGGAAGAATTCGAGAAACACAGCCGCCAGGTTCAAGCCGAGCGCGCGCGGATTCGCGCCGCCAACGAGCCGGAGACCGTGATGGACAAGCTGTTCACCGAGCAGCGGGCGTGGGAGACGAAGTTTCTGGGATCGCAAAAGTACGCCGGCAAAGTCGGCGCGTTCGAGGGAGCGGCGTACGAGCCGAAAGGGCTCTATCGTCCCGAGATCGATTGCATCATGTTCACGCGCGACGAGGTGGGGTTCTGCCGCGTGTGCCGCAAGGCGATCGAGCGGATCATCGACTTACATTCGCGCGAGTAACCCTCTCTGTGTGCTCTGTGGTGAATCCAATGTACAACCACGCGACGCCGAAGGTTAGCGCCTCGAAATCGATACTCTCAAACTTCGCGCTGCTGCGCATCAACTCGACGAACTTCGGCCCGCTCGGAAAGTGCGCTGACGAAAATTCGAGATACTCGTATGCCGCGCGATTCCCCGTGACGATGCCTCCGAAGCCCGGCAGAAAGTTGCGGCAATAGAACTTGTAGAACGCCGACAGAACGGCATTGCGCGGCTGGCCGAACTCGAGGATCACGACTTTCTTCGCGACGCGCGCCATCTCCGCGATTCCCTTCGCCGGATCGGCGACATTGCGGATGCCGAATCCGATGCTCGCGATGTCGAAGCTGTTGTCTTCGAAGGGAAGCGATGTGACATCGGCGACCTCGAATCGGATCGAGGGCGCTTTCGCGCGCGCGAGCTCGATCATCTCCGGCGTGAAATCCGTTCCGATGACAGTCGCCCCTTTTTTCGCGAAGCGGATGGCGAGATCGCCCGTTCCGGTCGCGCAGTCGAGGACCTTGTCCCCCGCCCGCACTCCCGCCCGCCGCACCACCCGCCGCCTCCATAGATGATGGATGCCGCCCGAGAGGATGGTGTTGGCGCGGTCGTAGCGCGAGGCGATGGCGCCGAACATCTTTCGAATCCGCACGGGATCAGTTGCTGTGTCGCTCGCCACGCCGGTATCGTAGCAACGTGCACCGCGATTTCGCGTTCATTCAGACGGCTCCCGACCGGGTCTTCATCGGATGGGGCCCGTTCGAGCAGTCGCCGATGCGCAAGCCGGGGCGGCCGGCGTTCTACATCGCCGACTTTTTTCTCGACGATCCGCATCCGTGGCGCCACCCTTCGCAATGGGAAGAGCTGACCTTCGATGCGCTCATCGCGCGCTTCGGCGACGCGCCGGCACCGAAGATCGAATGGGAGCCGTTGCCGCTCGACGCGTTCCGGCCGCTGTTCGATTCCGCGAAAGACGCAATGCAGCGCGGCGACTTCAACAAAATCGTTCCGGTGATTTTCGAAAACGGCCGCCTGCTCGAGCGCACGGACCTCTGGCCATGGCTGTTCCGGCACTTCGCGAGACTTCCAGTCGGGATGTCGGCGTACGGCTACTCGTATCAGAATCACGCACTCGCGGGCGCGACCCCCGAGATGTTGTTTGCGAGCGACGGTCGCGGATATCGCACGATGGCGCTGGCGGGAACGCGTCCCGCCGATTGCGCGTCGGAGCTGCTGCGCGATCCGAAGGAGCTGCGCGAGCACCGGATGGTCGTCGACGACATCGTCCGCCGCCTGGCTCCCTTCGGAAACATCGAAGTCGAGCCGATCGGCATCCTCGAGCTGCCGGGAATCGCGCATCTCGCGACGCCGATCCGATTCGAAGAGATCGGCATCGAGCGCATGTCGTTCGTCGAGATGGTCCGCCGCCTCCATCCAACCGCGGCGTTAGGCGTCTCGCCGCGCGCGGAGGCGGGGGAGCGCTGGCTGCGCGAGGCCGACCGCCGCGTCAAGCGCCGCACGCACGGCGCGCCGTTCGGACTCGAGCTCGCCGATGGGCGCGCGCTGGCGCTCGTCGCGATCCGCAACGTGCAGTGGCACGCCGATGCGATCCGGGTGGGGGCGGGGGCGGGATTGCTTCCCGAGAGCCAGCTCGAGCGCGAGTTCGATGAGTTGCGCGAGAAGCGCGAGCAGGTCAAGGCGCTGCTCGGGCTCCGCGCGCCGGTCGCGATCGAAGCATGAGCAACATCGCGGCCGCCCGGAAAGTCATCGAGCGCGTGCGCGGTCTGGGCGTCGTCGACTTCTGCGTCTGCGGCGGCTCGCGCAACGCGCCGCTGATCGCGGCACTCGGAACGGGCTACACATTTGTCGACGAGCGGTCGGCCGCATTCTTCGCGCTGGGCCGGGCGAAACGCGACGGGAGGCCGGTCGCGGTGATCACGACGTCGGGAACTGCCGCCGCCGAATTGCTGCCCGCCGCGGTCGAGGCGTTCTATTCCGGCGTGCCGCTGATTCTGATCACCGCCGATCGGCCGGCGCGATTTCGCGGGACGGCCGCGCCGCAATCGATCGAGCACGTCGGATTGTTCGGCGTGTACGCGACCACGGACATCGAAGGATGGAATCGCCGCGCGCCGCTCCACATCAATGTCGAGTTCGACGAGCCGCTGATCGATGAGTGAGCCTTCTGGAGTGCGGTGCCCTGGCAGCGCTTTGATCGCCGTGGCTTGCCGCGGCGGGGAGAGCGGCGGCAAGCCGCCGCACTCCAGATGAGCGACTTGATTCTCATCAGCGGACTCGACGCGCTCCATCGCGATCGCGTGCGCGACTTCTGTTTGCGCTCGAATCGCGCGGTTTACGCGGAGCCGCTCTCCGGACTGCGCGAGGATCCCGCGCTGGACAAAATCCGCATCCGCAACGAGCGAATGCTGTCACGCGGCAATTTCGATTCCGTCATCCGCGTCGGAAATGTTCCGACACTGCGTTTCTGGCGAGATCTCGACGCGATGGCGATTCCCGTCTCGCATTACAGCGATCTGCCGTTCGCAGGAATGACGCGCGGCGAGGTGAAGCCGATCGAGGAGCTGCCGAAGCTCGCACCTGCCGCTCAGCCGGATCTTGCGGAAGATCGCGAGAAGTTTGCCGCCGTTCAGAAAATCCTCGACAGCGAGCCGAAGTCGGAGCTCGCAATGTTCCGCGAGCTCAGCCAGAAAATCCCGCACGGCGCCCGCATCTACCTCGGCAACAGCCTGCCGATTCGCGAATGGGACCTGGCCGCGACGCGCGAGCCGCGCGGATTCACCATCGAGGCGAACCGCGGCGCGAACGGCATCGACGGCCAGCTCTCGACGTTCTTCGGGTGGTGCAAGGGGGCGAACAACTGGTGCATCGTCGGCGATCTCACCGCGCTCTACGACGCCAACGCGCCATGGATCGTGCCGCAGCTCGACGCGCAATTCGAAATCGCCATCATCAATAATGGCGGCGGGCGCATTTTCAGCCGGGTGGCATCGCTGCGCCGAATGGACCCCGGAGTCCGCGAGCGCCTGGTAGAGAACGCGCATCACTTGCGGTTCGACAAGTGGGCCGAGATGTGGGGCATCAAGATTCAGGAACTGATCCCGGACGCCGACGCAACACGCCGCGCCTGGGAAAAGTATGACGCTATATGGTCATGATCTGTCTACATGGTTTCCTCGGCCGCGGCGCGGATTGGGATTTTCTGCGCGACGCCGGATTCGACATCACCGCGCCGAGTTTCTTCGGCGGCGACTCGCTCGATAGCGTTCGCCCCGCCGCCGGCGACATCCTCCTCGGCTATTCGATGGGCGCGCGCCTGGCGCTGCATCTCATGCGCACATATCCCGTCTCGAAGGCGATTTTGATTTCAGCCGGGATCGCGCCCGCCGAACCGGGACGTCAGGAGCTCGATGACACATGGGCGAGGCGATTCGAATCCGAGCCGTGGGATTCGGTTGTCGAAGCGTGGAATTCGCAGTCGGTGTTCGGCGGCCGGAAGAATCCGCTCGCCCGCAACGAAGCCGATTACGATCGCCGCGCGCTGGCGGCCGCGCTGCGCGATTGGTCGCCATCTGTGATGCACATGAACGTGAAAGACATCACGGTTCCGACGCTGTGGATCGCCGGCGAGCACGATCCGAAATATCGCGAAGCCGCGACGCGGGCATCGCAGAAGTTGCCGAATTCCGAGTTATGGATTTGTCCCGATGCCGGCCACCGCGTTCCGTGGGAGCAGCCCGCAAAATTTATCGATCGGCTGCGAGAATTCGTTCAACCTCGCTGATCTCCGGATCGATCTCGATCACCTTCCCGGTCGCTGCGCCGGGATCCTTCAATAGATGTCCGGTGAGTACGCACGCGATGCGATCTTTGTCCCGCATCACTCCCGACGCGCGAAGTTTTCGGACTCCCGCGAGCGTCGTCGCCGATGCCGGCTCGCATCCAATACCCATGCGATCGATGTCGCGTTTGGCAGCCATCAATTCCTCGTCGGTCACTTCTTCGACGACGCCGTTCGTCTCGCGAATCGTCTTCACGGCTTTGTCGTAGCTGACCGGATCGCCGATGCGAATCGCGGAGGCGATCGTTTCCGGCGACACGCGATGGCGCTGCGCGAAGTTCTCGCGGAAACTGCGGTAGAACGGATTCGCGCCGTGGGCCTGGATTGCCGCCAGGCGTGGCATCGTCGAGATCCAGCCGGCATCGCGCGCTTCGACGAGCGCTTTTCCAAACGCGCTGGTGTTGCCGAGGTTTCCGGCGGGGACGACGATCCAGTCGGGCGGGTTCCATTCGAGATCCTGCAGCAGCTCCCACACGATCGTTTTCTGTCCTTCGATGCGAAAAGGATTGATCGAGTTGACGAGGTAGATGCCGAGGCGCTTCGACGCCTCGAGGACGAGCCGCATTGCGGCGTCGAAATCGCCGCGCACCTGCAGACACAGTGCGCCGTACGCGAGAGTCTGGGCGAGTTTGCCCGCCGAGATTTTTCCCGAGGGCACAAAGACGATCGCGCGGAGTCCGGCCTGAGCGGCATACGCAGCCGCCGAAGCGCTCGTGTTTCCAGTCGACGCGCACGCGACCGCCTTCGCGCCTTCGCGAACGGCTTGCGTGATCGCAACAGTCATCCCGCGATCCTTGAACGAGCCGGTCGGATTCTCGCCTTCGTGCTTGAAGAGAATTCCGTCGCGCTCGTAAAGACGCGTCGACCCTTCGGGATGCGTGATGATCTGCGACTCCTCGATGTCGAGGACGTGCTCGCGAAATCTCCACACGCCGCTTTGATCAATCGCCTTACGGCTGCTGCGGCGCGCGTCGAATATGTCTCTCATACGCGACGCGCTCCGCTGCGCGCGATGGGCGCGATCCGCGATTCGGACTCGATGCCATCCATCGCGCGGCGCATGGCGCTCAGACAATTCATGGACGTCGAAGTATCGACGATCGCGAAGATCGTCGGGCCCGATCCGCTGATCGAGCAGCCGAACGCGCCGGCGTCGAGTGCCGCCTGCTTCACTTCCGGGAAGCGCGGAATCATCGGCGAGCGACGCGGCTCGGCATAAAGATCATCGAGCGCGCGCCGCGCGAGCTGTCCGTCGCCGGATGCAAAGGCTGTTACGAGCGCCGCAGTATTCGCCATCTGCTGAATCCACGATTCGCGATTCCACTGCTGCGGCAGGATGGCGCGGGCCTGCTTCGTCTCGATGCGAACCCGCGGCGTGATCACCGCGACCGACCAGTTCTCCGGCACCGCCAGACGAATCGCGTCGATCGGATCGATCGAGCGCGAGAGAACGAGTCCGCCTAACGTGATCGGCGCGATGTTGTCGAGATGCCGGCCCGAGACGAACATCTCTCCTTCGAGCGCCGCCATCATGATTTCTTCTGGCGAAGGATTCGCCCCGGCTGCCAGCGCCGCGGCGTAAGCACCGGCGACGCTGCTGGCCGCACTCCCGCCCAATCCTCCGCTGACCGGCAGTCCTTTGTCGATCGTGACCTGAAATGGTTGTTTGAGGATTGCACTTGCCGCGATGGCGGCCGCATTTTTCGCGGGATCGGTCGGAATGAGCTCCGCGTCGCGTCCGCGAACGACGACCGGTCCCGATTTTCCCAGCTCGACGGTGACGGTGTCGCCGGCGCCGTCGATGGCGAGGCCGAGGATGTCGAAGCCGGGGCCGACGTTGCCGATCGAGCCAGGCGCAAACACGGATGCGCGGCTCATGACAAGGCTCCCATAGCGCCGGCGGC
>DATBSF010000367.1:0-3601 GCA_036559905.1 Thermoanaerobaculia bacterium | reverse complement strand
CTCGATCCCTCACGCGATGCTGCGCACATCCGCGCAATGTTCGTTCTTCCCAAATACGCGCGACGCGGAATCGGCAGACAGATCCTCGAGCTGTGCGAAATGCGCGCGGAAGCTGAAGGTTTCCGGCGACTGCAGCTGGTGGCGCTGCGCAGCGGCGAGGAAATGTATCTGCGCTGCGGATACGCGCCGGTCGCGCAATCTCCCGTGGTGCTCGAGGACGGTGTCATCCTCGAGTGCACGCTGATGGAGAAAACGCTCTAGCTCACTGGATCTTCGCGATCGCCCTGTCGAACGACGCCTGCTGCGCGGCCCGGAACGCGACACAACGGTCGATTGCTTCGAGCGAACGCCGCAGGTTGCGCGCCGCCGTTCCCGGCGGGTGCGTCGCGAAAAATGTCTCGATGTCTTTCTTCGCGGCCGGGTCGCAGTATCCGCCCAGGCCGCTGACGAACGCGCCCATCGCGGTCGGAACGTCGCGCTGAAGGTCCGCCCAATGCGCTTTCACGGCCGTCCACGCCATATCGCGACCGTACGGGTTGAATTCGAGAGCCGCCAGGAATCCGGGAAGGTTCTGCGATCGGATCTTGCCGCTGAACGCGTATTCGATCGCGCGCTCGATCAGCTTCGGATCGCGAAACTGCGTGAGGCTGAACAGATAGCTGTTCTTGAGCGAGGGATTGTCGGTCTTCTCGTACAGCGACATCAGTCGATCGAACAGCGCCGCATCTCCGAACGTGGCCGCGATGTTCAGTGCCCGCGCGGCGATCGTTGGATTCACCGAAGTGGGATCGTTCAAGTAGCGATCGGTGACTTCGCGCGCGCCGCTGATGATCTTGGGATCGGCGCCGAGGACGCCGAGGTCGCTCAGGACGGAGCCGCGGATGAGTCGAGATTCCTCTGACTCGCCAGCCGGTGCTTCCCATGTCGCCGGCGCGTAGCCGGTGAGAAGGCTTCGCACCGCACGCTGCCAGTGCGTGCGATTCTGATCGTTCACCAGTTGCCGATCGAGCCCTTCGAGATGGTTCGCGATCGCGTCGGCGAGCGGGCGCTCGGGCAGACGTGGCATCGCCTGCAGCAGCGCCAGATAGTCGGCGATGTCGCGCCGCAGCAGCGTCACGAGGAGCGACTCATTCGAGCGCAACACCATCCGTTCCGCGGTATTGAGATCCTTGAGGTGCACCTTGAGCAGATTGCGCTCACGATCGGAATAGTTCGTCACGTAGTAACCGCGGCCGTCGCGATTGAGGAACAGTGGCTGGCTGCATCCGTCGAGCTCATTGCCGCTTTTTGGAGTGGTGAGCGTGAAGCAGCGCGTGCCACCTTTCGGACAGATCGGAAGAGCCCACGTCTGCGACACATCCTGACCGGCCGGCAATAGACGCTGCTGCTCCAGCGTGGCGATGCGTTTTTTTCCTTTGCAAGTGTCGGAAGCGCTGATGAGCGGCGCGCCCGGCTGGTCGACGAACGACTTCATCACGACGTCGACCGGCTTCTTCGACGTCGACGCCATCGTTCCCCAGAAATCTTCGGCGGCCGCGTTGCTCCACGAGTATTTCTTCAGATAGGCGCGAATTCCGTCGCGGAAGGCATCCTCCCCCATCCATTGCTCCACCATCCGCAGAACCGCGGCCGTTTTTCCGTATGCGATTCCATCGAAGAGCTGGTTGATCTCTTCGCTGGTCTCGGCGGGAGTTCGGATCGGACGCGTGGCGCGCTGCGAGTCGAGGCCCAGGGAGCCGAGCGTGCCGCTGACGGTATCGAGCTTCTGGTTCCATTCGGGCTTCCACACCTCGATCGGCTTCGAGGTCATGAACGTCGCGAAGCCTTCGTTCAGCCAGATGTCGTCCCACCACTTCATCGTGACCAGATCGCCGAACCACATGTGCGCGATCTCGTGGGCCACAGTGCCGGCAACACCTTTTCGCTGATTGATGGATGCCGTCTTCGGATCGATCAGCAGCGACGTCTCGCGGAATGTGACCGCGCCGGCATTTTCCATCGCCCCCGCTTCGAAATCGGGAATGCCGATGAGATCGAGTTTCTGAAACGGATACTTGATGCCGTAGTAGTCGTTGTAGAAATGAACGGCCGCCTGCGCCGCTTCCAGCGCGAACTGCCCGTTCTGCTGGCGGCCGGGCGTCGTGCACACACGGATCGGCGTGCCGTCGACGCTGCCCTCGATGCATTGGAAATCGCCAACCAGCAGCGCGACGAGATATGTCGACATCTTCGGCGTCGTCGCAAACTGAACGCGATGCTTCGTGTCGCCCTCCGGCGAATCGGAGCGCACCGGCGCGTTAGAGATCGCGACGTCGCCTTTGTCGATGATGAGCCCGATGTCGAATGTCGCTTTCATCGCCGGCTCGTCGAACGACGGAAACGCGCGACGCGCATCGGTCGGCTCGAACTGCGTGACGGCATAGGCGCGCGTCTGCGTTTTGCTGAGATACAGCCCGCGGAGTTGTTTGTTGATCGCGCCATCGAACGCGATGTGAATCGATGCCGGGCCGGCTGCAATCGGCTGCGGAAGCGAGAGCGTGATCATCTCGTTGGCCGCGTTCTCGGCGACGTTCGCGGTCGTCGTCGCGCCGCCCGAGGTCACCGACACGTCGTGGTACGTGAAGCCGATCGCGTGCATCGTGATCGACGACACCGGCTGCTTGACGTCGACGTCGATCGTCTCATCGCCGTGGAACGTTTGATTGCCGAGGTCGATCGCGATCGTGATGGCGTAGTGATTCGGGATCACGGTCGTCGGCAGCCGGGCCGCGAGTGTTGCAGTGGACACGCATAGCGTTGCGAGAAAGGCGATCTGGTTTTTCATAGCTCCTCAGTCCGACGCGCGGAAGAGGACGATGAGAACACCGATGCCGACGATGATCAAGATGATTGCGAGCAGCAGGTTCATGCGGCCTCCCGTCTGTGGTTGTGCGGGAGGATTTTCCGCGGTGGTCGTCGTCGGTGCGGCCGTCGCAGTAGTCTCTGTCGTCTGGGACGCCGTGGTGGACGCTGTCGTGGTTGTCGGCTGCGGAGCGGGCAGTGGCGTCGGCGCGGGCGTCGGCTTCGCGATCGGTTGAGGAACGGGTGGCGGAGTCGGTCGAGGCACAGGCGCCGGAGCTGGGCGTGGCGCTGGCGCTGGCACCGGAGCGGGGGGCGGAGTCGGCACTGGCCGGGGCTGGGGCGGCGGCGTTGGAGTTGGCCGCGTCAGCGGAACCGGAGTGGGTCGCGTCACCGGAACCGGCGTTGGTCGCGTGAGCGGAACCGGAGTTGGTCGCGTCACCGGAGCCGGAGTTGGTCGCGTCACCGGAGCCGGAGTTGGCCGCGTCACCGGAACCGGAGTTGGTCGCGGCTGTGGTGTGGACACACGCGGCTTTGACGGAGTGGGTGTTGCTCGCGCGACCTTCGTCGTGGGTTTCGGATGCGCCGGCGCGGTCGTCACTTTGTGCGGCGGAGCTTTTTTCGTGACGACTTTCTTCGGTTGAGGCTGTGGCTGCGGCTGTGGGCGCGGCTTGGGCGGCGGAGGCACAAAGACTTCTTCGGGAACGCGCGCCGGAGTGCGGACGCCGAGGCGAGTCAGGCGGCGCGAGGCTTCGGAGGTGAG
>DATBSF010000366.1:0-6418 GCA_036559905.1 Thermoanaerobaculia bacterium | reverse complement strand
GCGCAGCCGAACGGAGATCTCTTTGAGCAGCATGTCGCCGAATTGATGCCCGAACGTGTCATTGACTTCCTTGAAGCGATCGAGGTCCATCAACAGCAGAGCCGTGATGCCTTTCTTGCCGCGCGCGGCGTCGATCGCTTTTTCGAGCCGCTCGAGAAGCAACATGCGATTGGGCAAGTCGGTGAGGACATCGAGTGTCGCTTGCCGCCGCAGCATCACGAGCTGGTTCTTGCTGTCGGTGACGTCGCGCAGAAACGCGACCCAATGCGTGGGTTCGCCGAAGTCACCGACCGGAACGAGGTGCAGGTCGAGCTCGAATTCGGTTGCATCTTTCCGCTGCGCGGTCGCTTCCCCGTCGAACGGCTCGTTCTCATAAATGTGCTGCATCATGTCGGTCAGGATCGCGTGATGCCGCTCGACGATACCGAATGACTCCACCGTGTTGCCGACGACCTCCTCGCGAGTCACGCCGAAGAGATGGCAGAAGGCGTCGTTGACGTACGCGATGCGGGGACCAGTCGCCTCGTCGGAGGGCATGAGGATCGCGATTCCCTGGTCAGCGACCTCAACTGCGCTGCCGAGCAGGCTCTCGTCGAATTTGTCCATGGGGAGAAACAGATGTTAACAGAGCGTTCTGGAGTGCGGCGGCTAGCTGCCGCACGAGAGCGGCGCCAAGGCGCCGCACTCCAGAACCAGCGGCCCGTGTGTTGCTTTCGTTACAAGAATGCCGTTCAAAAGCCAGGCACAGCGTAGGAAGTTCGCGGAGCTGCTCGTCAAAGGGAAAATCTCAGCGGAGACGTTCGAGGAGTGGAACCGCGAGACCGGGAGCGCCAAGCTCCCCGAACGCGTTAAAGCGCCGCGCAAAACCAAAGCGAAGAAAAAGAAGTAGTGGATCGAGGCGACGTTCTTGCACGAAGAAGTGCAGGAGGAATCTATGCCGGAAAAAGAAACGATTGAGCGCGCCAGACGCGACAAGAGAGAAGGCAAAGCGGCGAGCACGCAGGCAGGCGAATTCGTCCGTGAAGAGATGGAACACATTCGAGAAGGCAAGCATGGAGCGCGGTCGACGAAGCAGGCGATCGCGATCGGACTATCGAAGGCGCGCCGTTCGGGCGTGAAACTCGCGCCGCCGAAGAGCGGCAGCGCGCGAAAATCGGCGCAGAGCGCGTTGCGAAGGAGCGGCAAGAAAGCGTCGCCGACGCGATCGCGTGCAGTGCGAAGCGCACTCAAGCGCGAAGGACATTCGGCTGCCTCGCGCACCGCGCTATCGCGACAGGCGCGAACAACCGCCAAGCGACGCGGGCCTGCTGCACGCCATCGCGCTGCGGTGAAAGCGGCGCGGACGCGGAAGAGACAGTCGCACTAGTTTCCATTCGGGCGCCCAATCGGGCGCCCAAATCCTTCGCTGCGCTCAGGATAAGAAACTACTTCACCGTAATGTGCGCCCCCGTAAACGCGCCCTCGAACTTCGCCGGCTGCAGGAGATCGCGCGCGATCAGATCGCTCTTCAGATAGTCATCCCAGAAGGCCAGCGATGCGATCTTGATCATCTGGAAAATGCGGCGATCGTTGCCGACCACCATCGCACCGCGCTGTTGTTGCTGCATGGGCTGCTGCCCGTAGTACGGACTCGACGATGTGGGCGATACCGGCGTCATGTCGTAGAAGCTCACCTGGCCGGTGAACGACGAATGCCGGGCGCTGTCGATGAGGACGAAGTATTTGTCGCCCGACGGGCTGTTTTCGAATGCCTGCTTGCGCCAGTCGGGGGTTTCGGACGCATTCGCGCCGCGGTCGTTCGACCCGGTCATGAACATCACCGGCACCTTCAAGCTCGCGAATGATTGTGTCGTGATCGCGCGACTATCGGATGGGCCGGGAGGCGACATCACCACGACGGCTTTCACCCGAGGATCGGCGTAAGTGCCGTTCAGGCCGGCGATGAGAAGCGCGGTAAACGCGCCGTAGGAATGTCCGCCGACTCCGATGTGCGCGTGATCCATCTTTCCCCGCAGCTCGGGGAACTGCCGTTCGATCTCGTCGAGCGAGTCGATCACCAGCTTCATGTCGAGCGCGCGATTGCGCCACTGCGGCTCGCGCTCGCGATCGTAAATGTCTTCCATGCGATACGTCTGCGGCGCCCGCGGAATGATCGTCCCCTGCTGCCCGGAGCCGCGGCGATTCTGCGATGCCGTCGAAACTGGCGGCGCGGGCGGCGGTGTCGCCGGGATCGCGCCGGCATCGGCGTGTGAAGGACGAATGCAGACGTAGCCGTTGCTCGTCCAGTACGAGATCAGCGGTTCGTATCCGTGATCGGAGCTGCCGTAGCCGTGCGAGAAAACGATGATCGGGAACGGCCCGCCGCGCGTCGGATATTCGATCGAGACTTCGAGGTCTTTGTTGCGCTGTAAGTCATGAATTGGCGCGGCCGGAATGACGCCGACCGGTGAGGGACCCATGTCGGCGCTGTAATTGCCGACTGACAAGGTCGGAATCACAGTCGCATTCTGATTCGGACCGGAGGAAGAACACGCAACCGCAAGGAACAGAAAAGGCAGAACTCGTCTCATCGTCATTGCATACGATTACATCACGCGGAGTGCTGAATCAGCTTCAGTGGCAGGGCACCGGGGCCGAGGTTCCAAAGTTCGCGTTGAGGTACGCGAGAAACGCCGACGCCGAGGGAGTGTCGAGACGGTAATCGACATTCGTAGCGCGGCAGACGGAGTCGCCCGTGATCGTGATTGCGCCCAGAATTTGCTGTCCGTTCACAGTCAGGAAATTCGGTCCGCCCGAATCGCCGAAGCATGTGCCGCCGTCGCCCGTTGACGGATTCTGCGACAAGCGGATGTAGCCGCCGTTGAGCGAGTGGAACTCGGAGTACGCGAACATGCGCGGAACCGGATTGGCGTCCTCGAAGAACGGCTCGCCGCCGCCCACCACGCGATTTTGCAATCCGTATCCGACCGCCGTGAAGATCGTGCCGTTTAGACCGTTCTGTGCTGACATCTGATCGAACAATCCGCAGCTCGGAAGAGTTGCGACCGGTAGTTTCGAGCTCGTCGCCAGAATGAGCGCGCCGATGTCGGCGGAATCGCTCTGCGACTGGTTGAAGGCCGGATTCGTGACGCTGGTCGCCGGGATCAGCTTCGTCTTGCTCGAGGTCAGATCACCGAAGGGGATCGATTTGTCGAAGCTGACATACGCCGTGTAGCCCCGCGGCGCGAGATTCTGATCGAAAAAGATCGTGCAGTGACTGGCAGTCAAAAAAACGTTGGGCGCGATCAGCGTGCCCGAACAGATCGGGAAGATGTGCCCTGTGGTCGGCGACTTCACGATGAACGCGCCGACATTGCTGAACGTGTTGCTGGAATCGATGAACCCGTAAGTAATCGCCGATGCCGGTACCGATAGAAGAAGCAAAGCCACCGCGGTCATCAAAAGCTTTCGCATGCGAGGTCTCCTATTTGTTTGTCGAATGCGCACGGAATCATACACTGGTGCTGATGGCGAAGGTCCGCCGCTACACGCTCAAAACGCCGGTCAAGGCGACGAAAACATATCGTGTCAAATACGACGAGGAGCTGAATCCGGAACAGCTCGAGGTCGTGATGGCGGGCGAAGGGCCGCTGCTGGTGATCGCCGGCGCGGGCAGCGGAAAGACCCGCACCCTCACCTACCGCGTGTCGCGCCTCATCGAAGACGGCGTGGATCCGTCCGACATCCTCCTCCTGACCTTCACCAACAAAGCCGCACGCGAGATGCTCAGCCGCGTCGAGCAGCTCGTCACGATCGACACCCGGCGCATCTGGGGCGGAACGTTTCATTCGGTCGGCAATCGACTGCTCCGGCAGTACGCCGAGCCGATCGGCTATCGATCGAATTTCTCGATTCTCGACGACGAGGACGCCAAAGAAATGATGGACGGATCCATCTCGTCGCTGGGTATCAAAACGCTCGAGCGAAGATTTCCGAAGGGCGACGTCCTGCTCGATATCTACTCGTATCTGCTCAACACGCGCACGCCGCTGGAGCTCCATCTGGAGGAAAACTACCCCCATTTCGCGATCTACAAGGAGGAGATTGTCGCCGTGTTCCGGCGCTACAAGGATCGCAAGCGCGACGCGAACGCGATGGACTTCGACGACCTGCTCATCAACTGGAAATTGCTGCTCGAAGAGCACGCCGACATCGCGGAAGTCTTGAAGCGCCGGTTTCGATACATCCTGGTCGACGAGTACCAGGACACCAACAAGCTGCAGGCGGATATCGTCGACGGGATGGCCGCGCACCGCCGGAATGTGATGGTGGTCGGAGACGACGCGCAGTCGATCTATTCATTCCGCGGTGCCTCGTTCGAAAACATCATCACTTTTCCTATACGATTTTCAGATGCAATTATCTACAAGCTGGAGACAAATTACCGCTCCACCCCCCAAATATTGCAGCTCGCCAACCACACCATCGCGCACAACAAGTTTCAGTTTCAGAAGGAGCTGCGCGCGGTGCGCGGAGATGGGCCCGATCCGGCGGTTGTCGGCGTCGATGATGTCTTCGAGCAGGCATCGTTCGTCGCGCAACGCATCCTCGAGCTTCGCGACGAAGGCGAGAAGCTGAGCGACATCGCCGTCCTCTATCGCTCGCACTACCAATCGCTCGAGCTGCAGATGGAGCTCGCGCGGCGGATGATCCCGTACGAGATTCGGTCCGGCGTGCGCTTCTTCGAGCAGGCGCACATCAAGGACGTGATCGCGTATCTGAAGATCATGACGAACCCGCGCGACGAATTGTCATGGAAGCGCGTGCTGAAGCTGTACCCGAAGGTCGGCGAGAAGACCGCGTCGGACGTTTGGGCCCAGATTTCCAAGGACAGAGATCCGTTAGGCTCATTTCTGAGCGGAACCGCAGCGCCGTCGGGACGCGGAGTGGCGGCCAGTCTCGATTCACTCCGTAAGGTCCTCCGACCGCTCAGCGGCGAAAGCATGCAGCGCAACCCCGCGGAATCCATTGCGCTGGTCGTCGAGAAAGGCTACGCCGACTACGCGCGATCGAAATTCGCGAACGCGCAGGCGCGCCTCGACGACCTCGAACAGCTCTCGCAATACGCTCTGCGATACGAAGACGTGACGACGTTCCTGGAGGAAGTCGCGCTCGCGAACCCGATCGCCGGCGAAGACGTCGCCGTGATTGGCCCGGAGGACGAGAAGATCGTCCTGTCGTCCGTGCATCAGGCGAAGGGACTCGAATGGCGCATCGTCTTCGTCATCTGGCTCGCCGACGGACGCTTCCCGTCGCAGCGCGCGCTTCGCGTGCCGGGAGGAATCATTCGCATCGATCGCACGAAGATCCACGAGGCGCTGCCGCTGCTCGAAGGGGTCATCGATCCGAACGCGCCCGATCCGCAGGAGCTGGTGATCCCCGGCGAGGAAGAAGAGCGGCGGCTGTTCTACGTGGCGGTCACGCGCGCGAAGCAGGAGCTCTATCTCGTTTTCCCGGTGATGGCGCGCGATCGCGGCGGAATGGATATCCTGATGGAACCGTCGCGCTTCGTTCGCGAGTTGCCCGTCGAGGTTTACGAAAAGTGGGTGATTGAATCGAAATGAAGTTACTGCTCATCTCCAGCTCACTGGTCCACGGCTACGGATATCTCGACCATCCGGAGCCCGACATCCGTCGCTTGCTCAAGGGAAAAAGGCGTGTCGCGTTCGTGCCGTTCGCTGCGTTCGATCACGATGCCTACACGGCCAAGGTGAGCGAGCGATTCGGGCGGATGGGCTTCACCGTCATTCCGATCGAACAGTTCGACACGGCCGATGCGATTTTCGTCGGCGGCGGCAACACCTTCCGGCTGTTGAAGAAGCTGCAGGATCGCAATCTCATGGACGCGATTCGCCAGCGGGTACGCGACGGGCTGCCCTATATCGGCTCGAGCGCCGGAAGCGTCATCACTGCCCCCACGATTCGCACGACCAATGACATGCCGATCGTGGAGCCGCAGTCGCTCAACGCGCTGGGCCTCATTCCCTTCCAGATCAATGGCCACTATCTCGATCCCGACCCGAATTCCACACACAAAGGCGAGACGCGCGAAGACCGCTTGCGTGAATTCCACGAAGAGAACGAGACGCCGGTGGTCGGGCTGCGAGAAGGGACGATGCTGCTGGTCGAAGATGATGCTTACACGCTGCAGGGGCTGAAACCCGCACGGATTTTCAGGCGCGGCCGCGATCCCATCGAAGTCGGGCCGGGAAAACCACTCGACGAGTATTTGAAATGACGGCGAAACACTAGCATTTGCCATCGCGCAAGTATTTGAGATGATTGCATGCCTTCCATTTCGCCACACTTAAAAGACGATCTTTGTCGATATCACATAATCGCGATTTCGTGACTTTCATCACGTTTCCCAAATCAATTG
>DATBSF010000365.1:0-2563 GCA_036559905.1 Thermoanaerobaculia bacterium | reverse complement strand
GATGGAGACGATGCGCGGCGTCCTGCCGTTCCTGTTCTGCTTTCTCATCTTCATCGGTCTGTGGTTCGCGCACCACGAATTCTTCAGGCGCTACGGGCTGCGCGACAAGACCACGATGGTTCTCAATATCACGCTCCTCTTCGTGATCCTGTTTTACATTTACCCCCTCAAGTTCATGTTCGTCCTCATCGGCCAGCAGATCCTTGGCCGGAACTTGCGAACGGCCCTGAACCTGGGACAGGCGCAGACGCTGTTCCTGATCTATGGGATCGGCTTTGCCCTGGTGAATTGGTTGCTGGCGGCGATGTACTGGCACGCCGGACGCCAGGCAGACGCGCTCGACCTCAATGCGGTCGAACGGCTCGATACGCGCGAAAGCATCTACGACTACTTTTTTCCCGGATGCTTCGGTGTTCTTTCCATCCTCTTCGCTTACACCGCGATCAACTTTGCCGGGCCGATTTACTTTTTCTTGTTCATACCGAAGACCGCCGTGCCGTGGATCATGGGCGTGAAGCGGAAGAAGCTCGAAGACGCGATGCTATCGCCAGAGCCGCCAGGTCCAGGCACCCCAGAAAATCGCCCACAACACGCTTAGCGAAGCGGTGCTGATGGTGGCGGCCGTCGCTCCGAAGCGGTCGGCTAGAACGCCAGCGATCAGGCTGGAGATGCTCATCGTCAGCGTCACAAATCCCCAGTCCGCAGCGAACACGCGACCTCGGATGAAATCGGGAACTTCGCGCTGCAGGCCGTAGGTCGACGTCTGCCACTGCGCGCCGCCGCCGAGGTGCGCGAGAAAAATGGAGGCACAACCAACAGCGAGGCTGTGTGCGAGGCCGAGTCCCATGTATCCGAGTCCGAAGATCAGCACGCAAACGCTGATGAGGCGATACTGCGTCTCGTCGCGATTGGATACCGCGCGCACCGCGAAGGGACCGAGGAGCGCGCCGAGTCCGCGGGCGGCGAAGAGAAGTCCGATTCCGAACGCGCCGGCTTTGAAGACTTCACGCCCGAAGACGCTGAGCAGCGCGACGGTCCCCGCCCCCATGCCGTAGCCGCCTTTTGAGATCAGCAGTGCGAGCACGCGGGGATGTGTCCGCGCATACGGGATCAATGTGTGAAAAGGTGCTGCCGAGGGCTGTGATGTTCCCCCTTCACTGAATCGCGCTCGAATGCGCCACAGGATCAACGCCGAGATCAGAAAGCTGATCGCGTCGACGATGAACGACGTGTCGCGTCCGAATCGCATCGTCACGACGCCGCCGAGTCCTGCGCCGACCGCGAGCATCGTTCCCCACGTCGATCCCATCAACACCGTCGCCGCGCCGAGCTCCTCGCTTGCGACGATGTTCGGCAGCGCCGCTTGTGACGCCGAGGTATGCGAATGGCAGCAGCGCCGGAGTTCGAGCGAGCAGCGGAACGAGGCACGCTCCCGTTCGAATGACGTCGACGACGATCATCAGCTTGCGCCGATCGACGCGATCGACCGTGCGTCCGGCGATCGGCGTGAAGAAAAAAATCGGAAGCGACTGGCAAAGCAGCATCAGCGACGCCAAGGTCGCGGATCCGGTGAGCTGCAAGACGAGATCGAGGAGCGCGACCGTGAGGAACCAGTCGCCGCCGAGCGAGATCAGCGTGCCGGCGTAGAGCAGTCGGAAGTCGCGATTATGACGAAGCAGGCGCCAGTACATGATTCTGTGTAGCGCCGGCCGCTGGCCGGCACGACAAAAAATCGCCGCCGAGGCCGGCGGCGCTACGACATACTAAGCCAGCTTGCCCGCGCGCTCGTAGGTCAGAAAAGAATACGGATACTGGTTCTTTTCGTCGGCGTCGCGATGCTCGGAATCGACGAGAACCCACTCCGTCACGTCGTCGAACTCGGGAAAGAACGCATCGCCTTCGATCTCCGCGTGTACACGCGTGAGGTACATGCGATCGGCGCGGTGAATCGTCTGCTCGAAAATCTTTCCGCCGCCGGCGATGAACGGCTCTTCGTCGAGCCGCGCCATATCGATCGCGCGCTCGATCGAGGGGGCGGTCAGGATGCCATCAGCACGAAAGTCGCGATCGTGCGTGATGACGACGATCGTGCGGCCCGGAAGCGGGTAATCGAGCGACTCGTACGTCTTTCGCCCCATCAGCAGATGATGTCCCATCGTCAGCGACTTGAAACGCTTGAGGTCCGTCGATTGGCGGAATGGCAGGCGGTTGCCGCTGCCGATGACGTTGTTGGTCGAAAGGATGGCGATGATCGACAGCGTCATACAGCAATCGGAGCTTTGATGCTCGGATGCGGATCGTAGTTCTCGAGCGTGAAGTCGCCGAAGCGAAAATCGAAAATCGATTTCACATCCGGATTCAGCGTCATCGATGGCAACGGCCGCGGCTCGCGGGTCACTTGCAATCGCGCCTGCTCGAGGTGATTCGAGTAGAGGTGCGTATCGCCGAAGGTGACGATCAAGTCGCCGAGCCGCAGATTGCAAACCTGCGCAACCATCATCGTGAGCAGCGCATACGACGCGATGTTGAACGGGACGCCGAGGAAAACGTCGGCGCTGCGCTG
>DATBSF010000364.1:0-16250 GCA_036559905.1 Thermoanaerobaculia bacterium | reverse complement strand
CACGGCAATGCGGGCAACATCACAGAGCGAGGAACAACGGCGGCAGGCCTTGCGAAGCGCGGCCTTTCCGTGTTCGTGTTCGATTGGCGAGGCTACGGCAAGAGTGAAGGCCAGCCGTCCGAATCAGGCCTCTTCCGCGATGCGCTCGCTGCCTACGATTACACGCAGACACGGACACACGGCGACATCGTGGCCTACGGCGAATCCCTCGGCGGACCGTTCGCCGCGTACGTGGCGGTGCACCGAAAAGTGCGATGCGTCGTCATCGAGAATTCGTTTCCGTCGCTTGCCGCGATCGGCAACGCGCTCTACAAGCCCCTTCCCCTCGGTTACACAGCGCCGTTTTCGCTGATGACGACGCGCTGGCTGAATCAGGCCGGCGTTCCGGTGCTCGTGATGCACGGCAAGCGCGATCAGGTCATTCCATTCGCACTCGGCATGCAGCTCTACAACGGCCTGAACGTGCCGAAGGAGTTACTGACCAGCGAAAGCGCGGGCCACTGCGAGATCGCGCAGGCGGAGCCGGAGCGCTACTACGAAACGGTGACCCGCTTCGTCCGCGCTCCGGCGCCGAGGTAATTAGGGACAGGTCGCGAAAGCGCT
Organism: Thermoanaerobaculia bacterium; assembly: GCA_036559905.1. Taxonomy (GTDB): domain Bacteria; phylum Acidobacteriota; class Thermoanaerobaculia; order Gp7-AA8; family Gp7-AA8; genus Gp7-AA10. The sequence goes on along the minus strand of DATBSF010000364.1, from coordinate 15,647 downwards.
GGTGTCCTGAACCGGCTGAAACGCGGTGTTCGACGGATTCGTGTACGTCTTCACGGTCCCGTTCTTCGTGTCAAGAACAGTGATGACGACATTGACGTTCGTCAGTCCGCCCGCGAACACCCAGTACCTCTGATTGAACCCGCAGGCGTTGATCACCTTGATCACCGCTTCCACATTGTTGGCGTTGAAGAACGTGAAGTAACCCGTGTCGGTCGTCAGGCGCACGGCTTGACCATTTCCGCTCATGCCGTCATTGGTCCGCCACGTCGCGGAAACAGCGAATCGACCGTCCGCAAGACAGATCGTCGTTGCGTTCTGCGTACAAGCAGTCGGTTGCGCAGGATTTCCGGTGAGGAAGTGCGATAAGACCGAAAACGATGATGAAAACGCGCCATCCACAGTCGAGTTGCGCAAGTCGCAACCGGCCGACGGCTCCGGGCCGCACGATCCGAGCAACTGTCCGACGACCTGGCCGTTCGACAGCATGACCGGCGATCCGGAGCTGCCGCCGTACACGCCTCCCTGACCGCCCACCGAGGTCGAGTAAAGGAAATTCGTTCGCGTAACACCGGTGCAGGTTCCAAGGGAGGTGTCGACGAGCGTGCTCGAATACGACTGAGGGAAGATGTCGTTGGCGGGCACGGGATGCGAAATGCGATGAATCATCGTTCCGTTCCCGACAGCTGCGGGGTTTGTCGTCCATCCGAGAAGGACGCGGCCGGCCGGCAGGGAGTTGAGTTTGACGAGCGTGACATCCGACGTCGACGAGCTGACGAGCCACTGCGCGCCATTGACCGTCGGATCTGCATTGCGGTTGAAACTGCCCTGACAGCTGGCGGTCTGAAAATCGAAAACAGCCTCGAGACTCGATGCCGTCGTCTGGTCGTGGAAGCAGTGATTCGCGGTCAGGAGATACGGCGTCCGGGAGTTCGCCTGATCATTCAGCAACCCGCCCGTGCAGACCGCGCCGCCTTCGCTCGTGACGAAAAACAACGACGCGATCCCTTTCCTCGCGCTCGCGATCTCAGTGAACGTTGATGCGCCGACGCACGTGGCATCGACAAGACACGTCGGCGCGTCCTGAGCGTGGATCGATCCAACTCCGACATCGATCAATTCGAGAATCTCCCGGATCGTGAATGCGGTCGCGGCGGTCGACGAAGTCTCAACATCGAGATAGACCGTGTCGCCCCGCACGCTGGGCGTCCAGAGTGTGCCCTTGTCGTCGACGAGCTCGCGGCTGAAGGCTGTCGGCCTTTGTCCCGGACCATAAACCCAGAAAACAGTTCCGTCGGGAATGCTCAATTTTTCGAGATGAAGCCGAAGGCGATTCGCCTTTTCGACGCGCACCATCGTGCTCCACACGATCGTGCCGTGAGGCGTCGCTTCGATCACGCCGCGCCCGAACGTCGTGATGCTGGTTTTGGCCGCGACCGCGGAGCTGAGACGCATCTCGATGACGTCGGGCAGCGCGCGGCGGAATCCATTGCGCATCGGCTGCTGCCCGCCGGCGTTCCAATTCTGAATGGCTACGATCGCGTCCGGAATGCTGGTTGCAGAAGACGGCAGGACGGTCGCCGGAACCATCGAGGCGCGCTCGGCGAGCCGCGGCGCGGCGGCGTAACTCTTTGCTTCAATGGCCTCGCGGACGAAAAGGCTTCCGACTTCCTGCGCGAGGGCTGGCATTGCGAAAACGACAGTTACACCGAGAGCGGCGAATGCTCTTCTCATGGAACTCTCCCCTGAACCGAATTGGATCGAAGCTATCTTAACAGCGTCAGGTCGTATCATTCGTCTCTGCATGCCATTTCGCTGTGTCCGATGTCACGCTGAAATCGAACGTACCTTCAAGGCCTGCCCGCATTGTGGCGAGCCCGTAACAGACTTCCTCCGCCGTTATGCGGACGAACCCGTCGACGGAAAGTACCGGATCATCGAGCGCCTCGGCGCGGGCGGCATGGGCGAGGTCTACAAGGTCGAGCACGCTTTTCTGCGCGCCACCCGCGTAATCAAGGTCATCCGTCCGCAGATCTCTGACGACGCGGACGCGCACGAGCGCTTTCTCCGGGAAGCACAGCTCGCGACGAAGGTCCAGCATCCGAATGTCGCGACGCTGCACGACTTCTCCGCGCTTCCCGACGGATCGCACTACATGGTCTGGGAGTTCATCGACGGCGAAAACCTCGCGCAGGTCATTCGAAAGCGCGGCGTCATCGCGCCGGCATACGCAATCCGCCTCGCGGTCCAGGCGCTCAACGGACTGGACGCCGTCCACCGGGCGGGCATCATCCATCGCGACATCAGCCCCGAGAACCTGATGATCACGCGCGGCGAACAACCCGATGAACGCGTCAAGCTCATCGACCTCGGCGTCGCCAAGTTGGACGAGGGCGATTACGCCGCCACCCGCACCGGAATCTTCGTAGGCAAGTTGCGCTACTCCTCGCCCGAGCAACTCGGCTTTCTTCCGGCAGGTCAAAAAATCGACGGCCGCGCCGACCTGTATTCGCTCGCGATCGTCGTCTACGAGATGCTCACGGGGAGACCGCCGTTCGAGGCGACGTCGCCGCATCAGTACATCCTCCACTATTCGCAGGACACCGACGTGCAATCGCTCGATCTGACGCGCATTCCTGCCCAGCTGCAGCCGGTGTTAGGCCGCGCGCTCGAGCGCGATCGCAACAAGCGCTACGCAACGGCTCGCGAATTCGCGGATGCACTCGAATCGGCCGCGCAAACGTTGCCGACAATCGATTCGGAGAGCACGCTGCGGCTCACGCCGCCCGCCGGCACGACGATTCGGCAGCCAAGCACCGTTCGGTCGGACATCGTGCAGAAACCGCCTGTCCAGACAGTCGTTGAAAAGCCGCGGAGACAGACCGGGTTGTTCCTCATCATCATTTTTCTCCTGCTTGCGTTCGGCGCATTTGCGACCTGGCATTTCATGTCGCAGCCGGCCGCCGTTGCTACGAATCTTCCGAAGGTTGTCACGCCGCAACCCGTCGCGACGCAGCAACCGACAACGACAACCATCGAGGTGACACCACCTGCACCGGTGCCCGCGCCGGTGGTACCAGCGCCAGTACCGGAACCTGTTCCCGTTCCTGTGGCGAAGAAAGTGGTTCCGCAACCGCAACCTAAGCCCGTTCCTGAGCCCGAGCCGCAACCTGCGCCAACCCCACCGAGTCCGGCTGAACGCATTGCGGCGGCGATGGCGCTCGACCCCTACGTCGAGGGCGGAGACTCATCGGCGAACGAGGCGGTCGTCAACGTCGCACGCGAGAAGCTGCACGGCGTGACGAAGGTTTCAGTCGAAGCGCGCGGCGACGCAGACCTCGGCGCCCAGCTTTCGAACAGGCTTCGCGGAATGAATCTGACGGTCGCCGACGGATCCGACGTCGTCATCCGTTTCAGGGGCGCCGTCGAGCGCCTGCGCTTCGGCAGAAAACGCCGCGCCGCAGAAGCGATCATCACGAAAAACGGCAAGCCCGTTTTTCGCTACGAGATGAGGCCTGAGGAGTACCGCGTCGGGGATAATCCGGCCGAAGCGCTCGCGCGCGTCCTCAGCGACGTCTTCGGACGATGAAGGGACGCGACGCTCAGTGCCACTTCGGTTCGATCGCCATGGGTCGCTGATGCGGATATCGAACGCGGGCCGCGAGGAATCCGCCGACGAAACCGAAGAAGTGACCGCTCCACGACACCTCTTCGGAGGGGACCAGCGAGTAGACCATCGCGGTTCCGTACGCGATGCCGACGACGAGCGTGATCAGCGCAGACGTGAGCTTGCGATCGAACGCTGACCTGAAGACGAGGTAGCCAAAGTACCCGAATATCACTCCGCTGGCGCCGACGTGCTGCGCATTTCCGGCGCCGAATAGCCACGTGCCGAGTCCTGCGACGATGGCGGTGAACAACGTTACGAAAATGAATTCGTGCAGGCCGCGGAGGAGCACCAGCGCGCCGAGTACGACCAGTGGAACGGTGTTCGCGATGAGATGGTCCCAATCGGCGTGAATGAGCGGGGCGACGGGAATCGACCACAACCCATCCCACGTGCGCGGCACGATTCCATGACCGGCTGACGAGAATCCGCGCGGCAGAAAGGAGTCAATGGCATGGATCAACCACATGACGCCCACCAGAATCGACAGAATCGCGACGCGGGCTTTGTAGTTGCGAGGCTCCTCGATCATTTAAGAAGCATAAGAATAGCTCTCTCATTCAACGGTTGATCGCTTTGGCAATTCCCTTCGCGAGTTCGATCACGGCGCCACCCTCCCCACCCTTGTTGGTCAAGACAACGACAGCCGACCGACTTGCCGGCATGACAAAAACCATCGCCGTCGCGCCGGGCTGATTGCCGCCCATCCAGACAACATCGTCACGACCAATCGCCCCACCTACCGCCCAGCCGAGGGCGATCGAGAACTCCGTGCCGTCCGGCAAGTGAAGGACGTTTGGCTTGAACATCATGCTCACAGTGTCTGGCCGGAGGACCTTACCCTCAAAGAGCGAGATCGCGAGCCGCGCCATATCGGACGCTGTTGAGATGAATCCGCCGCCGGGGATGCGATTGCTGGTATCCACAAACGGGGCGTTCTCCACCACTCCACCAGCATTTGTCGAATACGGCCGCGCGCGATTCGGAATGATCGCCGTCACCAGATCGTCGCGCGAGCCGGTCATGCCGGCAGGCCTGAAAATGTTCTGCGTCACGTAGTCCACGAAAGGCGTCTTCGTTACCTGCTCTACGCACGAGCCAAGCAACGTGAATCCGTGCGTGGAGTACAGAAAGCTGCTGCCCGGTGCGAACGCCAGCGGATCGTTCTTGAATTGATCGATCGACTGCGTGACGCTGGCAAAATGGCGTGTGTTCACGAACTCCGGATCATTGACGTCATCATCGGACTTGTAGTGTCGGACGCCGGATGTATGTGTGAGCAGCTGCCGGAGCGTCGGCACTTGAGCCGGTTTGTACTGCGGGACACATTGTGAAATCGGACTATCGAGCCGGATCTTGCCGGCCTCTACGAGCTGCATCACGGCAATCGCCGTAATCGGCTTGGAAACCGACGCGAGACGAAACCTGGTGGAGCTGGTCGCAGGAACGAGGTTCTCGAGATCCGCCGTGCCGAAGGCCTGCGACCACACGAGTTTGTCATCCATCACGATGGCGACGCTGGAGGCCGGAAAGTGGTACTTCGACATTGAAGTAGAGACCTGCTGTTCGATGCTGCGGACGGTTTCCGGAGGCAGGGCTTGCGCGGAGCTGAAGGAAGCAACGGCAGACAGAGCGATGGCCAGAACGAAGATGCGCGCATTTGTCACAGGATTCCTCTTACGTCTCGACCGCGGACTTGTTTCTACAGCTTATGCGTCGCGATCGTACAAAGCGTGGTCCGCGGCGACGAATCGTTGAAAGCCGAATGGCGCGAGTGAATGCCGCTCGTGCAACGTCAGCAGCGCGTTGGCGACTCGTGACTCGTCGTCCAGCTTTTGCGTGCGGAGGACATTCGAGTCGATCGCCGCCGCGTCGGCTGCCCCGGACCGCACGATCTCGATCGATCGCAAATGGGATCCCGATTGCTTCACGATTCGACCAATGCGCGCAGTTGTCGCGACGCGACCGTCAGCATCGCCAGATCGATCGTCGCAGCTGCTTTAACGTCCGTCATGGTCTGATCGATTCTCTCCACCACGCGCGGTCGCGCCGCCAGCCAGGCATCGACCGGATCGCGAGCGCCATCGGTCTCCCGAATCACGCGCGATGCCAGGATGCTCTGATAGTTGAAGAGATCGTCGACGACGACCGCCACAGCGGCTTTCTGCCAGGGCGTTTCCGCGGCGATCGATGCGCCGGCGGCGCGCAGCCGATCCAGCCCGAAACGGGCGCCGAGGCCGAAGTAAACGCGGGCGACATCTTCCACAGGGCGGCCTGCGCGGGTCAGGCGGACGATATCGAGCGCCGCGCTCATGACGCCGAGGCTCGCGACGCGCGACGCGAGCCGCGTCGGGATTCCGCTCGCCTCGAGCTCGCCCTGCCGCGTCTTCAGCGCCGACATCAACGCCGGCGGGAGCACGTCATGCAGCCGCGTCGCGAGCGTTTCGATGCGCGGTCGGAATTCGGCGACGTACGCCGCGATGTCGAGTTTCTCGTAGCCGCTGCGCAGGAGCCACGCGATCGCGCGCTCGAGCAGGCGTCCGATTTCGATCATCATCTCGTACTGGATGCGCGCGGCCAGCTTGTTGTCGAGCGCTTCGATCTCGGCCCACAGCGACGGCAGATCGAAGGACTCGCGGATGATCGTGAACGCTCTCGCGATGTCGCTCGACGGCTTCCCCGTCTCCTCGGTCATCTGCGCGACGAGCGTCGGCCGCACGCGATTGATGATCGTGTTGGTCTCGTAAGTCGCGATGATCTCGCGCCGCAGCCGATGGCGTTCGATGGCCGCGCGGAATCGCTCGCGAACCGGCTCGGGAAAATAGCGAATGAGATCTTCGACGAGAAGCGGATCATCGGGCAGATCGCTGGCGATGAGATCCTGATACAGAGCGATCTTGCTGTACGCCATCAGGACGGCGGTCTCGGGCCGCGTCAGTCCGATATGCGCGGTGTGACGTTCTCCAATGGTGTCGTCGTCGGGCAAACCTTCCAGCGCGCGATCGAGCTTGCCGGCGCGTTCCAGCGCGCGCATGAATCGCGCCTGCTCGTCGAGGACCGACTCACCGAGAGTCTGCGTGATCGAGATCGCCTGCGTCTGCTCGTAATTATCGCGGAGCACGAGCCGGCCGACTTCGTCCGTCATCTCCGCGAGGAGCTTGTTCCGATCGGGGGCGCGCAACGCGCCGCGCTCGATCGCGTCGTACAACAGAATCTTGATGTTGACTTCGTGGTCCGAGGTGTCGACGCCGGCGGAGTTGTCGATGGCGTCGGTGTTGATCTTTCCGCCGAGAAGGTCGTATTCGATGCGCGCCTTCTGCGTGAACCCGAGGTTGGCGCCTTCGCCCACGACGCGAACATGCAGCTCGTTAGCGCTGATGCGCACGGCGTCATTCGCGCGATCGCGCGCCGCAGCGTGCTCCTCGCTGCTCGACTTCACGTACGTGCCGATTCCGCCCAGCCAGAGAAGATCCGCACTGACGCGCAGAATCGCTTTGATCAGATCGGCGGGTGCGACTGTCTTTGATGGAAGGTCGAAGAGTTTTTGAATCTCATCCGAGATCTTGAGCGTCTTCTGCGATCGGTCGAAGATCGCGCCGCCCTTGGACAGCAGGCTCGTGTTGTATCCGTTCCAGTTGAGGCGCTCGTCGAACAGCCGCTTGCGCTCCACCAGCGTCGAGCGCGGATCGGGATTCGGATCGACGAAGATGTGCGAGTGATTGAACGCCGCGACGAGATGGATGTGCGGCGAGAGCAGCATCGCGTTGCCGAACACATCGCCCGACATGTCGCCGATGCCGATGACCGTGAAGTCCTGATTCTGGATGTCCATCCCGAGCTCGCGGAAGTGGCGTTTGACCGCCTCCCACCCACCCTTCGCAGTGATGCCCATCGCCTTGTGGTCGTAGCCCGCGCTGCCGCCTGACGCGAACGCATCGCCGAGCCAGAAGTTGTATTCGGCCGAGATGGAGTTCGCGATGTCGGAAAAAGTCGCCGTGCCCTTGTCGGCCGCGACGACGAGATATGGATCATCGGCATCGCGGCGCGCGACCTGCGGCGGTGGGATGACGTCGTCACCGCGCAGGTTGTCGGTCAGATCGAGCATTCCGCGGAGCAGCGTCTTGTAGCACTCGACGCCCTCGCGTTGAAACGTCGCGCGATCGGCGGATGGATTCTTTACAACGAATCCGCCCTTCGATCCCATCGGCACGATCACGACGTTCTTGACGTTCTGTGCCTTCATGAGGCCGAGGATTTCGGTGCGGAAGTCTTCGCGGCGGTCGGACCAGCGAATTCCGCCGCGCGCGACTTTGCCGGCGCGCAGGTGCACGCCTTCCATCTGCGGCGAATAGACGAAGATCTCGAACATCGGACGCGGCGCCGGCAGCTCCGCGATTTTTTGTGAGTCGACCTTGAACGAGAGATAAGGCTTGTGGAGGAAGTAGTTCGTTCGCAGCGTCGCATCGATCAGCGTCACGTACAAACGCAGGATGCGATCTTCGTCGGGATTGCTGACTGCGTTGAGCGCGTCCTCGATCTGCGAACGGATTCCGAGCGAGGCTGCGTGACGTCCACTCATCCGGGTGGCCGCACCTAATGATGGATCAAAATTATTGACGAAAAGTTGTAACAAAAGTCGCGTGATGGCAGCGTTGTTCGCGAGAGTCTGCTGAATCGTCGGCTCGCTGAGCGTCACACCCATCTGACGGATGTACTTCGAGTAGGCGCGCAGCACCACCACTTCGTGCCATTCGAGCTCCGCGCCGATGATCAGCCGATTGAATCCGTCGTTCTCCGCCTCGAGATTCCAGACGCGGATGAATGTCTCCTGAAACTTCTGCTTGACCGGACGGAGATCGTCCTGCATGCCCATCGCCGAAAGGCTGAAGTCGCGGATTCGGACCGGCCCCTCTGCGCCTAACGGCAGCACTTCGTACGGAACTTCCGATTGCACCTTGAGGCCCATGTTCTCGAGCCGCGGCATGATCTCCGACAGCGGCACCGGCGGGCCGGCGTGAATGATCTTGAAGTGGAACTGCCGCTGATCCTGACCGCGATGGCGATAGAGATCCGCCTTCAGCTTGCCGGTCGCGAGCACCTCTTCGACGTGCGCAATGTCGTAAAGCGCTGCCTCGGCGGTGAAACGTTCCGAATACGCCATCGGAAACGCTTTTTTGTAGCGACGGTGCAGCTCGATGCCGCCCTCTTCCCCGTTCTGCTGGACGAGCGCCTCCAGCAACCGGTCGCTCCACGTCCGCGCCGCGTCGGCCAGGTATGCCTCGACGCGCTTGACGTCGACGTCCGGGATGCGGCCCGGCTTCGTGCGAACGACGAAGAGGCCGCGCGCGAGCGGCGAATCCGTGACGTGGTCGTACACCGTGGTATCGCGACCCTGGAACGCCTCTTCGAGAATCTGACGCGCGCGATCTTTGAAATCGGGCGTGTACCGATCGCGTGGAACGAAGACGTAGCACGACACGAATCGCTCGAACACGTCCTTGCGTGTGAACAGCGCGACGCGATGACGCTCCTGCAGCAGAAGAATTCCGCGCGCGATGTCGAAGAGATCCGAATCGGTGATCTGGAAGAATTCATCGCGCGGAAAAGTCTCGAGGATCTCGACGAGCGCCTTTCCGTTGTGGCTGCGCGGATCGAGTCCCGCGCGGTCGAGCACGCGCTTGAACTTCAATCGCAGCATCGGGATCTCGCGAACACTGCGAATGTAGGCCGCCGATGTGAACAGGCCGAGGAATCGGTCTTCGTAAATCAGCTCGCCTTTGTCGTCGTAGCGCTTGATGCCGACGCGATCCATCGGCACGTTGCGATGAATCGTGCTGCGATTGTTGGCCTTCGTGATGATCAGCAGGTCTTTACGGCGCGCGTAGGCACTGAACTCCGGCGATAGCGGCTGATCGCTGCGCTCAGTCGATTCCGCGCGCATCGCGCGCAGGATTCCCAGCCCCGTCTCCGGCTTTGCGGGCAGGTAGTCGCGGCCGTTGCGCGTCTCGAATCCATAGCGGCGAAATCCGAGGAAGATGTAGTTGCCCTCGTCGAGCCACTTCAGAAACGCTTTTGCTTCCTGGACTTCCTCGGGCGGCATCGGGAGCTTCTTTGCTTCGAGCTCCTGGATGTTTTCCGCGAGGCGCTGGCGCATCGTGCGCCAGTCGGCGACCGCAATCCGCACGTCGGCGAGTACTTTCTCGATCGCCTTGCAGATGTGATCCATCTCCTCGCGATCGGTGATCTGGTCGATCTCGAGGTGCATGTACGACTCTGTGAGCGCGTCCGACGCATCGCTCACCTGCAGGCGGGTGCCCTTTTCATCGCGCTTCACGCGCATGACGGGATGCAGGAGCAGATGGATGTTGCGCTCCTGCCGATTGATCTCGGCCGTGACCGAGTCAACGAGGAACGGCATGTCGTCGTTGATGACCTCGATGATCGTGTGCTCGAGCGACCAGCCGTTTTTCTCGGCGGTCGGATTGAAGAGGCGGACGTTCGGTTTGCCGGGCTGACGGACTCGCCCGAATTCCCACAGCGAAAGCGCGCCGCCGAGGAGCGTGTCGAACGAGGTGTAGATGATGTCGTCGGGCGCGACGAGCGCGAAGTAGCGCCAGACGAACTGCGAAGCGCCCTCGGCCTCCTCGGCGCTGACGCGGTTTCTGGCCTCCGTCGCGAGACGTTGGACGAGGTCGACTTTTCGGTCTTCGGCAGCGACGGTCATCGTGCGGCCGAGAATTCTACCGTGTTGATCCAGATCCTTCGCCCCGCTTGCGGGGAGAAGGTGCCGCGAAGCGGCGGATGAGGGGCCCCTCACCCGGCCTTCGGCCACCCTCTCCCCGCGGGGCGGGGAGAGGGATCTCGCGATGGTCAGTCCCCAATCGGCGGTCCCGGCGGTATTTCCGGCGGACGGGGCTGTGTTCGGGGCTGATCGGGTCGTTCCAGGAACCGCTGGATGTCGTCGCGTAAGGCGTGCCGATGCGCGATTTCCGCGATGCCAGCTGCCGGCGCCGCCAACCGTGATGACAGCCGCCTTAAGGCCTCGCTCGCTTCTGCGCGCACCTGCGCATCGGCGTCTCGATTGTTCGCGAGGTCCATCAACCGGGTTGCCGTCAGACGGCAAGTCGCGCGTGTGAGGGCGCCGGGCCTGGTGACGACAGCGAGTATTCGCGTGAGGACCTCATTGAAATCGGGATTCGCGGCATTCTCGGCATGAAACTCGTCCATTCGCGCCGCACGGTTTGGATCGAGCAGAGCCGCGAGCGTGATCTCAGCCGACGTCATCGCCGCAGAAATCGGATCGAACAGCGGCGTCGTGCGCTTCTCGAAGAGCTCCGCCGGTCCGCGCTCATATCCAAATGCCCGCGGCGGGATCAGATTGATGATGCGCTGCGGGATCTGCAGAAATGACGGCTCGAGCGTCGAAATCACGACGTTGATTGCCTCGCGCTGTTTCGCGGGAGGCACGATCTCTCGCACTTGCGCCGGCACGATCGCGCCTTTCTCTTTCACGGCGTAGGTGTAGCTCACGCCACCGATGGTCTTCGCCGCAGCTTCGAGCTGATAGCGATGGTGCAGGTACAGCGGCACCAGTTTTTCTTCGAGCGACGACAGCGGCTCGCCGATCGGGAGATTGCGCAATCCGAACTGCGAGAGCGCGATGCGGCGCACTTCCATCTCGTGCCGCAGCATGTTGACCGGATCGCCCTGGCTGTCCCACACCGATGCCAGCGGATGCGCCGCGCTGACCGGCCGTGCATCCTCATCCTTGATGAAAAGGAGCTTCGAGTCGAGGATGACATTCTTCAGCTCCTCGTCTTCGTTCGCGCCCGGCGCAAACTGCGAGTACGCGTATTTCACGGCAAAGATGTCGAAGACGCCGATGCCTTTCGCATAGGCGTCGGAGAGATCGAGCTTGCCGTTGGTGATCTTGACGTACGGCGATGGGTAATCCATCACTGAGGCCCGCGAATCGCTGCTGGCGGCCATGTTATGTGCGAAGCCGAGCGTGTGACCGGTTTCATGCGCCGCGAGCTGACGAATGCGCGCGAGGGCCATGATCGACGGCGACGTTGCCGGATCGAGCTCCGCCAGGGCGCGATCGCCGAGCTCCTCGTATTGCGGAATGAGTCCGCTCGCGATCAGGACGTCCTGCCGGATGCGCTGCGAGCCGAGGCGGACGTTGCCCTTGATGATTTCGCCGGTGCGCGGATCGATCACCGATCCGCCGTACGACCACCCGCGCGTCGAACGATGCACCCAGTTGATCATGTTGTAGCGGATGTCCATCGGATCGGCGTCCTGAGGGAGGACTTTCACCTGAAACGCATTTTTGAATCCCGCCGCTTCGAACGCCTGGCTCCACCACGACGCACCCTCGACGAGCGCGCTGCGAATGGGCTCGGGAGCGCCGTTGTCCACGTAGTAAACGATCGGCTCGACGGGCTCCGAAACCGCAGCATTCGGATCCTTCTTCTCGAGCCGATGCCGTGCGATCCAGCGTTTCTCGATCGGTCCTGCGAACGGACTCGCATAGTCGAGAAACCGCACGCCGAACGACGACACACGCGGATCGAGCTTCCGCGGCTTGTAGCCGGGTGGCGGGAGCTCGACCAGCGAATGATGCTCGCGGACGGTAACGAGTTGCGGCACAGGCGTGACGCCGCTGACCAGCGCGCCGGGACGGTCCTTCGTTTCGAACGTCAGCGTCGCTTCGACTTCGGTGTTCTTCGGAAACGATTTCGTGTGCGGCAGGTAAATCGCGCTGCGGCTCTTGTCGACCGCATAGCTGCCCTGCTGCGTCGCGCGCAAGCGGCTCGCGACGCCGTGCATGTCGGTCAGGAAAAAGTCGGTCGCGTCGACCACCACTCCCTCCCCTTCGCTCTTCTCGACTTTGAATCCCCATAGCACCGAACGCGCGAATGAATCTTCGACTGCGCGACGCTCGTTGGGGTCGTTGCTCAGCGCACGAAAGTCGGTATTCGATTCGATGAGCAGCAGCTTCGGACCGACGCGTTCGAAATGGACGAGATGCGTACCGCCTTCCTCGCCGCGATCCAGTCCGATCGGATTGGATCCGACGCCCGCCGGCAGCGAGACGACGTAGAGAAAATCGTCGCCGATGTGACTGACATGGAGCATCAATTTGCCAGCGTCGGCGTCCCATTCGACCGGCATGAAGTTTTGCGCTGACGCAGAGACAGCAACGAGAAGAAGCAGCAAAAAACGTTTCATTCAGGCCCCCACGATAGAAATCGAACCAAAAGACCAAGCTGCCGCGGATCGGAGCTCTTGAGCGTGCGATCGGTCGTGATCTCGAGTGTGTTCACGCCCGGACCCGGCATCACGGGATAGTCGCGGTCGAGATGCGCCTCCGACGGCTGGAACTGATCGATGGTCGCGCCGTTGAGCCGGATCGCGATCGTCGGATGCTGCGGCATCAGCTCGTCGGGAACGTCGAACTTGAGACGCAGCAATTGGCTTCCGGAAGCGGGTGGCAGGAGCGTCACCGACTTCGCTTGCATCCAGCGCCACTCGTCGGTGCCGGAATGCTCGGGCGGCATCCATCCGCTCACGAAATGCGGGAGTTTGCGCACCGGCTCGAGCGCGACGTCGAAGTAGTGCCGTCGCGTGATGTTCCACAGCCGGTCGCGCTCGCGACGAAAAACGTAACCGCCGCCGCTGGTGTGATCGAGCTCCGTGAGCAGGAACGGCGTCCGGCTTCCGGAGGACAGCGGCAGCGCACGCTCATCGAGGACGCGTTTGTAAGGTGCGTTGGGCAGGAAGTACTCGACGAACGGCGTCATCGAGAACGCGACGAAGAGGTCTTCGCGGTTATAGTCAATGTGTTGACGAACTGCCTCGATCGCCTGCACCGATGGCGCAACGGTGTTGCGCACCGTGTCGAACACCGGAAAGGTCCAGATCGCGAATCCGGCGATCAGCGCCGCGCCCAGCGCCGCCTCGACATCGGTGCGCCGGGAGAGACGGCGAATGCCGTCGGCCGCGAAAATCGCGAACATCGGCGCGTATCCGATCGAGAAGCGGTTGATGCTGAAGCGATCGAGCATCAGCCACGCCGACACCGCGAACGGGCCGAATGTGAGCAGGTTGAACAGCATGCGGCGATCGCGCTCGCGGATCGCGCCGATCGCACACACCAGCACGAAAAACGACGTCGCCATGCTGAGCGTCGGCGACTGATACTGCTTGACGAAAAAGCGGTCGAACAGCCGCCAGAGGGGCGGGCGGGCGGGACTGCGGAACGAGTCGATGGTCGAAATGTAAACGCCGTGCGCGCGCACTGCGCCCATGTACTGCTCGAACGAGCCGGTCGCATGAATCGCCGACGTGTAAGACACGGCCACCACCGCCGTTCCGATCAGCGCCGCGAAAGCGACATCGCGGACGGACTCGCGCGTGCGATACCACGTCGCCACCGCCGCCGGAAAGATTCCGACCAGCAGATTCTGCGGACGGATGCCGAGCGACAGCGCCAGCAGAAACGCGCCGATGAAGTACGCATTTGCATTACGACATCCGCGAAAGAGAAACGCGACCGCGTAGATCACCAGCGTGATCGAAGCAACGTCGCTGAATCCCGTGCCGCCGAAGAACCAGACGTTCGGAAAAAATGCGAGGAGCGCGGCTGCGATCACGGACGTGGAGAATTTCAGCCGCAGCTCGCGCGCGAGCATGAACATCGCAGGAAAAATCAGCACGGCTGCGATGAGATTGATCGCCTGCAGCGCGCGAAAATCGCTGCTGACGAATACACGCAGGATCCTGGCCGCCGCGATGTACACCGGAAATCCGGGCGGGTGCGGATGGTGGCTCGCGACGTCGTACGATCGCATGCCGAGGCAGAAGAGCGCTTCGTCCCAATCCCACAGCGTTCGCGCGATCGCCAGGAACCGCGAAACCGCACAAATCAGCAGCACGATCCAATAGATCGCGCGTTCCCGCGACGTCAGCGGCACGGGCGGCTCGGCTAAATTCACTGTATGAATTTGCCGCCGCCCTCGGCGCGGCGGCGCAACGGCGCGCTGGGAGTGAATCGCGGACCGAGACGCGACGCGAGCTCCTCGAGCCGCGCGACGATGTTAGGCAGGCCTACCGAATCGGCATAGCGGAGCAGGCCGCCGCGAAATGGAGGAAAGCCCGTGCCCATGATCATCGCGAGGTCGAGCTCGGCCGCCGACCCGACAATCTTCTCATCGAGAATCATCGCCGCTTCGTTGATCATCGAGAACACCATGCGGTCGATCGCTTCCTTCGCGTTCACCGGATGCGGCGCCGCGACTCCGAGAAGTTTATAAACCTCGGGATCGGGGTCCTTGCGCTTGCCGTTCTCGTAGAAATACAGCCCCTTGCCACCCTTCTTGCCGAGGCGATGGTCCGCGTACAGCGTCTCGACAACACGCGACTGCTGAATGCGCCCCGAAAAACGCTCGCGAAGAATTACCGCGACTTTCGCGGCCACGTCGATCCCGACTTCATCGAGCAGCGCCATCGGTCCCATCGGCATTCCGAAGTCGACCATCGCGGCATCGATCGACTCGATCGTATTGCCTTCTTCGAGCAGGAAGCCCGACTCGTTGATGTACGGACCGAGGACGCGGTTGACGACGAATCCCGGTCCGTCATTGCAGATGACGACGGTCTTGCCCAACTTTCGCGCGAAATTCGCGACCGTGACAACCGAGACATCGGACGTATTCGCGCCGCGGATGACCTCGACCAGCGGCATGCGATCGACCGGATTGAAAAAATGCATGCCGACGACACGATCGGGATGCTTCGCGTTCGCAGCGATCTCCGTGATCGGCAAGGTCGATGTGTTGCTCGCGAAGATCGCCCCTTCTTTGGCGATGGATTCGAATTCCGCGAGGACTTTTCTCTTCACATCGAGGTTCTCGACGACGGCCTCGATGACTAGGTCGGCGTGCTGGAAGCCCGTCCAGTCGGTGGTGGTCGTGATGCG
>DATBSF010000363.1:0-3924 GCA_036559905.1 Thermoanaerobaculia bacterium | reverse complement strand
CGGCGATTGCCAGAAAGCATTCGCGAACGCGGAGCACATCCTCCTGGGCACATGGATCAACGGCGGACAGGACCAGTTCTACCTCGAGTCGCAGGCCGCGATCGTGTATCCAGGCGAATTCGATCAGCTGAGCGTTCTATCGTCGACGCAAAATCCGTCCGAGGTACAGGAAGTGATCGCGCATCTGCTGGGATTGCCGATCAACAAAGTGGTCGTCACGACGAAGCGAATGGGCGGCGCGTTCGGCGGGAAGGAATGCCAGGCGACGCATCCCGCGGCGATGGCGGCGCTGGTCGCGCACAAGACCAAGCGGCCAGCGCGCATCGCGTACAGCAAAGACGACGACATGTGCGTCACCGGCGGACGCCATCCGTTCCAGAACGACTACAGAGTCGCGTTCACGAACGACGGTGTGATCACGGCGATGCACGTCGATCTCTTTTCCGACGGCGGCGCGTACGCCGATCTGTCGACGGCGGTGATGGGACGGGCGATGACGCACGTCGACAACGCCTACTACATCCCGAACGCACAGATCAATGGCACGATTTGTCGTACAAATTATCCGCCGAACACCGCATTTCGAGGATTCGGCGGGCCGCAGGGTGTCGCGACGATCGAGAACATCATCGAGGAGATCGCGCACTACCTGAAACACGATCCGCTCGAGATCCGCATGAAGAACTGCTACGGCGTCAACGATCGCAACATCACGCCGTACAACCAGGTTGTCAAAAACAACATGCTGCCGCGCCTCTTCGAGGAAACCGCCCGCCGCGGAAACTACGCGCAGCGAAGAAAGGCCGTCACGGAGTTCAACGCCAAATCGAAGACGCATCTCCGCGGCCTCGCCTGCACCGCCGTGAAATTCGGCATCTCATTCAACACGAAGTTTCTCAATCAGGCGAACGCGCTCGTCAATATCTATCTCGACGGCTCCGTGCAGGTTTCCACCGGCGCGACCGAGATGGGACAGGGCGTCAACACGAAGATCCGGCAGCTCGTGGCTGACGAATTCGGCATCGACGTCGAACATGTGATCGTGATGGCGACGTCGACTGAGAAGAACAACAACACTTCCGCCACCGCCGCATCGAGCGGCGCAGATCTCAACGGCAGCGCCGCGCTCGACGCGTGCCGCAAGATCAAAGCGCGCATGATGGAAGTCGATGCCGGACGCAGACTGCCGTGGCGCGAGCTCGTCAACGCCGCCTACAAAGAGCGCGTCTCCCTAGGCGACAAAGGCTTCTACTCCACGCAGGGAATCGACTGGGACGTCGACAAAGGCTGCGGCACGCCGTTCCTCTATTTCACGCAGGGCACCGCGATCTCGGAAGTGGAGATCGATCGCTTCACCGGAATGATGCGGATCGTGCGCAGCGATCTGCTCGTGGATATCGGCAAGTCGATCAATCCCGGCATCGATCGCGGCCAGATCACCGGCGCGTTCATCCAGGGCGTCGGCTGGCTGACCAACGAGGAGAAACGCTGGTCGAAGGATGGCGATGTGCTGACGCATTCGCCGACGACCTACAAGATCCCGAACATTCAGGACGTTCCGGAAATCTTCAACGTCGATACGATCGAAAACAACGCGAACACGGTGAATGTCGCGTCGAGCAAAGCGGTCGGCGAGCCTCCCCTGCTCCTCGGCATCTCGGTTTTCATGGCGGTGAAGAACGCGCTGTCGTTCGTCTCGAACGGCGCGATTCCGAAGATCGATGCGCCCGCCACCGGCGAGGAAATTCTCAAGCGACTCACCGAGTATCGCAAGGCAGAACGCGTCAATCACAGGACCGCGGCAGTCGTATAGTTACTCCATTGCACATCACATCCGGTACGCGCATCGGCTCCTACGAAGTGGTTCATATCTCGTTCTCGCCCGACGCGTCTTATCCGGTGTGGTCGCCCGACGGCCACTGGCTCCTCTTCGATCGCTTCAAGCCCGAGGGTGGCGACATCTGGATGGCTGAGGGTATCGAGTGATTTTTCGGAGCCGTCGGGTCGTCACACCGCAGGGTGTTCGTCCTGCTTCCGTGCACATTCGCGGCGAAAAAATCGAACGCGTCGGCGACTACGAAGAAAAATCCGACATCGACCACGGCGATCTCGTGATCATGCCCGGGCTGGTCGACTCGCACGTGCACGTCAATGAGCCGGGGCGGACGGAGTGGGAGGGATTCGACAGCGCTACGCGGGCGGCAGCGGCGGGCGGGGTGACGACGATCGTCGACATGCCGCTCAACAGCATTCCGCCGACGATCAGCGTCGAGGCGCTGATGGCGAAAGCGGAAGCGATGGATGGAAAGTGCTGGGTCGATGTCGGTCTGTGGGGCGGCGCCGTTCCCGGAAATGCTTCCGCATTGCGCGAGATGGTCCGCAAAGGGGCGCTCGGCTTCAAATGTTTTCTCGTCGATTCCGGCGTCCCCGAGTTTCGCCATCTCGACTCCGATGGTCTTGCCGATGCGCTCGATGCGCTCCGCGATACGAACGCTCCTCTGCTGGTGCACGCCGAGCTGCCCGAATTCATCGGCGAAGCGAACGGATCTTCCTACCGCGCCTATCTTCAATCGCGACCTCGCGCAGCCGAGGATGCAGCGATCGATCTCGTGTTCGACAAAGCGAAACGCGGCGGGACACGCGCGCACATCGTCCATCTTTCATCGGCGGGCGGCCTCGATCGGCTGCGTCGTGCGCGCGATGCCCGCATTGCGCTCAGCGCCGAGACGACGCCGCACTATCTCCACTTCGAAGCCGAGAAGATTCCCGACGGCGCGCCGGAGTTCAAATGTGCGCCGCCGATTCGGGACCATGCAAATCGCGAGGCGCTTTGGCGCGGCGTGAAAGAAGGATTGCTGCCGGCGATCGTCAGCGATCACTCGCCGTGCACGCCGGAGTTGAAACGACTGCACGACGGAAACGTCGAGCGGGCGTGGGGTGGGATCGCGTCGCTGCAATTCGGGCTGCCGATCATCTGGAGTGAGCGGCGTCTCGATCTCGAATCCATTGCCAATCTGATGTGTGTCGGGCCGGCGACGATCGCAGGCATCGCGGGCAGGAAAGGAAAAATCGCAGCAGGCTTCGACGCCGACATCATCGTCTGGTCGCCCGAGAAGCGCTTTCGCATTACGCCGGAGATGATTCACCATCGACACAAGGTGACGCCGTACGAGGGGGAGGAATTGTCGGGCGTCGTGAAATCGACGTATGTGCGCGGGCGGAAGGTGTGGGAGGATGGTCGGGCTATCGGTTCACCATCGGGGCAATGGATAAGGAAATGATCACCACAGAGAGCACAGAGCTCGCAGAGACGTCTCTGTGATCTCTGTGCCCTGTGTGGTGATGACTAAGTGGACTGGAAAGAGCTAGTCGATCTCGCCGCCGAACGTCTCGGCGGGTCCGTCCTGTACGCGACCGACGATTTCTTCGCGCCGAAGGAAAATCTCCTCAAGGCCGAGAAGCCGGTGTGGAAAGAGCACGAATACACCGAGCGTGGCAAGTGGATGGACGGATGGGAGAGCCGCCGCAAGCGCACCCCCGGCCACGACCACGCCATCATCCGCCTCGGCACCCCCGGCGTTCTACGCGGCGTAGTCGTCGATACGAGCTTTTTTCGCGGCAACTTTCCATCGCACTGCTCGATCGAAGCGTGTTTCGCCGCTCCTGAGACTCCGCACGATGCGCTCACCGACTGGACCGAAGTACTGCCGAAGTCGGAATTGAAAGGCGACAGCGAGAATCCGTTCGCGATCGAGAACCCACACGCGTTCACGCATTTGCGGTTTCACATATATCCCGACGGCGGCGTCGCGCGGCTTCGCGTTCATGGCGAAGTCGTCCCGGAATGGCATCGCGAAGGCGGATTGCAGGAAGAGCTCGACCTCGCGGCAGTCGAACATGGCGGTCAGGTTCTAACCTGCAGCG
>DATBSF010000362.1:0-3102 GCA_036559905.1 Thermoanaerobaculia bacterium | reverse complement strand
GCGGATGTCGAGGAACGGCGCCGGTAACACGCGTGTGCCGTCGTAGATCACGATCTGACCCAACTGCAGAACGATGAAGAGGCGCGAGTCGCCGGCGCTCGCGATCGCAACCGGCCGGCTGAGACCCGTCGCGATTTGTTTGAGCTCGATTTGCGGCTGGGCGGCGGCTGCGATCGCCAAAAAAAAGATTGCCAGGGAAAGTTTCATCCGCCCGTTACTTACCGACCGCCCGGCGCCTCGGGTGCGCCTCGACGGAGTCCGTGATGTGGAAGATCCCCCCACTCTTGAGGTCCGCGACATAGAGCTCGCCATTCTGATCTTCGCCGAAACTGGTGATCATGAGTTCCGTCGTGCGCAGCGGCTGCCCGTCCCACTCGCCATCGTCTTGTTGCGTCGCGCCGAATATCGTGCCCGTGCAAAGGTCGCCGTAGAAATAGATTCCCCCCATCCGTGGATATCTGGCACCGCGGTAGCGATAGCCGCCGATGACCGAGCATGCGCCGAAGATGTGCCCGTATTCGAGGACCGGCATCGTGAAGCTGTCCTGCTCGCAGTCGAACGACGGGCTGAAACAGTGGTCGCCCTCCATCATGTGCCATCCGTAGTTCTGACCGCCGACGCTTCCGGCCGGCTGAAAGTCGACTTCTTCCCAGTCGTTCTGTCCAACATCGCCGATCCACATGTCGCCGGTGATGCGATCGAAGGTGAACCGCCACGGATTGCGCAGGCCGATCGACCACACTTCGTTGTCGAATGGATTGGAAGGCGGGATCGAATAGGGTAGCGAACTGACATCGATCCGCAGAATCTTTCCGAGAAGCACGTCGACGTTTTGCGCATTACCGGGGACATCGCCGGAAATCCCGCCGTCGCCCACGCTGATGTAGAGATAGCCATCGGGTCCGAACTGCAGCTGACCCCCGTAGTGCCGCCCGGTGTTGGGATGCGGAATTCTCAGAACGAGAGTTTCTGAATTCGGATCGGCGAGGTTGGGATCGGCTGACACTTGATAGCGTTCAATCTCGATATCGCCGGCCAGGTCGACGTAGTCGATGTAAAAGAACCGGCGATCGGCGCGGTCGAACGCGAGGCCGAGGAGGCCGTGTTCGCTGTTGCCGTCGGGATCCGGAAAGACGAGCGTATGCACGTCGAGAAAAGGCACTGAAAGGACTTGTGTGCCATCGTGGATGACGATCTTGCCTGGCTTCTCAATGATGAACAGTCGCGAATCGCCGGCGTTGACGATCCCGATGGGCTGCTCGAGTCCTGACGCGACAGGGACCAGAGTCAGATCCGGTTGCGCAGCCGCTGCCGTGGCCAGGAAGAAGACCGTGAATAAGGACTTCATTCCGCTCCTTCGCCGCGTAGTAAATCATCGATTCAGCAGACCATCCGTGAAGTTTTTCGAAACCATACGAGTCCTGCCCGCGGGGTATATGATCCCGGCCACGCACTGAGAGGAGTAGGTGGTATGCGCGTCGAGTGGGTCCGGCTCGCGTTCCTCGCCATTGGTGTTCTGGCAGCAAGTGCCGCAGGCGCCGATTTCAACGGCCCGGTGTCGTTCGTGCCGTGGAAAGTCGTCGCGCCGGGCGACTCGCCGGCGAAAGCGCCGATGACGCTCTACTGGATTCCCGCATCGCGGGATGACTTCAAACGTTCCGAGTTGCTTTTCTCGCGGCCGCTGACTTCGTACGCATCGCAGTGCGTTGCCATGCAGGTGATTCGGGCGGACGACGCAGCGATGATCGAGAAGCTCGGCGCGGCGGGCGCGCTGCCGATCGCCGTTCTCCTCGATGGCGACGGAAAGCAGCTCGGCAAAGTCGACAACGATCGCGGCGCGCTCAACGTTTCAGCCGTCGAGAAGCTCGTGCGCGACCAGTTGCGCGCGGGGGAGGCGACCCTCGACGCCAGGCTCGAAGACGCCCGCCGGAAGGCCTCGGCCGGCGACCGCGACTCGGCGGTCGCGACTTACAAATCGATCTGCGATCTGCGCTGCGTCTTCCCGCGGAAAGCCAAAGAGGCCGAGCGCGAGCTCAAGAAGCTCGATTCGCTGGCCGTCAATCGGTAGAGAAGCAGTTCCTGGTTCCTAGTTCTTAGTTCTTAGTGAAGAACCGAGAACCGAGAACCAGGAACCACGAACCGCTTCTACGAAAGTTTTCGTTGACATTACGAATTGTTTCGTAGATCATCCCGTTTCTAGGGAGAACACGACCATGAAGATCCTCCTCTTCGTCACCCTCGCCATCGCAATTTCCTTCACCGTCTACGCCGCCAGCGACTCGCGCAATGGAGTTTGGACCGCCGAGTTGATGGACGACAAAGTGCAGATGACGTTGTTCGGCGGCCACAACTCCTCCGGACGCCGCGGCATGGGTTTCAACAACACGATGGGGTTCGACGACGCCTTGAGCGCCTACACCGGCCTGACGAAAGCGGACCTGCTTTCGTCGGCGGCCAATGTGCAATTCGAGCTGCGGCGGCCGGCGGGCGTGATCGCGTTCGAGGGACGCGTCGCCAACGGAACGGGCGCCGGCCACTATCGCTTCACACCCAGCGACGCCTTCGTCCGCGATATGGAAGGCCTCGGCTACCGCGGCTTCAGCGACGACATGCTGCTGGTTTTTGCGGCCCACGACTTTTCGCCGCAGACGCTGCGCGATCTGCGCGCGATGGGCTATCAGCCGACGCAGCACGAGGTGGAGGAGATCGCGATCTTTCGCGTGACGCCCGAGTTTTTGCGGGAGGTTGGGCGGTTGGGGTACCCGAACCTGACGCTGAGGGAAGCCGTAAATTTTCGGGTGGGCCGCGTCGATGCGGCCTACATCAACGAGATCCGCGCGTTAGGCTTCGCCAGCTTGTCCGCCCGGCAGCTCGCCGATATGGCCATTCTCGGAGTCTCACCCAAATACATCCGCGACATGCGGTCCGCAGGGCTCAGCGATCTTTCGGCGCGGCAGTTGACGGATTTACGGGTGGGGAATGTGACGGCGGCGCGTATCGAGGAGTATCGCAAGCTCGGGTACACGAATCTGTCGGCGCACCAACTCAGTGAGATGGGGATCTTTGGCGTCACGCCGGACTACATCCGCAGGCTCAGCGAAA
>DATBSF010000361.1:0-6331 GCA_036559905.1 Thermoanaerobaculia bacterium | reverse complement strand
ATCACGTATGAGTGGAGCGACTGGCGCAACGGCGTCGTGTGGTGGATCCAGAGCGTGTATGTCGATCCTGATTTTCGTGGGAGGGGGGTGTACGCCGGGTTGTATGCGCATGTTCGTGAATCGGCTGACGCGTCAGTTCGCGGTATTCGCCTGTACGTCGACAAGCGAAATTCGCGCGCCCAGGAGGTCTATCGTCGGTTGGGGATGGATGGGGAGCACTATCTCGTGTTTGAGTGGATGAAGAATTAAGAATTTCGAATTTCGAATGAAGAATTAAGAAAGTCGCAAGCCGGAATTCTTAATTCTTCATTCGAAATTCGAAATTCGAAATTCATCGTCGGTACCGCTTCAAATCGATTCGCCCCCGCCCATCAAATTCAATCCCTTCCGCTTCCAATAGCATCCTCTGCAACTCATGCGAATCCCCTCCGCTGCGGAGACTGATCTCGCCTTTCGCATTCACGACGCGATGCCACGGCACGCCGCTGCCGGACGGAAGAGAATGCAGCGCGTATCCGACCTGCCGCGCGCGTCCTTCCAGGCCCGCTCGCTCCGCGACGTCGCCGTATGTTGACACGCGTCCGCGGGGAATGCGCCGGACCGCCCGATAGATTTTCTCGTATGTCCTGGAGGCCACTGCACAAATCCAAGTGCATTCAGGTAAGATAAAGGAACAGTTATGCCACGAGCATTTGCATCCGCGCAGATTTCTTTCGGACTCGTGTCGATACCGGTGAAGCTCTTCACGGCCACCGAATCGAGCGAGAAAATCAGCTTCAACATGCTGCACCGGGACTGCGGTTCGCGCATCCAGCAGCAGCTCTACTGTCCGAAAGACGAACGCACGATCGACCGCACCGAGACCGTCAAAGGCTACGAGTTTTCGCGCGGCCAGTACGTGACCTTCAACGAAGAAGAGCTCAAGACGCTGGAAGAGAAGGCGACGCAGACGATCGACATCAGCGAGTTTCTGCCGAGCGAGACGATCGATCCGATCTACTTCGCGAAAGCAAATTACATCGCGCCTGACAAAGGCGGCGCGCGCGCGTACACGCTGCTCTCGAAGGCGCTCGAGCAGACCGGCCGCTGGGCGCTCGCGAAATACGCGGCGCGCGGCAAGATGTATCTCGTGATTCTTCGCCCGCTCGGCAAGGGTCTCGTGATGCAGCAGCTCTACTACCCCAACGAAATCCGCGCGATGGACGAGCTCGACCTCGGCGATGCGGTGATCAAAGACAACGAGCTGAAGATGGCCGTGCAGCTTGCCGAGATGGGAGCCGCCGACGAATTTCATCCCGAGAATTACCGCGATGAAGTCGCCGATCGCATCAAAGTGCAGATCCAGAAAAAGATCGACGGCGAGCAGATCACGGCAGCCGATGAGGAAAAGCCGCGCGCTCAGGTCATCGATCTGATGGAAGCGCTGAAGGCGAGCCTCGAATCGCCGCGGCCGCGCGCGGTGAAGTCGCCGTCGCGGGTGCCTGTCAAAGCCGAGCAGAAGCGTAAGCCTGCGAAAGCGTCGACGCTCAAGGCTGTTCCGAATCGCGCTCGCAAGTAGTCGCCTCGACAGATAAAATTTCGGTATGTCCTATACGGTGCGGGAGGTGTCGGCGATGCTCGGCCTCTCCGCCGCGCAAATCCGCTCCTTCGCGAATAAAGGTTTTCTGCAGCCGGAGCGCGGTCCGCGCGGTGAGCTGCGGTTTGGCTTTCACGATCTCGTCATTCTTCGCACGGCCGGCGAGCTCGCCGCGGCGAAAGTTCCGCAGCGCAAAGTGCAGCGCGTCCTGCAGCGGCTTCGCGAACAACTTCCTGCTGAGCGCTCGCTGACCGGCGTGCGCATCGCCGCCGACGGCGACCGCGTCGTCGTCAGCGATGGCGCGGCGCTCTGGAATCCGGAGTCCGGTCAGGTCCTGTTCGATTTTTCTGTCGAGGAGCTCGCCGACCGCATGTCGTCGATCCCGCGCGCGAACGATGAAGCGGAAGAACTCTACGACGTAGCCTGCGAGGTCGAAACGTCATCGCCCGATCAGGCAAGGGAAGTCTACGAGCGACTCCTGGAGATCGATCCCGATCACGTCGACGCGCACGTGAACCTCGGCCGCCTACTTCACGAGGATGGCGCGCCGGCGGCGGCGGAAAAGCATTACCGTCGCGCGCTCGATCTCGATCCCGACCACGAGATCGCCGCCTTCAACCTCGGCGTCGCGCTGGAGGATCTCGGCAGATTCAAGGATGCGATCGATGCATATCTGCGCGCGCTCGAGCTCGATCCGCAGAATGCCGACGCGCATTTCAATCTCGCCGGTCTGTATGAACGGCGCGGTGAGAAGGCCGCCGCGCTTCGGCATTTGAAGACGTATCGGCGTTTGATGTCTCTGTGATCTCTGTGTCCTCTGTGGTGAAAAGCCTTCACCACAGAGAGCACAGAGATCACAGAGTAAACTGTTGGCATGACAGCAGTCCTCGAAGAGCCGCAAGTCGAGGAAATCCCACTGCCCGCAACGCCTGCCCCCGAGCGGCTGGCGGCGCTGGACGTTTTTCGTGGCGCGACGATCGCCGGCATGCTGCTCGTCAACAATCCCGGAACGTGGAGCGCGATCTATCCGCCGCTCGAGCACGCGCCGTGGAACGGATGGACTCCGACCGATCTGGTCTTTCCGTTCTTCCTATTCATCGTCGGCATCACGACGCATCTCTCGTTGCGGAAGCGGCCGCCCGAGGAGATGGTCGGCAAGATCATTCGCCGCGGATTGATGATCGTGCTGGTCGGCTTGCTCCTGAACGCTTTTCCATTTTTCTGGTGGGGAAAGATTGCCGGCATCGACCATCCGACTTTCTGGCAGCGCGTTCTCTATCGCGCGGAGCATCTCCGTTTCGCGGGTGTCCTGCAGCGGATTGGAATCGCGTACATGGCGGCCGCGCTGCTGTCGCTCCGAACGACGAAGCGGCAGCAGATGGCGATCATCACGGCTCTGCTGGTCGGCTATTGGATTCTGATGACGCTGATTCCGGTTCCGGGGACGGGGACGATCGGCGCATTCCTTCTCGATCAACCCGACAAGACCCTCGCGGCCTGGTCCGACCGGCTCATCCTCGGCAAGAACCACATCTGGGCGTCGAGCAAGACATGGGATCCGGAAGGGCCGCTCTCCACGATTCCCGCGATCGCCACGGCAATGCTCGGCATTTTCGCGGGCCGATGGATCGCCGACAAGCGACGCTCGCTGCTCGAGCGCATCGTCGGACTTTACGGTGTCGGCTGCGTCGCGATGGTGTCGGGTTCGCTATGGGGCTGGGTTTTTCCGATCAATAAGAATCTGTGGACCAGCAGCTACGTGATCTTCACCGCTGGATTTGCCTGTGTCGTTCTTGCGACCTGCCTCTGGATTGTTGACGTACGTCACATTTCCGGCTGGACGAAACCTTTCATTGTCTACGGCGTGAATCCGCTGATCGCTTTCGTCGGATCGGGATTGATGGCGCGGATCATCGATTCCCTCTGGAAGGTGAACGTCGGAGGAAAGAGCGTTTCGCTGCATCAGGCTTCGTATCAAATGTTTTACGAGCCGTTCTTTCCGGCGAAATTCGCGTCGCTGCTGTGGGGGTTGTGCTTCGTTGCACTGTGGCTGGGGATTCTCACTGTCCTCTATCGCCGCAACGTCATCATCAAACTGTAAACATACGATCGGAAGGAAACGTCTCGTGATCATGCGAAGAATCGGTGGATTTGTGATTGCGCTCACCCTGCTTCCCTTTGGCGCATTTGCGGATGAGAGCTCGGAGCATCTCGAACATCTGAGGATGATGATGCATGCGATATCGTCGCACGGCGCGGTGGTCCCGCAGCCGGAGGCAATCAATCCGCTGGAAGTGAAAACGATCGACATCACGGCGCGATGTTTCACGTTCTCACCGTCCTCTTTCGCGGTTAACCAGGGTGACGTCGTGACTCTGAGGATCTCTGTTCCGTCGGTCGACAATGCGGGAGGGTGTCAGGGCATCGGCCACGGAATCCTCATGGACACCTACATCGAAAACGGGGTCGATGTCGGGCGCGGTGACACCCGGACGATCATGTTCACGGCAACCACTCCCGGAACTTTCGCGTGGGTCTGCACGCAGGCGTCCTGCGGCACGGGCCACTCGAGCATGTTCGGCCTGATGACGGTCAACGCCGTGACGCAGCCGAGTATCACAAGCATTTCGCCCAATACCGGCTCTACTTCTGGTGGAACGGACTTTACGATCAGCGGATCGAACTTCACCAGCACTGGAACGACGACGGTCACGTTCGGCGGGGCGGCCGCGACAATTCGTGCGGTCAACAGCTCCGCGATCGCTGGCACGACGCCCCCGCACGCCGCCGGCGCGGTTGATGTCGTCGTCACGACCGGAGGAAAGACTGTGACAGCGTCCGGCGCGTTCACTTACGTCGCGCCGAGCGTCAGTTCGATTTCGCCTAACACCGGCTCGACCGCAGGCGGAACGGTGGTCAACATCAACGGAACCGGATTTCAGACTGGCGCGAAGGTGACGATCGGCGGGATTCCTGCCACCGACGTCAATGTCGTCAGCTCTACATCCATCACTGCCAAGACGCCGATCGGTCCCGCGTCAGAGCAAGCAACGCAGCCTCGAGATGTCGTCGTGACGAATCCCGATGGGTCGATCGCGACGTTGACGCGCGGATTCACGTACTTCGTTCCGACGCTGACGGTCTCATCGATCAGCCCGACTATCGGCGGTACCGGTGGCGGAACGGTCGTCACGATCATCGGCACGGGCTTCACGACCGCGATCAACGGGTCGGTGACGTTCGGCGGCGCGCCAGCGACAAACGTCACCGTTCTCGATGCCGTGACGCTGCAGGCGACCGTGCCCGCGCACGCCGCGGGAGTCGTGGATGTCGTCGTGACGTTTGGAACGTCGGTGACGCGCACCAACGCGTTCACCTATCAGGCGACCCCGCCGAGGCATCGGTCCGTTAAACATTGATGCGGCCGGTCATCCTGAGTTGCGAAGACAGCGAAGGATCTCCGCGCGGGAGATCCTTCCCCTTCGTTTCACTCAGGGTCAGGATGATGACTCTGTTCGCGGCGCTGTGCTTATGCGCGATCTCCGCGAATGCGGGATCGTTCACGACGATTGCGGACATCGAATACGAAAACGTTGACGGCAAGCCGCTGCTGATGGATCTGCGCGTTCCGGATGACGACGCGCTCCATCCCGTCATCCTCTTCCTGCACAGCGGCGCGTGGATCAAAATGCAGGGCCAGCTCGACTGCCTCGTGCCGTGGCAATAGAGCAAGATCCTTTACGACGCGCTGATCGCAAAAGGCGTTGACGCTTCCCTGCTGCTGCTTCCGACCGCGCACTAACGCCGTCGCAACACGCGCCCCGGCAACGCGCCGGTCATCTTCCCCGCTCGCAGCACGGCCGTTCCATCGACGATCACGTCGCGGATTCCGACCGCGTAGTGGTGCGGATCTTCGTAAGTCGACGTATCGGCAATCGTGTTCGGATCGAAGACAACGACGTCAGCCTTCATCCCGGCTTTCAACACACCGCGATCCGCAAATCCCGCGCGCGACGCGGCCAGCGACGTCATCTTGCGCACTGCCTCTTCGAGCGTGAACAGATGGACGTCGCGAACGTAGTGACCGAGGATGCGCGGGAAAGTTCCGTACGCGCGAGGGTGTGCGCCCGCTTCGCGCATGGTCCCGACCACCGCGCCGGAATCCGATCCGACCGCCACCCACGGCTGCTTCAGCGCGTACTGCAGGTCTTCTTCGCTGAGTCCGAAGTAGATCGCGATCGGCGACGAGTTGCTTCCTTCGAACAATCGCAGCGCCGCTTCGGCGGGCGTGGTTTTCATCTCGGCTGCGATTGCGTTCAGCTTCTTACGCTCGAATTGCTTCAGCGTCGCGCTCGGAATCTGTCGCAGCAGGATTGATGATCCGTCGCCAACGCGTATCGCCTGCGCCACTTTCGACCGCGTCGCGGGATCTTTCAGCCGCGCGATAAACGCGAGATAGCCGCCCTCGAGTGCCCACGTCGGAACCACTGAAGTCAGATCCGTGGCCGTCGCGGTGTACGGATAAATGTTCGAGGCGACATCGAGGCCGCTCTTCTGCGCCGCTTCGATCTTCGCGACGATCTCCGGCATGTGGCCGCGCATCGCGCCGCCGGCTTTCAGATGAAACGTGTTGACGGGCACGCGTGCTTCGCGGCCGACGCGAAATGCTTCGTCGAGCGCGGACAGGATGTTGTCGGACTCGTTCCGCAGATGCGTCCAATACCCGCCTCGCGCGAGCGCGATCAACTCCTCGGT
>DATBSF010000360.1:0-3160 GCA_036559905.1 Thermoanaerobaculia bacterium | reverse complement strand
TATCACATTGACTCCGCCAATTCAGGGCAATCCGAGCTTGTGGGCGTTCGTCTCCGTCACGAACAACGAGACACAGCACGTGACGACGATCTCGCCCCAATGAAGTTTCAATCGACTCCGCCGCACGGATCCGAGATTTTGCCCGGCTGACAGGGCTGACAGCGTGGCGTGGTCGGGTTCGCGGCGGTTCCGGGGTCGTAGCAGTAGAAGCCGGGGCAACATTGGCCGCCCTTGCTGCAATCGCCGCATGGAGCGTCGTCGATGAAGACGGCGACCGGACCAAACCGCGCGGGCAGCCGCTTGTCCATCCGCGCGGAGAACGAAGCGAGCCCCTCGCGCGCTGCATCGAGAACCTTCACTTCGTAACTCAAGGTCTTCGTCAGCGGGTCATAGACCGGCCTGTCGAGCGCGGCAACGATCAGGTCGCTCTGCGACGGCGCTCCCGCGATGTCGATCGCGGCGTTCGGATCCAACTTGCCCCCGAACCCGATCTTCCCGAGGAATTGGCGCATCGAGACCTGCCCCGCCAGCCGGTTCGGCCGATCCGAAAAGTAGACGACGTTCGGCGCGACATCGCGCAGGACCAGCCGAAACTTCTTGCTGCTGCCGGCGAGCGGCTCGAAAGTCCCCGAGCCTGCCGATTGCACGTACAGGAGAGAAACCTTCGCGGGCGGCTTGTCGGCCGCGAGGAGTGAACATGGAAGAGCGAGGGCGACCAGCAGCGATCGGTATTTCATCGTGCAAACTATACCGATGAAAGTCTTCAGCAACACCACGCCGCTGGAGCTCGCGACGTCCGTTTACGTCGAGGCTCTGGCGGCGGTCGATCTGAATGCGTTTCCGACCATCGCCGATTTCACGATCGAGCTCCGCGAGTCGGAGGAGTACGGGCAGCACGTGTACTTCGTCAGCCCGTCTCGCGGAGAGCTGGCGGGATTTCCATATTGGGATAACGCCGAGCGCGACATGCGTCACTTCGTGGCCGAGGATGTGCCGCTGGGTTCGATGATGGAGCCGGTCGACGATGCGGACGAGGACTGGCAGATCGTGATCTTCGAGCATCGCGGCTTCGTGTATGTGCTGGAGGGAAGCAAGCCGCACACGCAGACATTCGACGTCTGGTTTCGCGTGCCGAGCGCTCGCTACATCGCGGAGTGGGCGCGCGTCATCGATCAGTTCAATCCGATCGAACCGCTGGCCTGACGCTCGCGCGCGAATCTGGCAGGCGCGCGCCCGACGATCTTCTTGAAGTCGCGGATGAAATGCGCCTGGTCGGCGTATCCAAGGTCGAGCGCGAGGCTGGCAAAATCTGCGACGTCACCGGTCGCGATCCGTTCGGCACTTTCGATCAGACGATAGCGCTGGATGACCCACTTCGGGGTTACACCGACGTACTCCCGGAACAGGCGTTCCATCTGACGCGCACTCAATGCGAACATTTCGGCGATTTGATCAACTCTGGTAATTGCGCGGTCGTCAGCGATGCGCGCGGTGATCTCTCCCGCCAAACTGAGGGCGTCGCTGGCCGCCGGTCCGAACGACCGGAGAAACGACTCGATGACTTTGACCGCTTCGATGTCGTCGTCGTGCGAAAGAACTTCGGCACCGAACGCTTCGACATTGGGACCGAACACGCTCGGCAGCGGCCATCGTCGGTCAGTGAAGAAGGAGACAGGACGATCGACGAAGGGCCGGAAACCGCCGGGACGAAATTTCGCTGCCACCACCCGGCCACGCCCTTCGATGACGCGCGAGAACTTGCCCCGCATCACGCCGACCACTTCCGAACGCCCATCCTCCAGGACCAGGTGCACGGAAGGGTAAGGCAGCGTTTCGGCGATCTGCGGTTCAGCCAGGTTCCATCGGACGATCCAGTAGTGCTCGACGAACGGCGCCAGGTCGTCGGTGGGCCAGAAGCGCGTTACCGCCGCCTCTGTATTGTGGATTCCGCGCCGCTTGTCGTGCTTGACGTGCACCATGTCGCGTTCCTTCAATCCATGCCGCAGCGCCCAGCCTACCATTGAGATCATGATGAAAATGTTGGCAGCTGCAGTCCTGGCGGCACTTGCTCTCCAGGTGAAAGGTGGAGCGATGTCGCATCGTGCGAGCGGAACTTTCGACGTGAAGATGGAGCCCGTCGCAGGCGAGAGCAGGTTTCCGCGATTGAAGGGCGAGAAACAGTTCCACGGGGATCTGGAAGGGACAAGTCAAAGCGAGATGATGAGCGTCAATGGAACCGTGGAAGGCTCTGGCGGCTACGTTGCGATCGAGCTCGTCAGCGGATCGCTGCTCGGCCGGAAAGGATCATTCGCCCTGGTTCACAGCGGCACCATGAGACGCGGCGGCGAGTTCAACATGATCATCCGCGTTGTGCCCGATTCCGGGACCGAGGAGCTGGCCGGGCTCACCGGAACACTGGAGATCATCATCCAGGGCAAAAAGCACTTCTATAACTTCGACTACGACCTTCCGTGATCATTGTTTGAAGACGGCGCCGTCCTTCATGACGAATCGGACATCTTTGAGCGCGCCCACGTCGCGCAGCGGATCGCTGCCGACCGCGATGATGTCGGCATAGGCGCCGGGCGCGATGACGCCGAGGTCGCCGGTCATGTCGAGGAGGTCGGCGGCGCGCGATGTCGCGGAGCGAATCGCGTCCATCGGCGACATGCCGAATTCGGTCATGCGCGCGAACTCCTGCGCGATCGGGTCATCCCACGAGAAGCCGCCGACGTCGGTGCCGAACGCGATCTTCACGCCGGCCTTCATCGCTTTTTGAAATGACGGACCATGCACGGCGACGCGCTTCGCGTCCCGCTTGCCACTCGGCGTGTTAGGCGGATCGTTGTGCGTGTAATAGACCGACAGCGTCGGCACGAGCCAGGTTCCCTGACGGACCATCTGCGCGATGTTCGCGTCGGTCAGATCGAGTCCGTGCTCGATCGAGTCACAGCCGCCGTCGAGCGCGCGCTGCATCCCTTCGCCGCCGTAGGCATGACACGCGACCTTTTTCTTCCATCCGTGCGCCTCGTCGACGATGGCCTTCAGCTCTTCGACCGTGAGCGTCGGCTGCGAAACGAGATTGCCCTGCTTGTCGACCCACGAACGGTGCGTCATGTAGACCTTGAGCCAGTCGGCGCCGTGATCGAGCTGCTCGCGC
>DATBSF010000359.1:0-3552 GCA_036559905.1 Thermoanaerobaculia bacterium | reverse complement strand
TACGTCAAGTGTCCCTACACGCCGCCACATAAATTCGCGGTCGATTTTCCGCGGCTGATGATGCGTGCGAAACTCGTGAAGGCGCGGCGCGAAGGCATCCGCTTCCGCGAGAAAGTCCTCGGCGATCCCGATCGCATGGGCCGGATGTCCACCGGGCGGGCGGCGGCATTCGCGAACTGGGCGAATCGCCGTCCACTCCTTCGCCGCGGACTCCAGCGCGTCCTCGGCATCCACCGCAAGCGGCTGCTGCCGACGTTCGCAAGGACAACGTTCGGAAAGTGGATGAAGCGCCGGAAACCGGCCAGCGGCAATCGGCCACCAGTCGCGCTGTTCGCGACGTGCTCGGTCGATTACAACTATCCGCAGGTTGGAATCGCGGCGGTGCAGGTCCTCGAGCGCAACGGCAAAAGCATCGAGAACCCTCCGGTCGTTTGCTGCGGACTTCCCGCGATGGATGGCGGCGATGTCGACGGCGCGATCCGGAAGATCGAAGAGAACTTGAAGGTTCTGCTGCCGATCGTCCGCGAAGGAAAACCGATCCTGGTGCTGCAGCCGAGCTGCAGCCTGATGATGAAGAGCGAGTGGCCGCAGCTCGTTCCGACGGACGAGTGCCGCGAAGTCGCGAGGGCCACGCTCGACATCGGCGAGTATCTCGCGAAGGAAAAATCGGGCGGCCGGCTCGATCTGAATTTCACGAAGCCGCAGGGATCGATCGCGTATCACATCCCGTGTCATCTGCGCGCGCAGAACATCGGTCAGCCATTTCGCGGAATCCTGGAGAGCATTCCCGGCACGACTGTCGAGCCGATCGAGCAGTGCTCGGCGTTCGACGGCACGTGGGGTATGAAGACCGAGTTCTACGAGAGCTCGCGCAAGTGTGCCGGAAAATTGTGCGGCGCGATCAAGAGCTCGAACGCGAAGTGCCTGATCTCCGACTGCATGCTGGCGGGGCTCAACGTGATTGAAGAGACGGGCAAGACGCCCGCCCACCCGTTGGAGACACTTCGCGATGCGTACGGGCTCGTGCCGGAGTGACAGGGGAACGTTCACCACAGAGAGCACAGAGAACACAGAGAAAGCTCAGTGTCCTCTGTGCCTCTGTGGTGAGACGGTCTCACTGTCTGCAGCGACTCCGCGGCGCGACTTGAACGAACGGAACGCGAGGAAGCCGCCTTCGCCGAATGTGATCGCGATCGGGAGGTAATCGCATCCGATTACACCGCGCAAGATCGCGCCCGTCGTCCGGCCATTTTCCGGCGCTGCGACGTGTGCGTTGTGCGCCCAGTAGACGACGCGCGACGTCGACGCAGCCTCGAGCACGTTGGCCGCCATGTACCAGTCGCGCGAATGCGAGATGCTGTCGCGCGATCCGGAGTTGAAGTCGGCGAATTGCGCGAGGATTGTGGCGGCGCGACGCGCGGCGTTGAACGCGTCCCGTCCGTGTCGAGTTTCGAGAATCGCCTCGTCGAGCGTGAGATTGCTGAGGATCTCGAACAGAAATGACGGACTGCGGGATCAGTTCGAATCGCCGAAGACAGGCGTCTGCTCGTCGGCGGCCGCCAACTCTTTCTCGGCCGCGTTCCAGCGCGTGAGGATGCCGTCGCCGTAAGCCTCATGGAGAAAACTCCGCAAGATGGCGCGCGATCTCGCGTCGTCCTGCGCATCCACTCCGATGATGCGGACGCGGTCATTGGGATGCGATGCATTCCACGTCGCGACCCAGCGGATGATGTCCTGCTGCATGCGGCGGCCAATTCATCCGACGACTTCCGATGCGGCCATGCGATCCACGCTGGCCTCGATAGCGATCGTGCGATATCCCTCGCTCTCCACGAGTCTTCGAGTGAGGGCGACGCGTGCATCGCCGAGCTCGCGGCTGCCGTGCGTCGCCTCACCGATTCCAACGACGCGCGCACGTCGAAGCTTCGCGGTCTGAATGCTGGCGCTTCGCACGCGCAGCCACGCGGCGGCCTGCTCGCGCGCCACACGTCGTTGTCGCAGCAGATCGCGCGTTGCACCAGCGCTGCGAATCGGCTCGACGCGGACCGTGTACTTGCCCGCCGGTTCGTTCTTGTCGTACGGACGTATGCGAAGCGCGTAGTCGCCGGTTGCGGACGCGAGAATCTCGAGCTGTTCGTCGCCGCTTCTTCCGGTAGGACCGTCGATGATGTCGAGCAGTTTTCCGGATGGATATCGCAGTTCGACCACGACGTCGACTCCCAGCTGTCGCACGACGGCCTGAACCGATTCGCCGCGGCGGAGATGCAATGTGTATTCGTGGATTTCACCCGGTTGCAGAGCGACTTCGCGCGACGATCCGGCGAGCAGAACCATCGCAAGAATGAGCGTAGTCATCTGGTGCTTAGACGTCGGCGACGCGGGAATGTTGGACGGCCAGCGTTGCCAGAAGTCCTTGATACTCCATCACTTCCATGGGGGCAACACCTTCGGTCTGACCCCTCATGGATGCGCTTTTGCATGCGGCGCTGCATGATGCCCGGGCGTGTGCTGGTCGTTGACGACGAAGAGCCGATACGAATCCTCATTCAACGACTGCTCTCAAAACATGGATTCTCAGTCGAAACCGCCTCGGACGGCGCGGTAGCGATCGATAAGATTGCGCATGAGTACTTCGATGCTGTCGTCCTCGACCTGATGATGCCGCGCATCGACGGTTACACAGTGTTGCGGCAATTGATCGAAACGAACCCCGACCTGATCGCTCGCATCGTTGTGGCCACCGCATATCCGAGAGATGTCGCCAGCCGGCAGCTCGATGAAGTCTGCCAGGTCATCATCAAGCCCTTCGATACCATGGAGCTCATCGGCGCGGTGCAGGAGTGCGTCAAGCGTGCCGCGCAATAGCCGGCCGCTGGGAATCGACGTCCTGATCGGCGCGGCCGCGCTGGCTGATCTCGCGAGCTAGCCTCTGTGTCCTCTGTGCCTCTGTGGTGAAAAACTGTTCACCACAGAGGCACAGAGAGCACAGAGAATTAGTGACCGGCCGCGTCCCCCCACACAGCGCGCAATCGCTGATCGCGACCGCAATTGAACCGATAGAAGTGATAGCGGACCGGATTCTTCTTGTAGTAGTGCTGGTGATATTCCTCGGCGCGCCAGAAGTTGGAGGCGGGGAGGATGTCGGTCCAGACGCGTCCCAGTTGTTTTTCAACGGCAGCTTTCGATTCTTGCGCGAGCTTCTGCTGCGTCGCGTCGTGATAGTAGATCGCGGATCGATACTGCGGCCCCTTGTCGCAGAACTGTCCTGAGTTGTCGAGCGGATCGACGTTGTGCCAGAAGACGTCGAGGAGTTTCGCGTACGTGATCCTGGTGGGATCAAAAATGATCTCGACGGATTCGCGATGGCCGGTTCCGCCGGACGAGACCTGTTCGTAACTCGGATTGCGAACAGGACCGCCGGTGTATCCCGAAGTCACCGAAACGACGCCGGGAAGTTTGTCGAACGGACCTTCCATGCACCAGAAGCAACCGCCGGCGAAGGTTGCGGTCTCGCGCGGAGGGGCGGCGGACAGAAGAAGAGGAAGCGCGAGA
>DATBSF010000358.1:0-11002 GCA_036559905.1 Thermoanaerobaculia bacterium | reverse complement strand
TGGTTCCTGGTTCTTGGTTCCTGGTTCCTGGTTCTTGGTTCCGAGGTATCATTTCTTGCCCACACGAGTCCTCGACCGCTCTGTCGAGAGGCACCAGCACACAACATGTCAAAACGGTCTTATCGCGACCTCGTCGCGTGGCAGCAGGCTATGGATCTTGTAGATGACGTCTATGCGTGTGTTCGCGGCTTTCCAGGTGAGGAGCTATTTGGGCTGACGATGCAGATGCGTCGCGCCGCAACATCGATACCCAACAACATCGCCGAGGGTCATGGAAGATTCAGTTTCCGCGATTTCCGTCAGTTCCTTCGGAAAGCGCGGGGTTCGGCTCTCGAACTCGAGACAGAAATAATGATCGCAAAGCGGCAAGGCTATATCGGCAACGAGACGGAATCCCTACTGCTCAAAAAAGCCGAAAGGGTTACTCGGCTAATCAACGGCCTGATCCGAAACCTGACCCAGCGGCTCACCAACCGAGAACGAAGAACGAGGAACTAAGAACCAGGAACCAAGAACCAGGAACCAAGAACCAAGAACCAAGAACCAAGAACTGAGAACCGAGAACTGTTACTGCCAATACAGCGCGTCAAAAATCATCGGGAACGTCGCGTGCGTCTGTCCGCGATGCTGCGGGCGGAAGCCGAACAGCACGATCCGCCCTTTGCCGTACGTCATCGCGACCGCGGCAGCCTTGCGTGTCAGGCGCTCCTCGCCGCTGATCCAACCCGAAAGCAGAATGTCGCGCGAGTCCTCGGGATACGTCATCAGCACCCACCGCTGCAGCTCGCCGCCGGGCGACGTCGTATCGAACGCGACCGCGCGATCGAGGTAAATCGCGCTCTCCTTCGGCATGTCGGCGGTCACCGGATGATTGGTGTTGACGTTCACGCGCACCAGCGATCCCGGAACGGAGAAATCCGTCGCGCGCGCGAGCGCGTTGCGCACCGGAATATTGAAGTTGTCGATCACGTAGTCGCACGCGGCGCTGAACGCCAGCAGCGTCCCGCCGTTCTCGACGAATTTCTTGACAACGTCCGCCCCTTCTTTTTCGAGCGCGCCACGAAATTCGGCCGGCAGCTCGTCCTGATATCGCATCGAGCCTTCCTCGCTGCGGCGGCGGCCGTTCGCGATCTGCTCCTTGTCGATGTCCGGCAGAATGAGGACGTCGTAGTTCTGCAGGCCACTCTTCACATCCTGCGCATGCAGCGACTTCGGCGCGAAGCCGTACTGGTCTAACAGCCAGCGCGTCCAGCCTTCATCGAGCGAGCCGCCCCACGGGTTGTAAATCGCGACGCGCGGCTTCTTGTCTTTGGCGTGCCTGGCGAGGACGGCTTTGGTTTCCGGCTTGATCGATGTCACTCGAGTCGTCGAGGGCGGCGGCGTGCCGCGATCGACGGCCACGCCCATCGCCATCGGCAGCGTCCACGATGCGACGTCGTACGGCCGCAGAATCTCCTTCCCGGCCTGCAGACGCACTTCCGGATAGCGCTGCGGCTCGAGGAGCTGCGCGACGAATTTCGAATACGGCTGCGCCATCGGGATCCAGTAGTCGCCGTTGTCGGCCTGCACGATCTCGACGCCATGCTCGAGCAGGATCGAAGTCAGCGTCTGCGCCGTCGGCCAATCGCGCTGATCGTGGCGAATGCGATACGCCGGCTGAGTTGCGCCCCATGCAACGGCGGTTTTTGATCGCACAACAATATCTCTCAATAAGTCATCATGGTAATTACTGGCGATTTCGAGATAGGCATCCGAGGCGATGCGTTCGTAGTCCATGATGTCGCGCATCCGCCAGGTTCCGCCCTGCCACGGATTCGGATGATTGATCGTCGCCTTGTACTCGATGAGGCCTTTCGATCCGCCGTGCAGCTCGGTCGGCTCGATGTTGATCGGCGACGCGATCCGCGCCGATGCCGTCTCGAGCAGCAGTCCGGTGATGTTCTTCCACCAGCCGGTGTTGCGCGTCCCGCCTAACCAGTACGCGTCGAACGAATAGCCGTAGATCAGACCGGCCTTGTGCTGCTGCTCGAGTCGAAACGCCATGTTCGATCCGATGAGATTCGCCTCGCGCCAGATCAGCGGATGGACGGTCGGATCGAGCGGATCGGCGAACGGCGGGATGAACATGCGCGGCCCGTCGGTACCCATCTGATGCTCGTCGACCCAGACCTGCGGGAACCATTCGTGGTACACCGCGCGGCTCATCGCCTTCGTCTCGATCTGGGTCAGCATGTACCAGTCGCGATTGTTGTCGTGCCCGACGTAGTGGTGATACAGCCACGGCAGCGAACCACCTTCGTACCGCGTGCCGAGGAACTTGCGGTAGTAATCGGTGATCATGTTCTCGCCGTCGGGATTGAGCGACGGCACGAGCAGCAGCACCACGTTGTCGAGACGCCTCTTCGTCTCGGGATCGTTCGCGGTCGCCAGCGTGTACGCCCACTCCATCGCCATCTGACTCGACGCGATCTCGCTCGAGTGGATGTTGCAGGTCACCAGGATGACCGTCTTTCCTTCACGCACCAGCGCGTCGATCTGCGCGTCGGAGAGCCCGCGCGGATCCGCCAACTGTTTCGCGATCGCCTTGATCCTCGGCAAGTTCCGCATGTTCGCCTCGGACGAGATCACCGCCATGATGAAGTCTTCGCCGAGCGTCGTTTTGCCGAGGTCCTGGACCTGCACGCGCGGCGATCCCGCTGCCAGCGCGCGGAAGTACCGCACGATCTGCTTGTAATCGGCGAGATTCTTGTCCGCGCCAACTTCGAATCCGAGGAATTGGGACGGAGTCTGGACGGCGGCGGTCGCGCTGAGCGCGACGAGTGCGATGAGAAGGAAAGCTCTTTTCATGAGCGCGCATTATAGAGTTGAGTCCCATGGATCTCGCGCGCGCAATCGCATGGCGATATCTGAAACGTCCGACCGACGCCCTGGTCTCGGCGGTCGGATTCGTATCGGTTTTCGGTCTCGTCATCGGCGTGATGGCCCTGGTGATCTCGATGGCGCTGATGACGGGATATCGCAGCGACCTGCAGCGGAAACTTCTCGCCGGAAACGCGGAGGTGTTCGTCTACTCCGTCGGCGCGCCGATCTCCGACACCGGACGCCTGCTGCGAACGGTGCGGACAACTCCCGGTGTCGCCGAAGCCGCGCCGGTGCTGATGCAGCACGCGCTCGTCACGACCGAGAAAAACACCACCGGCACGGAAGTGATGATCAAGGGCATCGAGCCGGCGCGTGCGCGCGATTCGCAGTTGCTCGCGAAGATCGTCGGACCTTCGGGCGCCTTTTCAACATCCGAAGGCGAGTCGGGAGTCGCGATCGGAAAATACCTCGCGACCAAGCTGGGCGTGCGGCCCGGGACATCGATCAGCATCACCGTCCCCACGGAAAACTCGGGAAGCATGCTGCCGCGAAGCTCATCGTTCGTCGTCACGCATGTTTTTGACACCGGATTCTACGAATACGACGCGCGCTGGCTCTTCATCGATCTGCGCGACGCGGAGCGGCTGCTCGACATGCCGGGCTCCGCGAATCTCGTCGAAGTGAAACTCGTGCCGGGGGCGTCGCTCGACACGGTCACACGCGCGATCGAGCGTCGCACCGACCGCCGCTACGCCGTCAGCGACTGGCGCGAGATGAACCGCCAGCTCTTCTCGATGCTCAAGATCCAGCAGCTCGTGCTCTTCATCGTCATCGGGCTGATCGTGTTCGTGTCGACATTCAACATCGTCTCGACGCTGATCATGACGGTTCACGAGAAACGCAAGGAGATCGGGATTCTCGCGTCGATGGGCGCCGAGCCGCGAACCATCCGCAGGATTTTTCTATGGTACGGCTCGATGGTCGGCTTCTTCGGCACGGCCCTCGGCGTCATCCTGGGCGTCGTGATCTGCTGGATCGTCACGCGATTCCACATCGTGTCCTTCCCGCCGGAGATCGCGGAGGTCTATTTCGTGTCATCGATTCCGTTCATCACACGCGGAACCGACTTGACGATCATCTCGACGTTCTCGCTGGTCGTGTCGTTTCTCGCGACGATCGTTCCGTCGATGCGCGCGGCGCGGCTCAATCCGATCGACGCGTTAAGGCACGAATAGTCTGGAGTGCTTCATAATCGATCGTCCACCAATGCGCGTCACGACCGGTTCACAGATCGGCCCATACGAGATCCTCGCGCCCCTCGGCGCGGGCGGGATGGGGGAAGTGTGGCGCGCGCGGGACAAGAGACTCGATCGCAGCGTCGCGATCAAGATTCTGCCCGCCGAGTTTTCGACTAACGCCCAGCTGAAGCTTAGGCTGGAGCGCGAAGCGAAAACGATCTCGCAGCTGAATCACCCGAACATCTGCACGCTCTACGACGTCGGCCACCAGGACGGCACCGACTATCTCGTGATGGAGCTGATCGAGGGGGAGAGCCTTGCCGATCGCATCCGACGGGGTCCGATGCCGGTCGCCGACGTCATCCGATACGGTGCCGAGATCGCCGACGCGCTCGAGAAGGCGCATCGCAACGGAATCGTGCACCGCGATCTGAAGCCGGGCAACGTGATGTTGACCAAAACGGGCGCCAAGCTTCTCGATTTCGGTCTGGCGCGTACCCAGGCGGCGATCCTCGGCTTGCGCTCCTCACTCAGCGAAACCGAACAGAAGCCGCTGACGCAGGAAGGTTCGATCGTCGGGACGCTCCGCTACATGTCGCCCGAACAGCTCGAGGGCGAGAACATCGACCACCGCAGCGACATCTTCGCCCTCGGTGCTCTGCTCTACGAGATGGCTGCCGGCCGTCCGGCCTTCGAAGGAAAGAGCCGGACCAGCATCATCGCTGCCATCGTCTCCTCTCAGCCGCCGCCGATTTCACAGGTCCGGCCGCTGACGCCGGCGGCGCTCGAACGCTTGATCCGCACATGTCTCGCCAAAGATCCCGATGCGCGCATGCAGTCCGCGCACGATGTCGCGACCGAATTGCGATGGATCAGCGATGTGGAGGCTGAGGTCCGTTCGCCCGGCCGCCTGTCGTGGATCCCGTGGACACTCGCGGCCTTGTTCGCGATCGCGATGATCGCAGTGATCGTCAAACTTCGCGCGCCGCAGCCGCAAGCAGGTGCGGTGCGCTTCACGATTCCACCGCCGCCGCAGACGGTCTTCGAAGGGATTCCGGCCGTATCGCCTGACGGACGCGCGATCATCTTTCGCGCGATGTCACTGGACGGCTCGATGTTGTGGTTGCGGTCGCTCGACAGTCTCGAAGCGAAGCCGCTCAAAGGCACTGAGGGCGCCCTCCATGTCTTCTGGTCGCCTGACGGGAAGCGAATCGGATTCACGGCCCGCAACAAACTGTGGACGCTCGACCTCACAGACGGCACCTTGCACGCGCTTTACGAGCCGGTGGAAGGGATTCCGGCAGGAGGAACCTGGAACAGTCGTGATGTGATCCTCTTCTCGCCTCGCTCGGACGGGCAGTTGTATCGCGTGGCCGCATCGGGCGGTCCGGCCGTCAAGGTAACCAAGGGTTCCGAGGTCGAAGTCTGGCCGTGGTTCCTTCCGGACGGCGATCGCTTTCTCTACTGCTCAGGCGTCACGGCAAATGTCGGGATTTACGCTGGCTCGCTTTCATCGAACACGCGAAAGCGGCTCATTGCAATCAACGACATCGCGCCCTCGCGCGTCGCGTATACACCCGGCTACATCCTCTACAACGAGGGGAAGGCGCTCTACGCCCAGAAAATCGACGATGGCAAACTGGACCTCATCGGCGATCGCCAGAAGATCGAGGACGACATCGAGTACTACGCGCCGGGACGAGCGGCCTTCTCGGCATCAACGAGCGGGACGCTCGTCTATCACGTGGCTGGCGCGCCGGTCGTCTCACAGTTGGCATTTGTCGATCGGGCGGGGCGCGAGCTTGCCACCGTCGGCGCACAAGCGCCGTACTCGGACTGTCGCCTCTCGCCCGACGAACGCCGCATCGCGTGTGCACGGTCGGATGCGGACGCCGCGGTATGGCTCCTCGAGGTGTCGCGCGGAGCAGCGACACGCGTTGCTTTCGAGCGCTGGGCGGGACAGCCGGTATGGATGCCGGATAGCCGGCGGATGATTTACAGCGCGGCCGTCGATACGCCGCCAAATCTTTTCCTCAGAAACGCCGACGGATCTCTCGAACGTCTAACCAAGACGATCGAGCAGAATTACCCGACCGACGTAACGCCGGATGGAAAGCTTGTGATCCTAGAAGCCAGGGGGCTCGAGACAGGTATCGATCTGCTGGCGGTTCAGATTGCGCCGCCGCATACACCGCGGGTCCTTGCCGCTACGAAATTCAATGATCGTGAGGGCGCGGTCTCGCCGGACGGCAAATGGCTCGTATACGTCTCGAACGAAAGCGGACAAATGCAGATGTACGCAACGCCAATGGCCGGCGGTGGAGCACGCGTCCAGGTCTCGACCGGAGCGGCGCGTCTTCCGCGCTGGAGTCGTGACGGCAAGCGGTTGTACTACGTCGATCCGGTTCAGAAGAAGATGATGGAGGTCGCCGTTTCCGTCGATGGCGACGAGCTTCGGCCAGCGGCATCGGCAGCGCTTTTCCCGTACGCGCTGACGGATTACGACGTGACGCGCGACGGCCGCTTCCTCATCATCCGGCGACAGCTCAACCCCGATGCGCCGCCGCTCAACGTCGTCATCAACTGGACGGCGATGGTGAAGTGATAAAGGCAGAAGGCCAGAAGGCAGAAGGCAGAAAGCAGAAGGCAGAAGGTCTTCAATTCCTTCTGCCCTCTGCCTTCTGCCTTCTGCCTTCTGCTTTCTGCCCTCTCAATCCGATCGACGCGTTAGGGCACGAATAGGCTCCAGCGACACCAGCTCCAACTCGCCGATCTCCCGCTCGAGAAACTCGCTCGCAATTTTGCGAAATCGCTCGGCCGCATCGGTGACAAGAAACAGATGCGCTGGCTCGCCGTTCGCGGGCGGCGCCACGCGGCTCACCGCCTCCGCCGTCGTCTCTGCGCTATCGACAATCGCGACCTGATGGCCCACGACATGCTCGATCGTTCCGCGCAGGATCGGATAGTGCGTGCATCCCAGAACCAGCGTGTCGATCCCTGCGTCGAGCAGCGGTTCGAGATAAATTTCTGCGACCTCGCGCGCGACGTGCGTGTTCGCCCAGCCTTCCTCGGCCAGCGGGACGAACAACGGCGCTGCCGATTCGATCACCTCGATCGACGGATTGATCTTCTGAATCGCCCGCGTGTATGCACGCGAGCTCACCGTCCCCTCGGTCGCGATCACGCCGACGTGTCCCTTCGTGCGCGCGGCCGCCGCCTGCGCTCCCGGCTCGATGACGCCGATCACCGGAATCTCGAGCGCTTTCTGCAGCGCCGGCAACGCCGCCGACGTCGCGGTGTTGCATGCGACGACCAGCATCCCGATGCCACGCTGCACGAGATGATTGGCGGCCTCCATCGCATAACGCTGCACGATCGCGGGCGACTTCGTTCCGTACGGCACGCGCGCGGAATCGCCGAGGTAGATGAGGGACTGATGCGGGAGGACGCGGGCGATTTCGCGGAAAACGGTCAGGCCGCCCACCCCGGAGTCGAAGACGCCGATCGGCTGCGTCATTCTGCGCGGCCCCTGGCCGCTGAATGCAGAACGGAGAACGCAGAACGCAGAATTGAGAAACCC
Organism: Thermoanaerobaculia bacterium; assembly: GCA_036559905.1. Classification (GTDB taxonomy): domain Bacteria; phylum Acidobacteriota; class Thermoanaerobaculia; order Gp7-AA8; family Gp7-AA8; genus Gp7-AA10. Next base: position 3,322 of record DATBSF010000358.1, on the reverse strand, counting down.
ACCTCCCCTGGACCTTTCCTCATTCTAAATTCTGCGTTCTGCATTCAAGGCTATGAAACGCCGCCGTCGGGCTCGACACCCGCCGCAATTCCCGCTCCCCCTTCGCGCTTGATTCCGTACTGCTCGATTTTCTTGTACAGATTCGATCGCGGCGTATCGATCGCCTCGGCCGTCTTGGAAACGTTCCATCCGTGCTCGCGAAGCTTCGCGAGGATGAACGCCTTCTCCGCTTCATCTTTGAATTGCTGCAGCGTCGACAGCGGCATCGCGCTGCTGATGATGTCGGTCGCGGCGCGGAAGAACTCGGCCGGCAGATCGGTGACGTCGATCGAATCGGCCGGCACCATGATGACGAGACGCTCGATCATGTTGCGCAGCTCGCGGACATTGCCGCGCCACGACGCGTCCTGCAGCGCGCGCAACGCCGCCGCCGTGAATTTCTTCGGGTGCTTGTTGTGCTCCTCCGCGAACAGCGCCGCGAAATGCTGCGCGAGAATTGGAATGTCATCGCGACGTTCGCGCAACGGTGGCGTGCGAATCGGAATCACGTTAAGGCGATAGTAGAGGTCCTCGCGAAAACGTCCGTTGCGGATTTCCTCGGCGAGGTCTTTGTTCGTCGCCGCGATGACACGGACATCGACCTTGACGACCGTCGCCGATCCGACCGGCTCGATATCGCCCTCCTGCAGTACGCGCAGCACTTTCGCCTGCGTACGCTGCGACATGTCGCCGACTTCGTCGAGAAAAATCGTCCCGCCGTCGGCGGCTACGAATTTTCCCGTCTGCTTGCGAATCGCACCGGTGAACGATCCCTTCTCGTGGCCGAACAGCTCCGACTCGATCAGCTCTTCGGGGATCGCCGCGCAGTTCACCTGCACGAACGTCTGCGTTGCCCGCGATGAGCGCCGATGGATCTCGCGCGCGACGAGCTCCTTGCCCGTTCCCGATTCACCCTGGATCAAGACCGTTGCTTTCGTCGGCGCTGCGCGTTCGATCTGTTCGCGCAGATCACGCAGTCCCGCCGACTCGCCGACGAGCTGGTAATCGCGTTCGGCGCGCTCGCGCAGCGCATCGACTTGCTCTTCCAGCTTCTGTGTGCGAACGGCGTTGCGGACGGAAAGCAGAAGCTTGTCGCGATTCAGGGGCTTCTCGAGGAAGTCGAACGCGCCGCGCTTCGTGCATTCGACGGCGGTCTGGATGTCGCCGTGACCCGAGACCATGATCACCGGCGTCGCGACTTTTAGTTCTTTGAGATTCTCGAGGACCTCGATGCCGTCGAGCACCGGCATCTTGATGTCGAGAAGGATCGCGTCGTAAGGGACTTTGGTCGCCTTGTCGATCCCTTCCTGACCCGATCGCGCCTCGTCGATGCGATAGCCCTCGTACTCGAGGGTCATGCGGATCGCTTCGCGGATCCCGGTTTCGTCGTCGACTACTAAGACTCGGAACGGCATAGCCTGAGTTTATCCCTTTGGAGTGCGGCGGCTTGCCGCCGCTCTAAAGCCGGCAGCTTGCTGCCGGCTGGTCGCAGCAAGCTGCGACCGCGAAAGCGGTGCCAAGGCACCGCACTCCAAAAGGGTAAAATCCGCGACCCTATGGACGTCACCCTCAACCAGGAACCCAAGTGGTCGAAAATCGACCACCTCTTCGTACTCCTCGCGGAAAACGACAAACCGCCGAAGGATCTCGGCAAGTCGATCCAGAAGCTCGTCGACGGATCGGGATTCAAAGGTAACTCCGACGAGACGATCACGCTGCTCTCCAGCGAACCCCGCAAAGTCACGCTGATGGGCCTCGGCAAGCGCGATGCGATCACCCTGCGCCTCATTCGCACCGCGCTCTACGCGATCGGCAAGCTCGCCAGAAAACAGCGCGATCGCTCGATCGCGGTCGCGATGCCGTACCCGATCGCCGATGTCGGCGTCCTGGTCGACTATCTCAGCCAGTCCGACTACAAGTACGACAGCTACATCACGACCAAGAAAGACGGACAAGGCCCGATCAGCGCGGTGCTGATTCCGCCCGGCGACCTCGAGTCGAAGGAGCTGAAGCGCATCGAGACCGAATCGCGCGCGCTGCGCTCCGGCATCCGCACCGTCCGCGACCTCGGCAACGGTCCCGCGAACCTCATCACGCCAACGCGGCTTGCCGAGCGCGCCGAAGAAATCGCGCGATCGGTGGGCGTGAAAGCCACGGTCTACGGAAAAAAAGAAATCGAGCGGATGAAAATGGGCGGGCTGCTTGCGGTCAATCGCGGATCGGACGAGGAGCCGCGGTTCATCGTGCTCGAATACTCGCCGCGCAAAGCGAAGAAGCATGTCGCGCTGGTCGGAAAAGGAATCACTTTCGATTCCGGCGGCATCTCGATCAAGCCGGCGGAAAAAATGGAAGAGATGAAATTCGACATGTGCGGCGCGGCGGCGGTGATCGGTACGATCGAGGTTGCCGCGAAGCTCGAGCTGCCGGTGAAGATCACCGGCGTGATTCCGTCAACCGAGAATCTTCCGAGCGGGAGCGCGTACAAGCCGGGCGACATCATCACGATGATGAACGGCAAGACCGTCGAAATCGTCAACACCGATGCCGAAGGGCGGATGATTCTCGCGGACGCGCTGCATTACGCGTCGGAATTGAAGCCCGATCACATCATCGATTACGCGACGCTCACCGGCGCGTGCGTCATAGCGCTGGCGAGTGAGGCGGCCGGCCTTTTCTCCAATGATGATGCGCTGGCTCGGAAGTTGATTGAGTCTGGCGAGCGAGTCGGTGAGCGCCTCTGGAGAATGCCTGTCTGGGACGACTACAAGGACCTGATCCGCAGCGAATGGGCAGACATGAAAAACTCGGGCGGGCGGTGGGGCGGCGCGATCACCGCAGCGCTATTTCTCAAGGAGTATGTGAATTGTCCATCGTGGGCGCATCTCGACATCGCCGGCACGGCGTACGCGGAGCACGAGACGGGACGCGAAGCGCGCGGCGCGACGGGGGCCGGAGTACGGGTGACCATCGCGTTCTTGGAATCGCTCTCGCGCTGACGCTGCTCCTCGCCGCCTGCGGCCGCCGTCCGGCGGTGGTCCGCATCGCGCCGAAGCCGCAGCAGCCGGTCGAGGTCAACTACACGGCGTTCGACTCGCCGAGCCTGCAGTTCCTCCCGCGCCAGCAGGAGGCGCCGGGATGGAAGCTCGAGACCGACCCGATGGTCGTGCCGAAGGAGCACATCGTCCACTACCTCGGTCCCGAGGGGCCGGTGTTCGCGGGGTACCAGGCGCTCGACGACACGGTCGGCAAATACAGCGCGACGAACGGCAGCGGCTTCGCCACG
>DATBSF010000357.1:0-4768 GCA_036559905.1 Thermoanaerobaculia bacterium | reverse complement strand
GACGCGGCCGGCAACGAGTCCGCGCAGAGCACGGCCCTCTCCGTGAGGACCGGCAAGAAGCGGACGACATCGCACTGAATCTAACCTGACCGCCGTGTTGTTAGGGCGGACGGCGACGTCCGCCCTAACATTTCGTGGCGTCGATTCTGCACTTTGATGACGAGTGCTGCGCGTCGGCGTCGTCATCGACACCTTCCAGCAGCCGGCATGGATCCGCCGCCTTCTGGAAGTCATCCAATCCTCGAAACTGGCCACGATCTCCGCGGTCCTGATGTTCGAACCTCGCAATACGCGCCTGCAACATTCTATCGTCGGGGAGTGGTACTCCAGACTCGACGCCCTCCGTTTCCGACAGGCGGATGATGCGCTCGCACTCGCGGATGTGCGGCCGCTCCCTGGAGATGTTCCGTTGCGATCCGCCGACTTCTCGCCCGAGGATGTATACGATGTCCTCTTTTGTTTTTCACCGGCGTTCATCCGCGAGCGTGTCGAGACGTCGACCTCACCGATCGCGCGTCTTGGCGTTTGGTGGGCGACCGATCAGGGACTCGCGGATTTCGCGGCGGCCGAACCGATCACCACCGGCGAGCTACACGTGGCCGCGGCTGCCGATCGGCCTGATGGCGTCATCGGATGCGCGCACATCGGCACGGATCGCATATCTCCGCATCGCGCGTTGAGCGGTCTTTACTGGAAGATGGAGAGGTTGTTCGTCCGCGAGCTGGAAGCGGCAATCGAAAATCGGGATGCCGTTCCTTCACCGGCGAAGCCGCCAGTCGTTCCGTCAAACCTGCAGATCACACGCGCGGCCGCGCGTGCTCTCGTGCGCGAGACAGTACAAAAGTTTCGCGACTCGTTGATGCACGAGCAGTGGTTCATTGCATTCCGGTTCCAAACAACCGACGACCACCCCGCGACCGGACTCACGCAGATGCACACGATCATTCCTCCGCGCGACCGTCTGTGGGCCGATCCATTTGTCGTGGTCGAGGACGGCCGCGCGGTGGTCTTCGTCGAAGAGATGACCTATCGAGAACACCGCGGCGGCATTGCGTGTCTGGAGTTGCGGCGCGATGGGACGTGGACATCGCCGCGCCGCATCCTCGAGCGACCGTATCACCTCTCCTATCCATGCGTATTTCGGTGGCGAGGGGATCTCTATATGGTTCCCGAGAGCGTCGAGAATCAAACGATCGAGCTCTACCGCTGTGTGCGCTTTCCCGATCAATGGGAGTTCGTCCAGCAGCTCTCGAGCGGTGTCAGCGCGGCCGATTCGACGATCTTCGAGCTCAACGGTTTATGGTGGATGTACACGTCGATCCGCAGCGTCGGCCGCATCTTCGATGAATTGTCGCTTTATTACGCCGAATCGCCATTGGGTCCGTGGCATTCGCACCCGCTGAATCCCGTGCAGACGAATGTGGCAGGTGGCCGATGCGGCGGCGCTCCCTTCATCCATCGCGGCGCGGTTTATCGCGCGGCTCAGAACGGAGCGCGCCGATATGGACATTCGCTCCAGATCCGACAGATCGTCAGTCTGACGCCGGAGCACTGGGAGGAGCGCGAGGTCGCTTCGATCCTTCCGGATTGGCGCCCCGGCCTGAAGGGAACCCACACGTTCAATCACGCGGACGGCGTCACGGTCGTCGACGGTCTTCAATATCGGTGGGCGATGTGAGCCGACGAGCTCGCTACCATTCTTAGTGGCCACCGTTTTGCAGTTTTGCCGTTCGTGCCGCGAAAAATTCCGCGGTGTTAGACCTGGGACATTGACAATGACTACATACGACTTCGATTACGAAAGGCTCGACTCTTTCAGTGGTCGAAGACCAATCCAACCAACACTAACTTCACGCTCCGCATCGCGACGCCGCGCGAAGGGCATCGTCTTTCTCAACCGCAATACGTGGGGCGCGTACTACTACGATCTCTGCACGCGGCGCCCCTTCGGCGCCGCGATCAAACGTCTGCTGGACATCATCGGATCGACGGTTTTGATCACGCTTCTCGCGCCCCTTTTCCTCCTCATCATCATCCTCATCAAGACGACGAGCCGAGGGCCGATCATGTTCCGGCAGCGCCGGATCGGGTTCCGCGGCAATCAGTTCTCCATGTACAAGTTCCGCACGATGTACTCCGGCGCGCACTTGCAAGAGAAAGAGCTCGCCGAACAGAGCGGCGGCTCGTTTCTCAAGATCAAGAACGATCGGCGCATCACGCCGGTCGGACGTTTTCTTCGGAAGCACAGCCTCGATGAGCTCCCGCAGCTCTTCAACGTCCTCGAAGGAACGATGAGCATGGTGGGACCGCGCCCACTTCTGCAATCGGATCTCGAGAAACTGCCGCGCCGCAGCGTTCTGCCGCGCTTTGGCATGCCGCCGGGCTGCACCGGCCTGTGGCAGGTGGAAGGGCGCAGCGATTGCTCGGAAGCGGAGCGGCTTCAGCTCGATTGCAAGTATTTCGATAACTGGAGTCTCGGGCTCGATCTGAAGATTCTCTTCCGCACGATTGCGGTCGTTTTTACCGGTCGAGGAGCGGCGTGAGCATCCGAAACACGACTACTGCGCAGTCGCCCAGAGTGGCGGATCCTGTCGTTGTCGGCGCGCCGCAACGGACGACAATCAACATTTTCGATCCCGACGTTTTCAAAACGACGATCCAGCGACGATGGCTGCTCGTCCTCGCGACTGCCGCGCTGGTGACGATCCTCGCCACCCTTCTGGCCGCTCTGCAGCCGAAACATTACCGGGCGAGCGTCATCGCCGGCGTCACGGCAACCGGTGACCGCATGGACGCCGGAGAGTTGTATCGCGGGGTTGAAGTCCTGCAGCAGCGAACGATCGTTGCCACAGTCGCGGCGCTGGCCTCGCTTCCCGAAACGACGCGGCAGGCCTTCGCGGCCTTTCCGGGAACGCAGGGATACACCATCGACGCCGTCGTTCTGCCGAATACAAATCTTCTGCGGATCGACGTCGAGGGAACCGACCCCGTCACGGCAGCCAGAATCGCGAATCGCGTTCCGCCGATTCTCGCCGAGCAGACGCGGGCCATGTACAAGCTATACGGCGTTGCCATTGTTTCTGAGGCGACGCCGCCGACGCGTTCGGTATCGCCCAGGATCGTTCGCGTCGCTATCGCAGGAGCGATCGCGGGTCTTCTATTAGGGATGGCCGCCGCTTTAGCCAAGTCATACATGCGGCAAGAGAAGCCGACGACCAGACTCACCAACGCTGCCCCGGCAACGTAAAGGTGGTCGTGTGCTGAGCCCGGGTCCGTAGTGCTTGAGCAATGACTTCCGAGACATTTCAGACCGACGTCCGACTGCCGCTTCGCGCGAATTCGGTTTCGGCTCAGTGGCCACTTGCCCTGGTCGGCTTTGCGCTGCCGCTTCTCGTCGTGGTGGTCTACACGAATGCGTCTGATCTCGCCATCCGCGCATTTTCCATCCCATCGATCCTGCAGCCGCTGATCGTCCTGATGGCTCTGCTCGTATGGGCGTTGCGCGGAGCTCTGAAGCCTTCGGAGATTCTTTTTCAGCCGCTGACCATCTTTCTCGCGGCGTACTGCTTCGTCTTGTTCCTGAGCAGTCTGTGGGCGCGCGATGTCGCGTTGACCGATGAACGCCTTACCGAGGCCGTGAAGAGTCTGGCGATCTATTTTCTTGTCGGAAGTCTGGCTTTCACGGCGTCGGCGATTCGGCGCGCGTTCGCGGCATTGACCATTGCGGCCGCGTTTCTCGCCTCTCTGACGACTATGCAGATGATCACCGGTACGCGGAACGAATTCGGCGGCTTCGCGCAGCTCAAAGTCGGAAACGTTTATGGCGACGTGGACATCGCGCGCGCTTCAGGTCCGGTGGACGATCCGAATTTTTACGCGCAGCTCCTGCTGATCATTCTGCCGCTGGCCGTCTTCCTTGCGCTCACGGAACAGCGGCGGCTTCGAAAGATGGCGTACACAGCGGCGGCGTTGCTGATCGTCGCGGGCACGCTGCTCACATATTCGCGTGGCGCCATCGTGGCCCTCGGACTCATAGTCGTGATGCTGATCGTCGCGGTTCGCATGCGGCCGGCCTACGTTGTGGCAGCCGTCGCGATCGCGATGGTCGTCGCGGCGCTGCTGCCGCCCGCAGTCATCCAACGCACGCTCAGCGTGCGTGATGCGATGTCGTCGAACGGAGAGCGCGACGCATCGATCGAGGAACGCAAGCTGTTCCTCGGCGCGGCCTTGCGAATGTTCAGCGACCATCCCCTTCTCGGCGTGGGCGCGGGAAATTACTCGACCTATTTCAATCGCTATTCGCTGATCGTCGGATCGCCGGCCGCGCTATATCACGATCGTGGAGAGGCGGCATTTCCGCACATGCTGTATCTGCAGATCGCGGCCGAAACGGGAGCGCTTGGACTGCTGTTCTTTTTCGCGCCAGTCGCGGCAGCGCTCATCTCCCTGCGCCGCGCCCGTGAACGACTGGCGGAGCGCGTCGGGATCACCACTGCGTTGACGATCGCACTGGCGGCGTATCTGATCACCGCGCTCTTTCTCCACGGCGCCTATCAGCGGAACTTCTGGATTCTCCTCGGCCTCGTGGCTGCGATTGCAAGATTTCCAAAACGCGAAGAGGTCGCTCCGTGACCACCGCGACGATCGAATCGCAATCGCCTTCGATCGCCGCCGCTGACGAAGCAGCATCCCCGGCGGTCAGGACCGCGATCGCTGTCCTCGTCACGCGATTCCCTGTCGTCGATGAGGCCTACGTCCTGCGCGAGAT
>DATBSF010000356.1:0-12699 GCA_036559905.1 Thermoanaerobaculia bacterium | reverse complement strand
GCGTGACCCAAACGATCTCTCGCGCATGCTGATGAATCGAACGCCGTGGCTCTATCACTCCGGCGACACCCGCGATCTCGATTTTCTCGTCCGCACTCTGCCGAACGATCTTCCACTCGTTGCGATTGGCGCATCGTTAGGCGGAAACGCGCTCCTCAAATGGCTCGGCGAGAACCCGCAGCAGACATTCGTGAAGGCCGCCGCGACGATGTCGGTCCCCTACGACCTGGCGGCCGGCGCGCACGTCCTCTCGATCGGCGCGGGGCGCTTCTACACCGCGCAATTTTTCAAGACGATGCGGCAGAAAACCGTCTCGGTGGTGGAGCGTTTCGGCGTGAAACTCGATGTGCCGGGCGCGATGCGTGCCAGGACCTTTCACGACTTCGACAACGCCTCGACCGCGCCGCTGCACGGATTCCGCGACGCTGACGATTACTACACGCGGGCCAGCTCGCTCCCCTTTCTGCATGCGATCACCGTCCCCGCGCTCTGCATCAGCGCGGAAGACGATCCGTTCCTCCCGCTGGAAGCGCTCCGTCGCGCGCAGGCCGCGGCCTCGCCATCCGTGCAATTCCGAATCAGCCGCGCCGGCGGCCATACCGGCTTCATCGCCGGAAGCGTGCCCTGGCGCGCGGAGTATTGGGCGGAAGAGCTGATGGTGCAGTGGCTGGCGGAGCAGGCCGGAATAGCTGGTTAACGATGGTGAAGGTGACGATTTACTTGCCGGAAAAGCTCAAACGGCAATTGAAACGTGTTGCCGTCCGGACGAAGCGATCGCAAGCTGAGATCATTCGCGAGGCGATTGAAGCAGCGTTTCGGCAACAGATTCCTCCGGCCCCTAGGATTCCACTTTTCGACAAGGGACTCGGCGACGCTACGATCGCCGAACGCGTCGACGAACTTCTCTGGAACGACCGAAAACGCTGATCTTCTGAACCTGCACTGCGGAACGCCAAGGACAATTTCCGCATAAGGCGGAACACCTGGAGTGCGGCGGCTTGCCGCCGCTTTCACCGCCGTGGCTTGCCGCGGCGTCGGCAGCGGGCTGCCGACGTTAGAGCGGCGGCAAGCCGCCGCAGTCCAGAAGCGCTTAAAATCGCTGCGTGACGATCACCGAAACGGCGCGCCGAGCCGGCGTCCGGGAACGATTCGCAGCATTCATCGCGGAGCGCCATCCGTTCGCGCTCAAACCGTCGCTGGCGGCTTTCGACCGCGGCGGCGACTTCGAGCCGGCACTGCGCGAGGCGCTGATGACTGGCATCGCGATTCCCGAGACGACGCCCGGCGTTTCGGCGAGCGAGCGGCTGCAGCACGCGGTTAGTGAAGTCGTCGACGCCTGCCGCGGATTCTTCCGGCGCGAAGAGATCGCCGAATCGCTGACCGCTGACGAGAAGACCGAGATCCTGCGCGGAATGATTCTCACCCGCGCGATCGACAACCGGCTCAAGCAATTCTTTACCGGCGGTGAAGTCCGCTGGGGCAACACATCGTTTCAGGGAAAAGGCTTTCGTTCGTTAGGCCAGGAAGCGATCTACGCGGCCTGCATCCGCCTGCGCCGCGGAAAAGGGGGCGACATCATCGCCCCGATGATCCGCGACCTCGGCGCCGTGGTGGCAATGCACAACGCGCCCGAAACGGTGCGGATGGTCATGAACGCGCAGATGGGCAAAGCCGGCCCGCCGATGAACGGAAAAGATCTGCACATCGGCGATTGGGAACACGGAATCCTTCCGCCGATGGCGCCGCTCGGATCGCCCTCGCTGACGATCGCCGGCATCGCGATGGCGTTCGCGCTGCAGAAATCGGATCGCGTTGCTGTCTCCTTCATCGGCGAAGGCGGCACATCCCTCGGCGAATGGCACGAGGCGATCAACGCCTGCGCCGCGCGCAAGCTGCCTGCGATTTTCTGCGTGCAGAACAACCAGACTGCGCTCGCGACGCCGCTCGCCGAGCAATCGGCCGTGCGCGCGTTCGCCGACAAGGCCATCGGCTACGGTATCCCGGCGATCACAATCGACGGAACGGATCCGGAAGCGATCGCCGCCGCATTCGCGTGGGCGGCGGAACGCGCGCGAGCAGGATCGGGCCCGACGCTGATCGAGCTGGTCGCGATGCGCATGTGCGGCCACGCCCACCACGACGACATGCTGTACCTCGGCAAAGACCCGCAGCCATCGTGGTCGTATCCGCCGCTGGCGGATAGCGGCTACGCCGATCGCGCGCTCTACGAATTCTGGTGCGGACGCGATCCGATTGCGACGTACGCCGCAAAGCTCGACGTCGACATCGAGCGATGGAAACGCGAGGCCGAGGAGTTGGTCGAGCGCGAAGCGCGCGCGGTGATCGATGCGCCATGGCCAGATGCAGCCGCCGCGCGGCAAGGTGTGTTTAGTGCGGAGCAGACACTCCTGTCTGCTCCTCTGCAAATCGAAGAAGCTCCTCCATTCGATCCCAAGGGCAAAACGTTTCTCGAAGCGGTGATGCTCGGCGTCGGCGATGCGCTTCGCAACGATCCGCGCACGTTTGTGTACGGCGAGGACGTCGGCGGCAAGTACGGCAACGCGTTTCTTCTTCTCAAGCCGCTGCTGAGCGAGTTCGGCGATCGCATCCTGAATTCGATTCTGTCCGAGGGGGCCACGATCGGCGTCTGCATCGGCTCAGCGCTCATGGGAATGCGCCCGATCGGCGAGATCCAGTTCAACGATTTCGTCGCGACCGGTTTCAATCAGCTCGTCAACAACGCCGCCAAGATTCACTATCGATGGGGCGCGTCGGTGCCGATGGTCTTGCGCATGCCGTGGGGCGGACTGCGTCACGCGGGTCCGTATCACTCGCAGAATACCGAGGCGTGGTTTTATCGGACGCCGGGTTTGAAGATCGTCGTTCCGTCCACGCCGCACGACGCGCGCGCGTTGATGGCTTCGGCGGTCGCTGATCCCGATCCGGTTCTCTACTACGAGCACATCGCGCTCTATCGCGATCCGCGCATTCGGCAGGCGATCGCCGATGCGGCGCCGCAGCCGATTCCGATCGGAAAGGCCGCGCTGCGCCGTGCAGGCGATCGGCTCGCGATCATCTCGTATGGCGCGTATGTGCACGTCGCGATGCGCGTGGCAGAGAAAGTCGACGCAGCAGTATTAGATCTGCGATCCCTGGCGCCGCTCGACCGCGAGGCGATTCTCGCGCTCACGCGCCGCTGCAATCGCGTCATGATCATTGAGGAAGACACGCGGACCGGATCGGTCGGCGAGTCGATCGCGGCGATCATTCAGGAAGAGGCGTTCGAGTTTCTCGACGCCCCGATTCGCATCATCGGCGCGCTCGACACGCCGGTCCCCTATTCGCCGCCGCTGGAAGAAGAATTCCTCGCGAGTGAAGACGAGATCGAGGCAGCCGCGCGCGAGCTCCTCGCTTACTGAGCCGTCGGATCGACGAGCTTCAGCTTCGAAAAGTGATCTCGGTAAAAACCACGGTCGCGCGTGAGAAGGCGATCTGCCTGCTCGACGGCATGTGCGCCAATCAAGAAATCGGCTGCGACTCTCCCGCGACGCCCGCCGCTGGCGAGATATTTGCGCCAGGCGTGCGCCGAGGCTACCGCTGTTTTCTGCTCGATCGCAGAGAAGGCAACGCCGAGCGTCCGCATGGCTTCCAGGAAGTCGTGTTCCCGGTCGAAGACAACCGCCGTTTCCGTCCACACCAATTCGCAAGCAACCACCGCCCCGTCGGCGAGACAGCGGCGCATCCGTTCAGCGGAGCGAAGTCCGAATTTGTCGTCGGCGCCGAAGATATCGATCAGCACCGACGAGTCGACAGCCGTGATCACCGTTTGGCGCCACGGAGACGCGAGATCACCGCGTCGGTCTTCACGTGTCCTGCGGCGCCGAAGACCGCGCCCACCGGATCGTCCCCGGTGTCTTTCACCGCCACGAGCTTGTTTCCCTGGGTGTCGAACCGCAGTCGAGTCCCAGGTTCGATCCCTAACTTCTTTCGAATCGTCAGAGGAATCGTCACCTGACCGCGATCCGTCACGGTAAATGCGGATTTCTTATTTCTCACTTCAGAATTCTAACATGGTAATTCTGAATTAACGCGCGCGCCAGTTCGATGTCGATCACGACCCAACGTAGATGTTGCGAACCCAGGCGGCATCGTCGTCTGAGAGTGCTTCTCCGATCGCCGCCGCCGCTTCAACCTGCTTCGGGTTCCGCTGGCCGAGAAGGACGGTCGCGGTCGGGTTCCCGGTGAGCAGCGCGCCGACAACCGCGCGCAAGGTGGGCTCTGCCTTGTCAGGAAAGCGCCGAGCCGTCGCCTCACGCGCGCGCTGCATGCGCTCGATGAAAGCGCGATCGCGAAACTCCGGGATCCCGCTCCGGAAGTCTCCCTTCGGAAACTCATGCGGCTGGTCGTACTTGCCGAGCAAAAGACCGTGTTTCAGGGGAGAGAAAAAGGCGACGCCGAGATCGTGATCATCCACCCACTTCTTGAGGCCACTCGAAGCGTAGGTATCGTCGACGATGTTTCGAAACGGCTGCACGACATCGGGATCGACGCGCTCGATGAAGCGCATGATCTTCGATCCGTTCCAATCGGAAAGGCCGATGAATCGAATCTTCCCCTCGTCGCGAAGTTGACGCATTGTGGCCAGCGCGTCGTCGAAATATTGATCGTTTGGTCCGAAGTCGCAGTGATGGAAGTAGAAGAGATCGAGGCGATCGGTGCGCATGTTGCGCAACGAACGCTCGCACTGCGAACGCATGAAGTTCGGATCGTAGAAGTGATTCGACGGACCCTTCACCCAACCGAATTTGGACGCCAGAAAAATCTCTTTGCGCGGAACCTCGCCGAACACCTGCCCGATCAGCTCCTCGGCGTGACCGTTGCCGTAGGCATCGGCCGTATCCCAGTGTGTGATGCCGTGACGATACGCAGCGATCAGCGCTTCCTTCGCAAGCCGATCGTCGTGGCCGCTCCATCCGACCGAAGCGCCTTCGCTGATGTTAGGCCCGCCGTGACCCCAGGTGCCGAGGGACACGGCGGGGACGTGGACGTTGGTGCGGCCGAAGCGAATCGTGCGCATCACAGATCTTCGATCCGCAGCGTCCCGCCGCGCCAGTACTTCTTGAATCGCGCCGCGGCAGTTGCGGACGACTTCTTCTGCTTGCGCTGCGCTTCGGCGAGCCCGAAAAGCGACCGCGGATTGTTCGGATTGCGCGCAAGGTCCTCGTTGAAGACTTTCTCTGCTTCGGCGAATTGACCGTCGCGAATCAAAGCGCCACCAAGGGTCTCGCGCGTCGGATAGAACCAGTCGGCCGGCTCGTCGTAGTCGAGCGCATCTTCGGCTTCCACGGCCCGACGATAGGCGCGAAAGGCTCGCGCGCGATCGCCTTTGGCCTCAGCAATCCTGCCGTCGAGAACGCCACCCGCGACGCGCCCGATCGCCTTCATCGGATTCTGCATGAAGCCCGGATCGTCACCGAGTAGCTTGCGCGCTTCCTCGAATTGCGTGTGCTCGCGTTCCGCGCCCGCGATGTCGCCCAGCCGCGCCATCGCGACGCCGCGCGCGAAGTGCGACAGCGTTGTGGACAGAGGGCCTGCTTCCGCAGCCGGCAAGCGCACCACATCGATCCACTTCCCGAAACGCACGAGCAGCAGGACGGGAGCCGCTGCCGCGCCTTCGAGCATCGGCATGTCTTTCGCCATCGCGACCCCGGTCGCGCCGAATTCGTCCGCCATCTTCTTCGCTTCCTCAAATCGCCCTTCCATCGCGTACGAGGCCGACCCGAACTGCAGATTGTGGTTGTAGTACATCAGTGGATAAATGCCTGCTCTGCCGTTCTTCTCGATGAACTTGCGATCGACGGCCGCCGCTGTTGCGTTCGCCTTCGCCGCGCCGCTGTAGTTCCCCGTGCGCTGATAAATGTGGGCCGGCATGTGGACGAGATGTCCCGACGCAGGCGCGAGCGTGTTGAAGCGATCGGCCGCTTTCAGCGCGCGCTGAGGATTCGGAGACGCTTCGACCGCGTGGATGTAGTAATGATTGGCGCCGAGGTGCTGCGGGTTGCGTTTCAGGACGGACTCCAGCACCGACACGATCTCTTCGGTCTGCGGCGCAGGTTTCCCATCGTGCGACCAGAATTTCCACGGCCGCAGATCCATCATGCTTTCGGCGTACAGCGTCGCGATATCGAGATCGGCCGGGTATTTTTTCGAGAGCTTGCCCATTGCCTGGCTGTAATCGGCGGCCAGTTTTTTCAGATCGGCGTTTGGATCATTCGAGTACCGCTTCGCCAGAACAGCGATGAGGTCGCGCTCTTTCTGTGATCCCTCTTTTGAGAGTGCGGTTTGCACCGATGCGTAAGCTTGTTTTTCACGATCGGGATCGACGTCGAGGTTGATGTTCGGTCCGAGCGCGAGCGCGATGCCCCAATCGGCCATCGCGAGATTTGGATCGAGCTTCGCGGCCTGCTCGAAAGACTTCACGGCCGCCTCGTGATTGAATCCGTACAGATACGCCATTCCCTGATCGAAATAGCGCTGCGCGCCGGCGTTTTTCGTGCTGGTAGCGAAATGAACTTTACCGAGGCCCGGCTCGATGGCGGCGACGATGAGAAGCGCCGCAGTCGGAAGAAACATGAACGACTCCTGTCTTTTTTGCGGGCATCTTAACTCGCTCGAGCTCGTCTACAACGACGATCGCGCTGCGGTCGCGTTGCATGAGGATTGGGCAGTGCGCGGGCACGCGATGGTGATCTGGAAGCGCCACGTCGAAAACATTTCGGAGCTCAGCGAGGAAGAGCTCGCGCATTTCTGGCGCGTTCATCAGATGACGGAGCGCGCGCTGCTGAAGACGACGCACGCCGGCCGCGCGATCATGCTGAAGCTGGGAATCGCGGTGCCGCATCTGCACGTGCATATTTACCCGGTGCGCGAATCGCTCGATCGGGCGGCCGTCATGGACATCATCGAGGGCCGCGTGCGCGATCCGCGGGATGAGGAATTCGTGCGTGCGCTGAGCGCCGCCTTGACTTTCACCCTCTCCTGAATGAGCATTCATTCAGAGATGGCGCGCCAGAGTCCTTCCCCGATCACAGCAGAAGTTCCGCGTCTCCAGAGCAAGCGAGAGCGCATCCTGCGCGCGGCCACCGACGTCTTCGCGCAGAGCGGGTATTTCAATGCCAAGGTCTCGGAAATCGCTCGTGCGGCAGGTGTTGCGGACGGAACGATTTATCTCTACTTCGACGGCAAGGAAGATCTTCTCACCAGCATCTTCCGCGAGCACACCCGCAATTATCTGCAGTCGCTGGAGCGCGACGTCGCGAATTTGAATCGCCCCGAGGAGCGCGTTCGCATCGCGATTCGCCACCACCTCGAGACCCTCGGTCGCGACCGCGCATTGGCGATCGTCGCGCAGGTCGAGCTGCGCCACAGCCTCAAGTTCATGGCGCTGCTGTCGCATCAGGAAATCGCCGACTACCTCAACATCCTGCGCAAGATCGTCGAGCAGGGTCAGAGCGAAGGTATCTTCCGGCGCAACCTGCATCCGCAGCTCGTCGCGAAAGCGATCTTCGGGATCGTCGATGAAATGGTGACGTCGTGGATCCTGTCGGAGAAAGATTACTCGCTCGCCGATCAGTCGGACGAGGTCGCGGATTTCGTGCTCAGCGGGCTGCTATAGGACTCTGTGTCCTCTGTGGTGAAAATCTCTACTCGGCAGAAGCGACGGCCGCGGCCGACGCCGGAACTTCCTCCCACCGGCTATGCGGCTTGCGGTTGAGGATCAGCCAGTTCCAAAGCAGCTCGCCGTAACCGTGCGCCGTCATGCCGCGCTTCTCGTAAAACGGCATCAACAACTTCTGGAGGCGCGGAAGGTTGTAGAACGGGACGCCGGGAAAGTAATGGTGCTCGAGGTGGTAGTTCGAGAAGAGGAAGATCGGATCCCAGAACCATGAACCCTTCACGAGCGTCGACCACTGCGCCGCATCGTCAGGATTGATGTCGTAATGCTGGCCGAGGCGATTGAGGGCGAAGGCGATGGGGAAGACAAAGAAGATCGGCACGACGTACAGCTTGAACGCAATCCAGGGGCCGCCGATGAACGCGATGGCAGCGAGAATCGCGAGCTGAAAAAGAATCGTCGCCGTGCGCTCGCGTGCGATGAGCTTCTGGAGCTCGGGTTCGTAGGACACCGTCTCCTTTTTCGCGGCGCGAAAATAAATCGGGAAGAGCGCGGGCGTGAAGTAGAGCAGTTTCAGCCATCGCGCATTCTTCTTGGGCGAAAGATAGTGGCGCTTCGGGTCTTCTTCGTACGATCCGAGCCCGGCGTGATGATCGAGATGCCAGCGCGTGAATTGCGATGCGGAGATTCCGCTCGGCATCGCGTAGAGCAGGCCGAGAATGCGATACGTGCGATCGTTCGAGGACGGCAGGACCGCGCGATGCACGACTTCGTGCAGCAGGACGGTGAAATCGAACACGGCGAATCCAGCCAGGAACGCGAACGGCAGCCACAGGTACCAGTGGTCAAACTGGACGATCGCAAATGCCGATCCGACGATAGCGCCGACGTTGAGGATCGCAATCAGGGCGTGAAGCCACGGCTTCTTCTGATGCAGCCGGCGCAGGTCCTCAGCCGATAATTCGGCGGCGAGGTCTCGCTTCAGCTGCTGCGCGTGATCGGCGTAGTACGAGGGCATGACAGGTACTCTGACAACCTTTCAACCTACTCATTTTATTCGGTGATTCTCTCTGTGTACTCTGTGCCTCTGTGGCGAAAAATCGTTCACCACAGAGGCACAGAGAGCACAGAGCATGCGTGTTTACACCATTGGGCATTCGACGCGGCCGCTTGACGAGCTGATCGGTCTCCTCAAAGAGCACGGCGTACGACGGCTGGCGGACATACGACGCTTCCCGGGTTCGCGGCGTTATCCGCATTTCTCGCGTGAGTCGCTCGCAAACTCGCTTCCAAAGGCGGGGATCGAATACGTGCACGTCGTCGAACTGGGAGGCCGCCGCGTTCCCCTTCCCGATTCGCCGAACACCGCCTGGCGAAACGATCAATTCCGCGGCTATGCCGATCACATGGCGACCGCCGAATTTCAGAACGCCCTCGACCGCCTGCTCGAGTCGGATGTTCCGACTGCCATCATGTGCGCCGAAGCAGTGCCGTGGAAGTGTCACCGGAACCTTGTCGCCGACGAGCTCACCCGCCGCGGCCACGAAGTCATCCACATCCTCGGACCGGGCGCTTCGCAGAGACATGTGATGAATCCCGTTGCACGCGTGGTCGACGGACATCTGGTCTACCGGTAAGCTACGCGCCCAATGCTGGTTCTTCACGACCCACTGCGGCAGACTGATCTACCGCGCGGTTGCATCGCGACAATCGGCAACTTCGACGGCATGCACATCGGCCATCAGGAGATCATCCGCGGCGTCGTCGAACAGGCGCGCGCGACGCAGCGGCCATCGACCGTCATCACGTTCCATCCGCATCCGCTGTCGATCGTCGCTCCCGATCGCGTTCCGAAGCAGATCCTGACCCTCTCGCAAAAGGAGGAGCTGTTGCGATCGATGCATGTCGACGCGATGCTGGTCATTCCCTTCACGCACGAATTTTCGCGGTGGACTGCCGATCGCTTCATCGACGAGTTCCTCGTTTCAGCGCTGCAGGTGAAAGAGGTCCGCATCGGACGCGACTTCTGCTTCGGCGCCGGCCGTGAGGGAAATCTCGCGAAGCTGCAGGCCGCCGGCGAGCGTCACGGCTTCGCGGTCCACGGCATCGAAGAAGTGCGCATCCGCGGGATTCGAGTTTCGAGCTCGATCGTGCGCGATGCGATCAACAAAGGCGCCATGCGCGCCGTGGCGCTGGCCCTCGGACGCACGTATTTCGTCGACGGCCGCGTCGTCACCGGGCGCCGCCTCGGACGCAAGATCGGATTCCCGACCGTCAACATCGAGCCGGCGAATGAGCTGCATCCGGGCGGAGGGGTCTACACGACCACCTCTCGATTCGAAAGCTTCGCGCGATCATTCGAGAGCGTGACGAACATTGGGGTCCGCCCGACGCTGTATGAGAATTACGCGCTGACAATCGAGAGCCATATCTTCGACTTCGATTCCAACGTCTACGGCGACATGGTCCGGTTGTATTTTCATCACCTGCTCCGGCGCGAGCAGCAGTTCCGCTCGGCGCTCGAGCTGAACCACCAGATCCACCAGGACATCGAGCGGTCGCGGCAGTATTTCGCGCGGCATCCTGTTCGCTTCAACGAGATCGGAGTCCGAACGCAGCCGTGACCGATCCCGTCCTCGCTCTGGTTTTGATCATCGCCGCAGTCGTCAGCCTGATCGCCGTCCGATTCTTCAAGACCCTCGACGGAAACCTCGAGATCTGGACGACGCCGCTGCTGGCGGGTCTCGCAAGCGGCGTCATCCTCAGATTGATCGGAACCTCGGCGCCGTTCGCAATTGCGATCGTGCTGACACTGGCTGCCCTGTACGTGCGTCTGACGGGCCACGAGAGCGAGCCGATCGACGGCATGCTGCTCGGCACGGCCTGCGGAGCGACGGCGGCGATCGCGCTCGTGATCCACAGCGAGACCGAGCTCCGCGTCCTCGCGGAATGTTTGCTGGCCGGGGCAGTGGCCGGCTTCGGCATCACGTTCGCCGCATTTCACGTGACAGATCGTCTGCGACAGATCCTCATCGACATTGCCACGGGCGTTGCGGCGATCGTGGTCGCCTACATTCCGCATTTCGTTCGAAACGATCGCATCACAGCGATCGCGACTGTGATCGTCATTCCGCTGATCGCCGTCGTGACGGTCTTTCAGCAGTGGCCCGACGTGCGCGCGGAACTGAGCCACGAAGCGTCACTCGGATTTGTCAACGATTCCGACGTCCGCCGCACCGCCCACCCGCTCCTGCGTCTCGGCAGCGGCGGCTGGGCCGATCGCAAGGCGCACCGAGAGTTCGTCCGGCTGGCGAACAAGATCGCGTTACGAAAACGGCAGCAGCGAAACCGTCCCGATGACATCGCGCGTCTTTATCAGGTGGAGATCATCAAACTGCGCATGCAGATTCAGGAGATGAGCAAAATCGATCGCGATGTTGTCACGGCGGCGAATTCCGCCGACGTGCGGTCGGATACAATGGCTCGCAGCAAATGACGAGACGTCTTCTCGTTTTTTTCCTCAGCTGTCTCGCCGCTCCCACCCTCCTCGCGCAGGCCAAAGACATGGGGCCGGCAGCGCAGTACTACAAGCAGACGCTTCCGAAGAAGGGGAAGTTCCAGCTCTTCACGCCGCCGAAGAAAGGCGGCGAGGTCCAGTACAAGGCGAACCGTCAGACGCTCGAAAAAGACGAGTACGCGATTCTCGAGGGCGACGTCGAGATCAAGTACGAAGACATCAAATTCACGGCCGACAAGATGACGTACAACAAGCGGACGAGCGACGTCACCGCGCAGGGCCACGTCATCCTCGATCAGGGCACCACACGTCTGGCAGGCAGTCAGGCGATTTTCAATCTCGACTCGAAGACCGGCACCTTCTTCAACGCGACCGGCAGCATGGAGCCGGCGATGTATTTCACGGGCGAGAAGCTCGAGAAGCTCGATGACGACAAATACCGCCTGACCAACGGCATCCTGACTTCATGCGAGCTCGATTCCCCCGCCTGGTCGATCCACGTGGCGCGCGCCGATGTCACACTCGACGATTACGCGCGGATGCGCAACATGTCATTTCGCATCCGTCGCGTGCCGGTGCTGTGGCTCCCGCATCTCGTGTGGCCGACAAAAGGAGATCGCAGCCGGGGCTTCCTGATTCCGCGCGTCATGTTTCAGTCGTGCGATCCCAATAGCGCGCACTGCTTCGGCAATCGTTTCCAGTTCGGCTATTTCATTCCGTTCGGCGACTCGGTCGACACGACCCTGTACGCAGACCTCAACAAGAACGGCTACAACGGATTCGGAATCGATCTCCGATATCTGCCTTCATCCGATGTGAAGCTCGGCGAGCTGAATGGATACGTCGTCCACGATTCGGCTGCCAAGAAAGAGCAGTGGAGATATTCGTACAAACACTCGCAGGAAAATCTGCCGGGAGGTTTTCGCGGTGTCGTGGACGTCGAGGACATCTCCGATCTCGATTTCTTCCGCAACTACGATAACGATGCGCGATTGCACACGCTGTCGCAGATTTACTCATCGGCATATCTGACGAAGAACACGTCGACGTACTCCGTCAACCTCCTCGCCGACCGGCGCGACATCATCCTCGGTCACACCGATCCGGCAGATCTCAATTCGCCGCTCACAAAACAGCGATTCGAGCAGTTGCCATCGCTGCAGTACCGCATTTATCCCCAGCGCGTTTTCGGATCGCCGGTCTACTTTTCGATGGAGTCGTCGGCTTCACACCTGATCACGAACGGCCTGGTGAGCGGCCCATCCGCGAACTACTACCGCGGCGACATCTTTCCCACGGTGTCGATGCAGATTCCGTCGCCGCCATGGTTCTCGATCAAGCCGCAGATCTCGGCGCGCGAGACCTACTACACCTCGAGTCTTCTGCCGACCGACAATCCGTTCGCGCAAAGCAGCGCCGTCAGTGAATCGCTCAGCCGTTCTTACGCCCAGGGGCAGCTGGCGATCGTCGGGCCGTCATTCAGCAAGATTCTCAATGAGTCGATCGG
>DATBSF010000355.1:0-5146 GCA_036559905.1 Thermoanaerobaculia bacterium | reverse complement strand
CGTTGTGTTTGGGGGAACTGGGGATGGACGTCGCCGTCCATTACTTTCGAAACGGAGAGGGAGCGAAATGCACCGTTGAAAAGTTGAGAAAGATGGGCAGAAAGGCCGAGGCCTTTCAAGGGGATCTTTCGCAATTGGATGGAGCACGCGACGTCGTACGCCGTGTCGAGGAACGGTTCGGAAAAGTCGACGTCCTCATTAACAACGCCGGCGATCTCGTCGAGCGGCGCACTCTGGTCGAGATGGACGAAGAGTTGTGGCGCAGCATTCTCGACGTCAACTTGTCGAGTGCGTTCTTTTGTACGCAGGCAGTGGCGCCCGGAATGATCGCGCGTCAGCGCGGTGCCATCGTGAATGTGTCGTCGCTGGCAGCACACAACGGCGGAGGGCCCGGCGCTTTCGCATACGCCGCTGCCAAGGGTGGACTGATCTCGTTCACCAAGGCGATCGCCAAAGAGCTCGCGCCGAGCGGAATCCGCGTCAACGCTGTCGCACCGGCGCTCATCGATGCGACGAACTTTCATGAGCGCTTTACGCCGCGGCAGACGTTCGAGAACATCACAAAAACAATCCCGCTGGGTCGCGCCGGCACTCCTGAAGACGTTGCGCGAGTCATCGCGTTCCTGGCGAGTGAAGACAGCGCGTATCTCGTCGGAGAGACGATCGACATCACCGGCGGGATGCACATGCGATGAAAGATCCCCGTCTGCGTTGGGTGATCGTCGGTCTCGTTTTCCTCGTCACTCTGATCAACTACATCGACCGTCTCACCATCTCCGTTCTGGCGCCCGTGATCACGAAGGATCTCGGCCTTTCCAACCTCCAATTCGGCACAATCGCGACGTGGTTTTTGCTCGCCTACACCGTGAGTCAGGCGCTGTCGGGTCGTCTTTACGATCGCATCGGAACGCGATTGGGCTTCACGGTGTCGGTCACCATCTGGTCGCTGGCCGCGATGGCCACCGCTGCCGCCCGCAGTTTCTTCAGCCTGAGCATTTTTCGATTCATCCTCGGTCTCGGTGAAGCGGGCAATTGGCCGGGCGCTGCCAAAGCAATTGCGGAATGGTTTCCGGTACGGGAGCGAGCGTTCGGCATGGCAATCTTCAATAGCGGCGCGGCGCTCGGCGCTGTCGTCGCACCGCCGCTGATCGTTTATCTCCAGCTGCATTACGGCTGGCAGTCGACGTTTCTGCTGACCGGAGCTCTTGGTCTGTTGTGGTTGCCGCTGTGGCTTGGTGTGTATCGAAATGCACCTGTCGAAAGCGCTGCCGTTTCGGTGGATGCAACGCGCGGTTTTGCCGGTCTGCTGCATCACCGTCAGGTGTGGGGAATCGTCATTGCGCGTTTCATCACCGATCCGACGTGGTGGCTCTACATCACCTGGCTCCCGAAGTATCTGAACGACGCGCGCGGCTTCAGCCTCGCGAAGATCGGACTCTTCGCCTGGATTCCCTACCTGGCGGCGGATATCGGATCGCTATCCGGCGGCTGGCTTTCCGGACATCTCATCGCGCGCGGATGGAGTGTCGATCGCGCGCGCAAAGCCGTGATCCTCGGCGCTGCTCTGCTCATGCCGGCCGGGATTCTCGCCGTCCGCGCTGATCGCGCGATGACAGCCCTCGCGCTGATGTGCGTCGTGCTGTTCGCTTTTCAAGTGTGGATCAACAACGTGCAGACGCTGCCCAGCGACTTTTTTCCGCAGACCGAAGTGGCGTCGGTAGCCGGGCTGGGCGGGGTGGGGGCGGGGATCGGCAGCATGATTTTCATCTTTGGGACTGGTTGGGTTGTCGATCATTTCTCGTACACGCCTGTTTTCACGGTTGCCGGTTTTCTCGGCCCGATAGGAACCCTGCTTCTTTTTCTGCTGTCGGGACGCATTACTCCCGTGCAGCGCATGTCGGAGGTGCCAGCATGATTGTCGCCGTCCTTCTTCTCGCGGCATCGCTTCAAACCCAACCGCCGCCGTTCGCAGAACTGCTCGCACAACCTGTGCGACTGAAGCCCCAGCTCGAGGGAATTCATCCGCGCGTCTTCGTGACCGCCGAGGAGCTGGAGGTGTTACGCCAACGCGCGCGCACCACACATCGCGAAGAGTGGTCGCGCGTGATCGCGAATCTGGCGGCGCTCAAGGAAGAGCCGCCCAAGCCGCCCGGACCGCAGGAACGGCGCTCACAGAACACTGTTGCATACGCGATCGCCGAGGTCAGTCTGGCGTATGCGGTGGAGAAGAAGCCGGAGTACCTCGATGCCGCGCGCCGGTGGATTTTCGCGGCGATCGACTACGAGCCGTGGGGCTACACGTACAACCTGCCCAACGTCGACCTGGCCGCCGGTCATCTTCTCTACGCGATCGGATGGGCCTACGATCTTCTCTATCACGATCTGACGGAGGCGGAGCGACAGCGGATCCGGAGTTCGCTCGAGCGTCATGCGGGTCTGGTGTACGACCACTTCGCTTCGAAGAAGAAGCTCAGCTTCACGCAGAACCACGACTTCATCACCACTTCGGGACTCGGCATCGCGGCTCTGGCGCTGATCGGCGAGTCAAAAAACGCGCCGCAATGGGCGGCGCTCGCGCGCGCGCATCATCATCGCGCCGGGCAGTTGCTCAGTCCCGACGGCCACTATTACGAGGGCTTCGAGTACTGGACATTTTCTGCGCCGTGGCTCGTCCACTTTCTCGACGCCTGGGAGCACACGACCGGCGAGAGTCTCTGGGATCGCGGCGTCTTTCGAAACTGGAAGTTGTACGTCGCGCACTCGATTCTTCCGGACGGACAAACAGTGGTCGACTTCGGCGACATCTGGGAGGGACCGATCACGCGCCTCCACAAAGGCGATGATTACCCTCGCGTCTATCCCGACGGCCGGCTCCGCAGCAACTACAACATCCTTTATCGGGTCGCCGCTCGCCTGCGCGATCCGGAGACGGAAGCCGTTGCTGAGCGCCTCCGCGATTTCGGCCAGAGCAACCACGAGGAATACTGGACGCTGATCTGGCGCGATCCATCCTTGAAAGCTGCTCCGATGAGTCGAATTCCGGTGCGACATCATTTCGAAGATTCCGGCGTGGCGTACATCCGAACATCGTGGGACAAAGACGCGACTGTCCTTGCATTCAAAGCAGGTCCGCCGGAAGGGCATCGCGCGCTGGCGCTGCTACCAAAGGTCCCGGAATGGAATCAGAGCGACGGGCACGCGCATCCCGATGCGAACAGCTTCATCTTCTGGGCAGCGGGTCGTTACCTGACCGGAGACACGGGATACTCGGGCATGTCGCGCTCGCGGACTCACAACACGATCACAGTTGGCGACATCGGGCAGGGCAACGAGGGAAAATTCGATGTATGGGCTGGGATGCCGCGCGAGTCGCTCGACCGAATCCGGATCGTCGAGGCCACGCCGACGCGGATCGTCGGTGAGGCTGCCGGCGCTTATCCGAAAGAGGCGGAGCTCGAACGCTTCCGGCGAGAAGTCATCCTCGGTCCGAAACGTTCGCTTCAGATTCGCGACCGGATCGAGACGCGCGAGCCGAAGAAGGTCGAGTGGTATCTGAATGCGGACACTCCGTTCGAGAAAATCTCGAGCGGGTTCGCAACGGATGCCATGGAGGTCATCGTTCGCCGACCCGGCGCGGCGAAATTCGAGACGCGTCCAACGCTCGTCAAAGTCCCCGGTCGTCCCGGTTCGCTCACCGAGGGACCAACGGAGGAGCGCGGCCATCAGGTCGTGATCAGCGCGCCGCCGGCCACCAGGTTCACGTTCGAGACAATCCTTCGCGTAAAGGAGAAGCCATGAAGCCGTTCATTCACGACGATTTTCTCCTCGAGACCGACGTCGCCCGGGATCTCTATCACCGCTTCGTCGAGCATCTCCCCATCATCGACTATCACTGCCATCTCCCGGTGGCGCATATCGCTCGCAATCATCAGTTCCGTTCGCTCGCCGAGATCTGGCTCGAAGGCGATCACTACAAGTGGCGCGCTATGCGGACCAATGGAGTCGATGAGCGGTATTGCACCGGCGATGCGTCCGATTGGGAAAAATTCGAGGCTTGGGCGCGCACGGTGCCGTCCACGATGCGCAATCCGCTCTATCACTGGACGCACATGGAGCTGAAGCGTCCGTTCGGCATCACCGAACTGCTCTCCGAGCGCAACGCGCGGTCGATCTACGATCGCTGCAACGCGCTGCTGCAGCAGCCGGAGTTTTCGACGCAGGGTCTGCTCCGCCAATTCGGCGTTGCCCTCGTGGGTACGACCGACGATCCGGCGGACTCGCTCGAACATCATCAGGTGCTGGCGAAAGGCGACGGCGATGTTCGCGTTGTCCCGACCTGGCGTCCTGACATGGCGTTGGCTGTCGAAGATCCGGATGCATTCAATGCCTGGCTGGAGAGACTGGAAGCGGCCTCCGGGATCTCGATCGGAAATTTCGCGCAGATGCTCGAGGCGCTCGATCGCCGGCACGCGGCATTTCACGAAGCAGGTTGTCGGATGTCCGATCATGGCCTCGAGGAGATCTATGCAGAAGAATGGTCGGACGCCGAGGTCGCGTCGACATTCGATCGCGCGCGTGCGGGGAAATTCGCAGCGCCAGACGCGGTGCGACGATACAAATCTGCGCTGCTGCATCGCTTCGCGGTCATGGATCACGCGCGCGGCTGGGTCCAGCAATTCCATCTCGGCGCCATGCGCAACAACAACACTCGCAAGCTGCGATCGATCGGACGCGATTCGGGGTTCGACTCGATCGGCGATCTCGAAATGGCGCGGCCGCTGTCCCGATTCTTCGATCGTCTCGAGCAGAAGAGTCAGGTCGCGAAGACGATCCTCTACAACCTCAATCCTCGCGACAACGACCTGATTGCCACGATGATCGGCAACTTCCAGGACGGCTCGGTGGCCGGCAAGATGCAGTACGGTTCCGCGTGGTGGTTCCTCGATCAGCTCGACGGCATGACGGCGCAGATGCGCTCGCTGTCGAACATGGGTCTGTTCGCGCGTTTCGTCGGCATGATCACCGATTCGCGCAGCTTCCTGTCGTACCCGCGCCATGAATACTTCCGCCGCCTGGTCTGCAATCTCCTCGGCGATGATGTCAGGCGTGGCCTTCTGCCCGACGATCGCGAGGCGTTAGGCCGCAT
>DATBSF010000354.1:0-7413 GCA_036559905.1 Thermoanaerobaculia bacterium | reverse complement strand
GCTCTTACAAGGTTGTTAGGCGGGCCGCCGTAACCCGGCGGCCCGCCAATCCCTATCGCGGCTTGAAGTGCAGCGGGTCGCGCAGATTCTGCAGCGTGCGGTAATAGAAGATGGCCGTCGGCCGTCCGCCTGATGGAAATCGCATGCGCCGCAAAAACTCGATCTCCTCGGGCGTCGCGCCGGAGTTGAGATTGGGATCCTTGAGGAACTTGCGAAATCCCGACTCCTCTTCGGACGTCTCTTCAATCTCTTCGCGGAAGGCGAACTTGCGAACCCCGCCGGTTGGCAGCTCGACTTCGAGCGTGAAGTCATCGAGGTCGTAGTCCCACGCTGCGATGAGCGGATCGAGAAACGAGGAGAAATCGCCGATGGAAGCGCGCGGATCGCTGTCGAGCAGATCGATCATGCGGACTCGCATCTCGCGGTAGCTGTTGCGGCCGCGTTTCGCAATCGAGCGGACCCAAGTCTCGTCGTCGGCGTGATTGCGGGCCTCGCTGCGCACGACCTCGATCAGCGTCCGCGTGATGAGCTGTTCCAGCTCGCCGAAGGGCTGTTTCTCGAAGATGTCGCGCATCTGGCGCTGGCGCGCGTGATTGCACTTGCGCAGGACCAGCTCGCGCATCGGCCCGAAACGCGGAGCAGGCGGCTCGACCCATTTCTGATCCAGGGCTTCGTGATGCTCGATCGCCGCCAGCCGCGCCAGCTCGTCGCGAGTCAATCCCAGGACGCGGCTCATCTTGTCGTAGAGATCGGTGCGATTGGGGAGAGGCGGCAGCTTCTTGCGTCCGAGCAATTGCGAGATGTACGACTCGGTCACCTCGGCCCTGTTGGCCAGATCACGTTGATCGAGCCCCAGCTCTTCGAGACGCCGCCGAACCACAAATGAGAAGTCCATGACTTAACCAAAATGATTATACAGTAATGAATGTGTTCTGTAACTTGACAAAAATGGTAAAGTCGAATACGATCCGCCTGTCGTCAAGAACCCATTGATCACAGTCCTGATCCTGAACCAAGGCAGAATCCCGACTCGCTCCGCTCTTTGGACCCCAGGAAAGGAGCTTCAAACATGTTTGCACGCAACGTCACCTTCAAGGTCAAGCCCAATCACGTGAAGGAAGTCGCCTCGAAGTTCGAGAAAGAAATCCTTCCGATCCTTCGCAAAGCCAATGGCTTCCGCGATCAGATCACCATGTTCCGCGAGAATGACGAGACCCTCGGAATCTCGCTGTGGAACGACAAGGCGCAGCTTGACGCCTACACCAAGGACACGGATCCTCAGATCGTCAAGCTTCTCGAGCCTTTCATCACCGGCTCACCCGAAGTTCGCACCTACGAGGTCTCGACCTCGACCAGCCACAAATACGTCGCAACGGCGTAGTTTCAAGAGGGAAGGGCGGCGCGAAGCCGCCCTTTTTCTATTTTTTGGAAACGGAGCTTGAGAAAATGTCCTATCTATTAGTTGTCATCATCGGCGCAGTCGTTGGATTCGTTGCAGGGCAGTACATCAAGGGAAACGAACATGGAGTGGCTGTTGATCTCATCGGCGGCGGCGTTGGAGCCTGCGTTGCGGTTCTGATTTCGCGCATGATGATGACCTCCGCGGCTGGAACAATCATGAGCGTCATCGTGACGATCATCGGAGCAGTGCTGACGCTCTTCATCGCGCGTCAGGTGTTGAAGGCGAAAGCAGTCCCGGTGCCGCGTACCGGCCGTCGGTTCTGAGCAGCCGCTCGGCCGCATCGGTCTTGCCCATCTCCGCGAGCAGCGTGAGCTCGAACGCGCGCGCCAGGCGACCTACCCACCCGCGCGCCCCTCGCTCGTCGAGGTCGGCGAAAGCTGCGCCGATCTCTTCGGCCTCGCGCGGAAAATGTCTGCGGATTCGCGAGAGCATGATCTCGTGTCCGCCTTCTTTGCGCGCGACGCGCAGCGCGTCGAGCACCATGATGTTCGTCGTCCCTTCCCAGATCGGCAGCACCTGCGCATCGCGCAGCATGCGCGGCAGGGGCGACTCCTCGATGTAGGCGTTCCCGCCGATCAGCTCCATCGCTTCCGAGACGCACGGCACCGCCAGCTTTCCGGTGACCGCCTTGACGATCGGGATCAGCGCACGCTGTAGCCGTGCGGATTCTTCATCGCCGTGATCAGCGCGCTCGAGCGCGTCGATCGTTTCGAATGTCAGCAACATCGCCGCGAGATGTCTGTCCTCGAGATCGTGCAAGGTATCCGCGGCCAGCGGATGCTCGATGACCGGACGTCCGAACGCGCGCCGCCTTTCGATGTAATAGCGCGCCTCGTGAATCGCGCGTCCGATCACCGCGACTGACGCGACGGCGTTGTAGAGCCGCGACAGATTCATCATCTCCAGCATCGCGCCGAATCCGCCGATCTCCTCCGCCGGCGCATCTGTCAGCCGCACTTCACCGGTTGGCATGGAGCGCACGCCGAGCTTCACCTTCAGACGCTCGATCTGCACGCCCTCGCGTGACAGCAAAAGAAACGTTCGCAGCCCCTTCGTCCCCGCCGACGCTCCCTCGGGACGCGCCGTGATCAGCACCGCATTCGCGTCGACGTTGGAGCAGAACCATTTGAATCCCGTCAGGCGTCCGTTTCGCGCGATCGTTGCGTTCGCGCCGACGTCCGAGCCTCCGGCCTGCTCCGTGACGAACATCGCGCCGGTCCAACGTTGCGCCGCGTCGCGCGCGCCCATGTGCGGAACGACGCGCGCGATTTGCTCGGGCGTCCCAAAACGCGAGACGACGCGGGCGACGCCGTCGGTCATGCACACCGGGCAGTAGAGGCCCATCTCCGCCATTGCGAAGAGATAGCCCTGCGCGAATGAGACGAGATGCGAAGGATTCGATTCATATTTCGACGCAACCATCCCTGACCCATATGCGATCGCTTCCATCTCGCGATACGACGGGTGGTACTCGATGCGATTCGAAACGAGCCGCGGCGACTCGCGATCGGCAATCGCGGCGAGCGGCGCGACGACGCGCACCGCGAGCTCGCCCATCTCGCGGAGCCGCGGTTCCGCCGACGCGAAATCAGACGGCGAAAGCTTGCGCGCGAGGATCTCGCGCAGCGTGCGCGAGGCGTCCCAGAAGGATTGGGTGGGCGGGTCGGGGATGGGGGAGGACATACGGGAACTATATGAGAAGCGAGTGAACACTGAGAGAACGGGACGAGGAATGTTGAATGTTAAATGTTGAATGTTGAATGACGCGAGTCGCCATTCAACATTTAACATTTAACATTCAACATTCCCCGTCGCCCCCTACTTGAATCCTCTGTCCCTCGCAAACACAATCGCCTGCGCCCGTGTCCACACGCCCAGCTTGTCGAACAACTTCGAAAGCTGATTGCGAACGGTCTTCTCGCTGATGCCGAGTCGCGACCCGATCTCCGCATTGCTGAGGCCCTCCGCAAGCAGCGACAGAATCTCCCGCTCGCGTGGCGAAAGCGACGCGAACGGCAGCTCGCGACTTCCTCCTCCCGTGAACTCCAGCACCGCTTCGCAGAACCGCTTCCACGCCGGCTCGTGCTCGAGCAGGACGTGATTGCGCGAGTCGAGCTCCACGAATTCGGCATTCGGAATTCGCGATGCGAGAAGCTTTGACTCCGCGAGCGGCGCCACGGCGTCATTGCTGGCATGTAGCACGAGAGTCGGTACGTGGATCTTGTCGAGCAGGTCGACCACGTCGACGTATCCGCGATTCTCGAGAATCGGCGCTGCGATCTGCGGCGACGTCGTCTTCCGCACCAGATCGTTGAACCACTGGATCTGCTCCTCGGTGCCTCCCGGAATGAATCGCGAAGTGAACACCTGGCGAAACGCCGGATTGTCTTTCGCCCATCCGACGCGTGCCAGCTCGATGATCGCGCGGTACTCACTCTCGCTGTCGGGTTGTCCGCGCTTGAACACGCCGCGCGCGTAACCGCCGTACAGAATCAGCCGCGAAACGCGCTCCGGATGGCGGACCGCATACGACACGCAGGTCGAAGCGCCCTGCGAGATGCCGAGGAGTGTGACGGGTTCGTCGAGATGCGCGGCGTCGATGACGCCTTCCAGATCGTCGGTCCACCGCTCCATCGAGAGATTCGATGCATCCCAATCGGTCATGCCACATCCGCGCTCGTCGTAGCGGATGAAATGGAAATGATCGGAGAAGAAGTGCAGCCAGTGTCGCCAGACAGGACTTTCCCAATCGAGATCGAGATGGGAGAGCCAGTTCGACGCCTTGACCAGCGGAGGTCCGCTGCCCGCCTCGGCCCACGCCATGCGGACGCCGTCGGAGGTGACGAGGTAGCGGATGGTCTGCCGGGACATTCGTCCTACGTGTCTCGCCCCGATTCTATCGGATCGGGACAGTCGTCCTATCGCGTCCGGCTCCCGGCGGCTGCAATGTGAAAGCATGCTAAAACGAGCGCTTTTCTTCGCTTACGGCCTCACCGCATACGTTATTTTTCTCGCGACCTTTTTGTACGCCATCGCGTTTGTCGGCGGCTTCTTCGTGCCGACGCGTCTGGATGGCGCACCGGTCGGTCCGCTGGCGCAGTCGATTGCGATCGACGCCGCGCTGCTGACGATTTTCGCGGTGCAGCACAGCGTGATGGCGCGCCGCTGGTTCAAGGAGCGATGGACGCGCATCGTGCCGCCGGAGATCGAACGCTCGACGTACGTTCTCTTCGCGAGCGCGGCGCTCGGACTTCTCTGCTGGCAATGGCGTCCGTTAGGCGGGCAGGTCTGGTTGGTGACGCAGCCGGCCGCCCGCATCGCTCTCTGGATCGTGTTCGCGTACGGATGGGCGCAAGTCCTGGTCATGACATTCCTGATCAACCACTTCGATCTCTTCGGAATGCGCCAGGTGTGGCTCGCGCTGATGGGCCGTCCTTACACCAAAGTGCAATTCGCAACGCCCGCGCCTTATCGCTTCGTCCGCCATCCGCTGTACCTCGGATTCCTGATCGCGTTCTGGTCGACGCCGAACATGACCATCGCACACTTCGGCTTCGCCGCGATGACGACTGCGTACATCATCGTGGCGATTCAATTCGAGGAGAAGGACCTCGCGCACGAGTACGGCGCGGATTACGAAGAGTACCGGCGGCGAGTGCCGATGATTCTGCCGATCGGAGGAAAGACCGAGGAGCGAATCGCGCGCGAGGCGTAATTTTGGAGTGCGGCGGCTTGCCGCCGCTTTCGGCGCGGCAGCTTGCTGCCGCGGCAAGCCGCGGGCACAGAGAGCGGCGCCAAGGCGCCGCACTCCAGACTTTGGCCGGCTGCGGAACAGCCGGCGAGCCGCCGGCGTTACGCGGCCGTGCCCGTTCTCCTTTCCTGCGAAGCGCTCGCGAAGTCGTTCACTTCGCGCCCGCTCTTCGAGAATCTCAGCTTCGCGATCAACGCCGGCGATCACATCGGCCTCATCGGTCCGAACGGATCGGGCAAAACGACGCTGCTGAAAATCGTCGCCGGCATCGAGCAGCCCGATTCCGGCACGCGCGCGATCCGCAAAGGCGTTCGAGTCGGATACGTGCCGCAGGACCCGGTCTTCACGCCGGGGATGTCGATCGAAGACGTCCTCGCCGGCGCGATCCGGAACGAGACCACGCTCGACGACTACGAGAAGACCTCGCGCATCGCCCGCGCCCTCGGCAAAGCCGGTTTCACGGATCGGTCGATCGCCACCGACGCGCTCTCCGGCGGCTGGCGCAAGCGCCTCGCGATCGCGCGCGAGCTGGCGCTCGAGCCGGACATCCTGCTGCTCGACGAGCCGACGAACCACCTCGACGTCGAAGCGATTCTGTGGCTCGAGTCGCTGCTGAAGAGCGAGCCGGAGGCTTTCGTCGTCGTCAGCCATGACCGCTACTTTCTCGAGAACATCGCGAAGCGCATGCTCGAGCTGAATCGCGCGTACCCCGACGGGCTGCTGCAGATCGATGGGAAGTACAGCGATTTTCTGGAGAAGCGCGACGCCTTGCTGAAGAACGAGGCCGCGTATCAGGAGACGCTCGCCAATCGCGTGCGTCGCGAAATGGAATGGCTGCGGCGCGGACCGAAGGCGCGCACGACGAAGGCCAAGGCGCGGATCACCAACGCCGAGAAAATCATCGGCGAGCTGGCCGAGGGACGCGATCGCGCGCGCGTGGCGACGGCGAAAATCGATTTCACCGCGAGCGAGCGCAAAACGAAACGGCTGTGGGTGGGGAAGGGTCTGCGCAAGGCGGGACTCTTCGAAGACCTCGACGTCCTCCTCACGCCCGGCTCGCGCCTCGGCGTCCTCGGGCCGAATGGAGCGGGGAAGACGACGCTGCTGCGCGTGATCGTCGGCGAGATTTTGCCCGACGCCGGAACGATCGAACCGGCCGATGCCTTGCGCGTCGTCTACTTCGATCAGAATCGCGAAAGCCTCGATCCGACGAAGACGCTGCGCGATCTCATGACGCCCGAGCTCGCGCGGCGATTTCTCTTCCGCTACGAGCAGCTCGACACGTCGGTGTCGAAGCTCTCCGGCGGCGAGAAAGCGCGAGTCGTTCTCGCGCGGCTGATGCTGAAGCCCGCCGATCTTCTGGTCCTCGATGAGCCGACGAACGATCTCGACATTCCGACGCTCGAGGTCCTCGAAGAATCACTCCTCGAATTTCCCGGCGCGCTCGTGCTGGTGACGCACGATCGCTACCTGATCGATCGCGTGTCGACGCAAATCCTGGCTCTTGACGGCACCGGCCGCGCCGAATATTTCGCCGATTACTCGCAATGGGAATCCTCCGCCTCGACCCTTCTCCCATCGGGAGAAGGTGGCCCCGAGCGGAGAGAGGGGCCGGATGAGGGGCGTGGAGCTCGCGCAAAGCGGCTCAGTTACCTCGAGCAACGCGAATTCGACGCGATGGAACAAAACGTCCTCAACGCCGAGGAACATCTTGCCAATGCCCGGCAGCGTGCCGAGGATCCGTCAATCGCGACGGATGCCGACGCTCTCCAGCAACGCTTCGCCGAGCTGCGCGCCGCCGAGGCGGAAGTCGATCGCTTGTACAGACGCTGGAGCGAGCTCGAAGCGAAGATGGGGTGATTCCGCCGATTAGTACTAGACTCGTTGTCAGACCAATGGACAGACAGACGATTCGCGACACCGCAGGACGCGTGCATCGCAGCGACGAGCTCGCCACCGACGAAAAAGAAAACGCAGCAGATTTCTTGCGAGCAAACCCGACGCTGGGAAATCCGCACGTCGTGCGATGCGACTGGTGTCACGAAACTAGCGTTCTCTTTCGAGACGAGGACCGCGGTGCGTTCACGCGGGCTGGCCGCGGGTGGCGCTGCAACACGTGCAGCAACCACGCCGCGAGCCAGGAAGTGCGCTTCTAGTAGCGCGTTTGGAGTGCGGCGGCTTGCCGCCGCTTTCAGACGCG
>DATBSF010000353.1:0-2771 GCA_036559905.1 Thermoanaerobaculia bacterium | reverse complement strand
CACCTCGCAGATCACACTCGAGGGCGGCGGCGTAGCTCAGGAGTTGACCCACTATCTCGCCGGCTCCGAGCAAATCGCCTCCGCCGTCCTCCTCGGCGTCCTCAATCGGCGCGATGGCGTGGCCGCAGCGGGAGGAATCGTCGTGCAGGGGTTCCCGCACGCGAGTGAGGAATCGATCGACCGTATCGAGAAGCGGATCAAAGAGGCGCCGCCGCTCAGCACTCTTCTCGACAAAATGCGCATCGAGGACGTCGTCGCGACCGTTTTCCACGGCTGCTACTACAAACAGATCGACTCCAGCTTCAACGTTCCGCTCAGTTACAGCTGTTCGTGCAGCCGCGAGCGCGCCCTGGCGCCGCTGGCGCTGTTTTCGCCGGACGAGCTGCGCGAGATGGTCGGTCAGGGCGGTTCCGAGGTTGTGTGTCAGTTCTGTGGCCGGAAATATCGGTTCTCGGGCGAAGACCTCCTTGCGCTCCACGCGAACCCTGACGCATGATCGCGTCTCCCGAATGAAGAGCGTCATCACCGGAAGCGGAATCGGCATTCCGAAAAACGTCGTGCGAAACGACGCGCTCACGAAAATCATGGATACCACCGACGAGTGGATCCGCACGCGCAGCGGAATCGAAGAGCGCCACTACGCCGATCCCGGACAAGGTTCAGCCGAGCTCGGAGCGATCGCGGCTCAAGCGGCGCTGGATGTCGCCGGGCGATCGAAGGCCGACATCGACGCGATCATCTTTGCCACGATGACTCCGAATTATTTCTTTCCCGGCAACGGTCCCGTCATCCAGGCGAAGATGGGTTTCCGGGAGTCGATGCCGACGTTCGACATCCGCCAGCAGTGTTCCGGATTTCTCTACGGGCTCGATCTCGCCGACTCGTTGATCCAGAGCGGAAAGTATCGACGTCTGCTTCTGATCGGAGCCGACGTCCACACGCCATTCATGCCGTGGGTAAAAGGCGGCTGGGCATCGACGATCGGTGAGCCGGCGAAAGAACTGTCGCCCGAGGATTACGCGTTCAACACCAGCATTCGCGATCGGACGGTGCTGTTCGGCGACGGCGCGGGCGCAGTAGTGATCGAAGCATCGCAGAACGGCGATCGCGGTTTCATCGGCGCGAAATTGTTTACCGACGGGTCCAACATCGAGGCGCTGTACGTTCCAGGCGTCGGTTTCAGGCGGCGTCCGTATGTCGATCAGGATCAGGTCGATCGCGCCGAACCGATCCCGGTCATGGAAGGCCGCGAGGTGTTCAAGCAGGCGGTTTCGAAGATGCCGGAGGCGGTGCGGGCGGTCTGCGCGGAGGCGGGCGTCGAGGTCAAGGACATCGATCTGCTGTTGATTCACCAGGCGAATCTGCGGATCGTTGAAGGAGTCGGAAAGCAGTTGGGATTGCCTGCCGAAAAGGTCCCGCACAACATCGAGCGCTACGGCAACACGACGGCCGGAACGTTGCCGATCCTCTACCACGAATGTCTCGCCGACGGCCGTATCCAACCCGGCATGCTTCTTTGTTTCACCGCCCTCGGATCCGGATTGCACTGGGGCGCGGCGTTGTACAGGACGTAAATGGCGCAAGAAGATCAGTGGGCGATTCTGGAGGCCGAAGAAGACGGCGTACCGCTGCTCTTTCGGTTTCGCACCAATATCCCGGTCGCGGACACGAACGCGTTTCCTTTTCTGATCAGCATCATGTGGATCTACGACGGAAAACGAAACGAAGGAATGCCGGACGATGGCACGCTCGCGATGATGGACCGCGTCGAGGATGCGCTCGACTGGGTCGACGATTCGGGCGAAGCGTTTCTGATGGTTGTGGTCACCGGCAACAATCGTCGTGAATGGATCTGGTACACCAGCGATCGGCAGCGCTACATGGCGCTCGTGAACAAAGCGATGCCACGCCAGCCGAAGTTTCCGCTCGATTTCGCGACGTCAGAAGATGCGTCCTGGCAGACGTATCGCAGCATCCGCGACGCGGCTAATCCGCTAGATAGCGCTCCATGAGCCGCGCGTTCGCTTCCATCGCCTGAATCTCGACCCAGTACGCTCGCGCGTACAACAGTACCGTCGCAACGGACAGCGAGAGGTGCAGCCATCGCGGAGTTTTTCCACTCGCGACTCCGCCGCCCATGATGAAGGTGACCATCAGCAGCGCCATCGCGTAAGTCGCGATCGGCGAGACGCGCATCGCGAGTCCGCGCGTTGCAGCTTTGACGTCGGGCTCGTGCGCCGAACCTTTCGACTTGTCCTTCAACTGTTTTCCGGTGCCGATGAAGAAGAACATCGTCATCGATTGCGAGAAGAGTCCGAGGACGACGGTGGCGAGGGCGAGGAAGATGTGTTGCGCGACGTGGCCCGGCGTCGCGATGAAGCCCGCGATGCTTGTCGCGATCAGTCCGGCAATCGAAAGTAGTGTCGTGATCAGTAACGCTTGAGCCATGGGGCGGCATGCTAGCCGTTTCTAAAGGCAGAAAGGAGAAGGCAGAAGGCAGAGGGCACAAGGCAGAAGTAAGCAATACGCCTTCTGCCTTCTGCCTTCTGCCTTCTGCCCTCTGCCCTTCTGCCTTCTGCCTTCTGCCCTGCTAAACTCGCGCGCCGTGTCCGACAAGACGTCCTATCGCGACGCGGGCGTAAACATCGACGCCCAGGATGAGGCCCTCCGCGAGGTCCGGCACATCGCGCGCGGCACGTTTACACCCGACGTCGTCTCGGATATCGGTCTCTTCGGCGGACTCTTTCGCGCGAATTTCGGCGGAATGCAGT
>DATBSF010000352.1:0-4451 GCA_036559905.1 Thermoanaerobaculia bacterium | reverse complement strand
ATTTGCCTTGCTGACCGTCGCGGCGACGAACGCTGCCATGAACGGAGGAGTCAGCAGCGCGCCGAGGAGTAACTCGAAGACGATGACCGGCGTCTCGCGGAAGACGAACAGCAGAGCGAGCTCGAATGGCAGCAGGATTCCCACCCACGCCGGCAGCGACCGGCCCAGCCGGCGCCACTCGAACCATGTTTGAGCGCTGGCGGGCGATTCGAAATGATCGCGTCGCCGCGGCAGGACATCGGCGATCCGTCCAAGCCACGCAAACATGTCGCGCCAATCGGGAACCTCGCCGCTACGAGCGCGAGCGACAGCGAAACGCGCGGTCAGATACGCGAGCGGAACGTGCGGTGCCAGGATCGCCAACATCACCGGCTCGGAGGCTTTGAAATTGAGCGCCAGCATGATGACGGCGTCGATCGAAACAAGCCATAACACAGTGACGATCACCCGCAAGCCTCGCAAGGGATACGGCATCCATGTCAGCGCCTGCGCCCACGCCAGAATCGACGCCGCAAGGAGTGCCGGCCAGATGACCGGGATGTCGAAATCGGCAGGCCATGCCGCCAGAATTCGCGTTGCGAACCACAGAAGCGCCATGGCCGTAGTGCCATACAACATCGGCAATCCTGCCAACGCCCCGGTGGTAACGGGGAGCGTGAACATACGCGCCGGATACATCGATTGCCGTGCCGCAAGGTCTCCGGAGAGCCCGAAGCTGAAGATCCCGATGAAATACAGCAACGTCGCCGTCAACGGGCCGGCGACGAACAGCGCAAAACTGAGGTCGCCTTGAAAATGGACACGGCCGCCAGGCCCGAGGAAGAGAATCCTGTTGATCGCCAGAGCGAGCAGATAGCCGGCGAGAGCGATCAGGCCCCAGCGATTCCGCCGTCCGAATTGCCAGGCGATTGCGCGAGCGGGTGAGCGCATGACTCAGCCGGTCCCGACGCGCGCGACGAAGATTTCATCGAGGGAGAGGACGCGTCCGTCAACGCGATGCAATTCCCTGATGTCCTCAAGCGACGCGCTCAGAACGATCTTGCCATTGCTGATCATCGTGACGTGATCCGCCACCTGCTCGACCTCTTCCAGCAGATGCGATGAAAAGAGCACCGTGCGTCCCTCGTCTGCGATGGTGCGCATCACCGCGCCGAGAATGTCGCGGCGAACGATGGGATCGAGACCAGATGACGGTTCGTCGAGCACGAGCAACTCCGGCCGATACGCCAGCGCGACGAGCAGTCCCGTGCGCGCCTTCTGCCCCCTCGACAGACTCTTGATCTTCGCCGCCGCGTCGAGTGCGAACGCGCCCCGCAACTCTTCGGCGTAGGCGTTGTCCCACGCGGGATAGAACGCGCGCGAGTAGCGAATGAGCTCGTCCACGCGCATCCACCCGGGCAGGTCGTTCTCCTCGGAGAGATAACCAATGCGCGACAGGACCGCAACCGGATCGGCGACCGGATCTTGGCCGAACACGCGCACTGACCCGCTCTCCGCGCGCAGCAGACCGAGAATGTGTTTGATCAGCGTTGTCTTGCCCGCACCGTTCTCGCCGACCAGACCGTAGACTGCGCCGCGCGGCATCGAGAGGCTCACCGAGTCGAGCGCGGTCTTGGAGCCAAAGCGGCGCGTCAGCTCCGACACCTGGATGACTGGCTCCGCGATCACGATCACCT
This sequence comes from Thermoanaerobaculia bacterium, assembly GCA_036559905.1. Classification (GTDB taxonomy): domain Bacteria; phylum Acidobacteriota; class Thermoanaerobaculia; order Gp7-AA8; family Gp7-AA8; genus Gp7-AA10. Next base: position 2,775 of record DATBSF010000352.1, on the reverse strand, counting down.
CGCCTTCCGCGCTACGGTCGCCATCGCATCGTCGCCGCCTGCCGCGATCGTGTCGAGGGCCATCGCCTGGCGTCCGATGTCATCGCAAAGAGCGCGAACGTTGTCGCTGATCTGGCGTATCTCGGATGGAGTCTCTGTCACGCGCGCTCGAAGGGACGCTACGTGAAGCGCAAGCGCTCCGAGCAACTCAACGCGGCGATTGCGTCTCTCCCTGGCCTCTTCAATCCGAGCTGACAGTGCGCGGATCAATTCGAGCTGCTTCTCGAGTAACGTCCGCATCGGCGCGGACTCGTCGCCGGAAAGTGTCTCGATCTTGTCGGTGAGACGTTCTTCTTCTCCCGGCTCGACGTTTCGCGCCAGATCGGCGATCTCCCGATCGGCATGATCGATCGACGCCACGAGTTGCCGAGCGGCAATGGCGGCCTGCGCGCCGAGGGGACGCAGGGGTCCCGACAGCTCATCGGCCTGACGAAGGATCGACTGCACATGGTCGTGGGGCGACTCGGAGCGTCGGCCTGTCTCTAATGCTTTCGCCGGCGCGAGGATCGCAGCGATGTGCGGCCGCGCCCAGAAGCTCGCGCGGCTCGGAGGCATCGACAAAATCACGCGATCGATATCCGCCGCCGCGAGTCCGTTGCGTTTCAATTCCCGCCTCGTGCGAACGACTAACAACGCTCCCATCACCACAAAAGCCGCAAGGAAGCCCATGTGGATCGTAAAGGAGATCGGATGGCGGCGTGGGTTCGCGAGGAATGATCCTCCCGAATCGATTCCCATGAAGCAGAAAATCGTTTCCAGAACGAGCATGTAGGTGACGAAAACGAGAACCGACCAGCGGAGAAAGCGAACTGCGGCCGGCAACCTGTCCCAGACATTTCCTCGCCGCCGCAACGCGCGCGGATACCACCAAAGCCACCAGGCCGGCTCACGCCAGATGACGCTCTGCGATTGCTTGCGAGAGAAACCCTGGCGCTGCAAGCGTGCAACAACAAACAGGTAGAGGAGTGCGGCGAGCGCGGGAGTCGAGACGGCCACAAACGGACCTTCCGGATGATCGCCGAGGAGCAACGCGTAGAGGAGTGTCAACGCGTATGCGATCGCCAGCGCCGGAATGCCCCGGCTCTCCGCGGCGTGCAAGGCGTCGGGGAGTTGGCTTTCCTCGGTGACGCCAAGAGCGAGCTTCAGCGAGCGCGCATCAGGCCAGCGCGCGGCCGGGTCCTTCGCAAGACAGCGTTCCATCGCCTGGACTGTCGAATCCGACACCGCCGGCGCAAACGAACGGAGAGGCGCAGGCTCCTGGTTGAGATGCTTCGCGAGAATCTCGGCCGCGGTCTTTCCTTCAAAAGGTAGGCGTCCGGCGAGCATCGCGTACGTCATCACGCCGAGCGAATAGATATCGCTGCGTCCGTCGATGTCGGAGCGGCCGGTGGCTTGCTCGGGCGACATGTAATGCGGCGTTCCGATCACGCTGCCATGCACCGTCAGCGGTTCGCCAGTATCGACCGCTTTTGCCACGCCGAAGTCCGTGAGCAGTGCGCGCCCGGATTCGTCTTCAAGAAGGACATTGTCCGGTTTGACGTCGCGATGGACGACGCCCTGACGGTGCGCGTGATCGAGCGCATCCGCAATCTCCGCGAAAATCCGCCGCGCTTCCTCCTCCGACAGTTTTCCATCTCGGCGAAGACGATCGGCGAGCGACTCACCGCGCACGTATCCCATGACGAAATACGGCATACCTTCCACTTCGCCGAACGCATGCAGCGGAACGATGTTGGGATGAGACAGTTTCGCGGCCGTTCGCGCTTCGCGCCGAAACCGGTCGTAGATCTCGCGCGAGTCGTCGCCGGTCTTCACCACCTTGATCGCCACTTCACGATCGAGCGTCAGATCGCGCGCGAGGTACACGGAACCCATGCCTCCTCGCCCCAGCAGCCGCACGATTCGATACTGACTTGCGAGCTTCGCTGTCAGCGCTGTTCGGATCCGATCGCCCGCGACTGCGGTTTCTGCTGGAGCCATCGCGCCGCACTGGGGACAGAAACGCACGTCGTCATCCAGCTCGCTGTGGCACTTCGTGCATTCCACTGTGTCGGACTTCAGTCCTTCGCCGAAAAAGCAGACAGGGCAGACATTCCTGTCGGCATCGATTGCGGAACTACAACGTGGACAAGTCGCTGTCATGTCTCTGTATTAAGAAATCAGCTCCCGATGGTCACACGCCGACGGACTTCATGAGATGGCGGATCTCGTCGTCCACATCCTCGGGCGAGTTCACCGTGTCAGCGACGCGCTGCCGGAGTGCCTCACGATATCGGCGCCGTAGCCGATGCATCGCCATCTTCACCGCCGGGATGGACATGTCGAGCTCGCGCGCGGCATCGGCGTAAGTGCCGGCGCGGTCGGTCAGGAAGGCACTGAGCCGGTCGAACACGCGCTCGTTTCCCGCTGCGATGTATTCGTTGCGCAGGCTGGCGAGAACGACGTCCATCAGCGTGAGCGCCCACTGACGTTCGTAGAGCCGCTCGGGCGTCTCCACATTCGCCAACGCGCGCTCGTAGCGGCCCTCGGCTTCCAGGAGATCGATCGAGATCGCAGCAGCGCCTCCTCCCCGCTTGATTGCGCGCGTGCGATCCTTCTCGTTCGAGATGAAGTGACAGCACGCCGTCAGTAAAAAAGATCGAAAGCGGCCGCGGTCCCGATCGGCGGCTTCCAGCTCGCGTTTCTCGAGCAGTCGCGTGAAGAATCCCTGCGTGAGGTCCTGCGCTTCGTCGGCCG
>DATBSF010000351.1:0-3499 GCA_036559905.1 Thermoanaerobaculia bacterium | reverse complement strand
GCCGCGGTGGCGCTGGTGTGGCTGGTTGGATGCAAGAATCAATCGAACAACACCGCATCGAACAGCACACCGAGCGACAAGAGTGCATCAGTGGCTCAGCAGAGCACACTCTCACCCGAGGAGCTGGGCGAGCTCGGAGCGAAAATCAAAAAGAATCCGGGCGAGGCCGAGAAGCTGCTTTCGGAAAAAGGCCTGACCCAGCAGCAATTCGAGCAGGCCGTGCGCAAAGTCGCCGAGAGTCCGGATCAGTCGAAGCGGTACGCCGAGGCGTACAAGAAGGCGAGTTAGGGTCTCAGAAGCACTTTCCCGATCGTCTTTCTTTCTTCGATCAGCCGATGCGCCTCGGCCGCGTCGCGCAGCGGTAGTTCGCGATCGATGTGGATCCGCAGCTTGCCAGTGCGGATCCACGCGAATACTTCGCCCGCTCGCCACAGCAGCTCCTGACGATCGGCGATGTAGTGTCCCAGGCTCGGGCGCGTGATGTAGATGCCATTCTTCGCGAGCCGCAGCGGATCGAACGGCGGCACGGAGCCACTCGACTGTCCGAAAAGCGCGAGCAGTCCGCGGCGCGCGACGCAGTTGAGACTCTTGTCGAACGTCGTCTGGCCGACGGAGTCGTAGACGACGTTGACGCCTTTTCCGCCAGTGAGCCGCATGACTTCAGCTTCGAAGTCCTGATTTTTGTAGTTGATGATTTCGTCGGCGCCCGCGTCTTTCGCGATTCGCGTCTTCTGCTCGGTCGATACGGTCGTCAGCACGCGCGCGCCGCGCATTTTCGCGACCTGGATCAGCAGTCCCCCCACACCGCCCGCCCCTGCATGCACGAGCGCGGAGTTGCCGCGGTCGACCGGGTACGTCGAGACCGCGAGATAGTGCGCCGTCATTCCCTGCAGCATCACGGCGGCGGCAGTCTTGAAATCGACGTCGTCCGGAATCGACACGAGCATCTCGGCTGCGACAATCGCGTACTCGGCATACGCGCCGCGCGCCATCGCGTACGCGACGCGATCACCTTTCTTCACGACGGTGACGCCCGGTCCCACTTCCTCGACGACTCCCGCCCCTTCCGAACCGGGGATCAACGGCAGCGGCAGTTTGTAAAGGCCGGTGCGATGGTAAACGTCGATGAAGTTGACGCCGATCGATTCGAGCCGCACGAGTGCTTCGCCTTCTTTCGGCTTCGGCTTCTCGATCTCGACGTATTCGAGCTCTTCCCGCCCGCCGTGCTGTTTCACCTGGATTGCGTGCATATGGATGGCAGATTCTAAACGTGATTCACGTCACGACGATCGCGGCGCGGGGCATGCCTCCTGCTTTTTTTCAATGGCATGGAGACCTACACACAGCAACGGAAAACTGGACGCGTTACTTTGCGGCGGCCTGTCCCGGCGGTGGCCGACGGCGAGGCCGCATATGTGGTTGATGCTTCTGTGCGTGGCGTGCGCCTTTCGCATCAAGGTTTCTTTTCGCAGGGCACAAAGCACGACGTCGAATTCGAGTGGGACGGCCACCCGATTCGCTTCGTTGGAGAGATTCGGTGGACGCGTGCCACTCGCGAACCCTCGCGCGGCGGCGTCTATCAATCAGGAATCGCGATCTCGAATATTCGAACGGATTACGAAAAAGCATTGCGCGAATTGGTCGAGCATTGCGTTGAACGGGCTCTGGACGAACAAAAGGCGAACGCTCATGGAGTTCCGCCGCTGGCCGCCAGCTTTAGGCAGAGCGAGCAGAGCCAGCTCTACACGCGACACGAATTCGTGCACGGAGTGTGGCGCAAGATGACGACGTCAGACTCGCGGCAACCGCATTCCGGCTTCACAGTTCCATCGGGCGAGTCGCGCACGCAGGTCGAGATGCTGCGCGCGGCGTATGAAGTCGCCGACGCCTCGATGCGGCATGTCATTCGGCGGCTCGCCCAGATCAGCATCGACGAGAACGCGGTCCCGTCGCGCCGTTACACGCCCTAGCCGAGAACGACAGCCGGCCTGAATCCCGGTTTCTTACGCGCCTTTGTTTCCTGCTCGAATGCGTAAGCGAACTTGATCAGCGCCGCCTCGGTCCACGCACCCGCGAAAAACGACAGGCCGACCGGTAATCCGAACGCCTGACCGGCCGGCACGGTGATGTGCGGATAACCGGCAACCGCCGATGCCGTCGAATAGCCGCCGGTGAAGTGATCGCCGTTGACCAGATCGGTGGGCCACACCGGCCCGCCGGTCGGTGCGATCATCGCGTCGAGCTTGTGCTTTTTCAGCGTCGCGTCGATTCCGTCCGCGCGCGACATCTTGTGGTTCTTCGCGAGTGCCTTCTTGTAGGCGGCGTCCGTCAGCGGCCCCTTCTTCTGCGCACGCTCGAACAGCTCCTGACCAAAGTACGGCATCTCGCGATCGCGATTCTCCTCATTGAACTTGATGAGGTCAGCGAGCGTGCGCGTCTTCACATTGAGCCCGAGGCCGCTGAGGTATTTGTTGAGGTCCGCTTTGAATTCGTAGAGGAGGACGTCCAATTCGCTTTCGTCATACTTTCCCGTCGTCGCCATGTCGGCGGGATCGATGACCGTCGCTCCGAGATGTTTGACAGCAGCGATGGCTTCCTTCATCAGCGCGTCGGTAGCGTCGTTGAAGCCGAAATACTTTCGAGCGACTCCGATGCGCGCGCCGCGAAGTCCATTCGGGTCGAGCGACTGCGTATAGTCGATCTTCTTCTCGGCCAGCGCGCCTAACAGAATCGCGGCGTCAGTCACGGTGCGGCACATCGGTCCTGCGGTGTCCTGACTGTGCGAGATCGGAACGATTCCCGCGCCGCTGATCAGGCCAAGCGTCGGCTTGATGCCGACGAGCGAAGATGCGGACGAAGGACAGACGACCGATCCGTCCGTCTCCGTTCCCACCCCGACCGCTGCGAGACTTGCCGCGATTCCGGCGCCGGTTCCGGAGCTCGATCCGCACGGATTGCGATCGAGCACGTACGGATTCCTGGTCTGCCCTCCCCGCCCACTCCACCCGCTCGTCGAATGCGTCGAGCGGAAATTCGCCCACTCGCTGAGATTCGTTTTGCCGATGATCACAGCACCCGCGTCGCGCAGTTTCTTCGCGACAGCGGAGTCGCGCGCCGCAATGGAATCGGCAAGCGCCAGCGATCCGGCGGAGGTACGCATGCGATCGCCGGTTTCGATGTTGTCTTTGATCAGCACCGGGATTCCGTGCAGCGGCCCGAGCCGCGTCGCAGCGCGGTCCATTGCGTCGGCGATCGCGAGCGCATCGGAATTGACCTCGATGACGGCGTTGATCGCGGGACCGTGTTTGTCGATCGCATCGATGCGACCGAGATAAGCCTCGGTGAGCTTGCGGGATGTGAATCGTCCGCTGCGCAATCCTTCCTGCAGCTCGCCGACAGTGATCTCGTCCAGCTCGAACGGCGGCGGCGCAGCATTAGGCGCGGGGCCGTGTTCCGGCGGCATCGGCCGCGGCGGCTGTTGGCCGAGGAGCGCGCCTGC
>DATBSF010000350.1:0-13406 GCA_036559905.1 Thermoanaerobaculia bacterium | reverse complement strand
GACGAAGTGCTCAAGGCGGTCTCGAAACTGTTTCAGGAGTCGATCCGCTCCACCGACCTGGCGGCGCGTTACGGCGGCGAGGAGTTCGCGGTGATGATGCCGGAGACCGACGTGCATGACGCCATGGCATTCGCCGAGAAGATTCGAAAACTCATCGAGGCGACGCCGCTCCAGACCCAGGCGGGACAGGTTCCCGTGACGGTGAGCATTGGCGTCGCGGCGGTTCCACATCCGAAGATCCACGCTGCGAAGGAACTGATCGTGGCGGCCGACAACGCTCTCTATCGCGCCAAGAACGGCGGCCGCAATCAGGTGCAGGCTGAGGAGCGTCAGGTCGAAGCGCGCGCGCGGGCCCGTTAGGCGGCCGGCGGATTCATCTCGCGCACACGTTTGTCGATCTCGGCGCGCAGATTCACGACGTGCTGCTGGATTTTTTCTTCCAGCCTCTCGGCATGATCACCTTTCACGACGCGCTCGACGGCTTTCTCGAGCTCGGCGGCATCGGTCGAGATCCGCTCGAAGCCATAGCTTCCGCCGGACCCCTTCAGCTGATGCGCGAGGTAAGTCATCCGTTCGAGCGTCTGCGGTGAACGGTCGATTTCGAGCTGCGACTCGATCTCCAGGACCTTGTCCCGCGCTTCTGCCAGAAATTCCTTTTTCAGCTCTTCGAGTTCAGGATCTACCATCGTCGTTCCCGCAGCCAATCTTGCACGTGGTATGCCGCGGAGTCGGCCCCCACATATCATGTTGAGCCCAATGCGCCTACCGGCCGTCACCGTCGCTCGCGCAGAATTCTCCATCGAGGAGCCGTGGACAATCCCCCCCGGCTGTCAGTCCCTCCAACTCGTTCGCGCAATGGACGGAAAAGAGCCGCGGCTGAGGACTTCCGTTGCGGTGTATGCGGACGCGGAATGTCTCAATCTCGTCTACCAGGCAGACGACGACGCCGTAGTCGCGACTTACCTCGGCCACGACGAGCCGTTGTACGAGGAAGACGTCGTGGAAGTCTTTCTCGCGCCCAACGACATCCGCCGCTACTACGAGATCGAGGTCAATCCGCTCGGGACGACGTTCGATGCGCGCATCGATTCGCCCGACGGCGTGCGGGCGACGATGCAGGACGATCTCTCGTGGGATTGCGAGAATCTCTTCGCCGCGATTCGAAAAACGCCCGGCATGGTGGAGACGATCGTGCGGATTCCGTTCGCATCGCTCAATCTCCCTCGCCCCGCGCCGGGAGATGAATGGAGCGGCAATTTTTTTCGCGTCGATCGGGACAACTCGCGAGGCGCCGAATACACCGCGTGGAGCCCGACCATGAAGAATCCGGCCGATTTTCACGTAGCCGCCGCATTCGGCCGTATCGTTTTTGCATAGGCCGTATTCGTGCGCCGGTTTTTCGCGGTCACTCTCGTCGCTCTGTGGAGTGCCGCTGTCCTCGGCGGCGAGTGGGGAAGTCGCGGCATCTCAAAACGATTCGTGCAGCGCGGCAGCAAAGTATTCGCCGCTGACGGGCGGGGGGCGGCGATCTACGACGTGTCGCGATCGCCGGTCACCCGCGACGGCGTCGTCGAAACGGGCGCCGAGAGTCTCGATCTCACGTTTCTCAACGATCACGAAATCGCTGTTGCGACTCGATCCGGCATCGAGCGCTACGACACGAGCCTCCATCTGATCGCGCGATATCCCGACGCCGCCTCGCTGCTCGCGGCCAACGGTCGGTCGGTCGCCGCGGTCACTTCCGACGGCATCGCGATCTGGGACAACACCGAATTCGTTTTCGCGCGGCGATTCCCGCTCCCGCAGCCGGCGGCTGCCATCGCGTGGCATGGCGACACGCTCATCGCGGCAGTTCCCGGCATCGGACTTTATTTTTTCGGCGACGGCGATCCGCTGTTCGTTCCCGAAAATGCGCGCGACATCGCAGTCGTCGGCGACGCGTTGTACGTGGCTGCGGGCATCAACGGAATCGTCACGTATGACTTGAGGAGTCCAACGCCGTCAACCACCAGTCGCATCGACTCCGGCGAACGAAACTTCGCGCATGTCGCCGCCAGCAATCAGCGACTCTTCGCCTCCGAATTGCCCGACACGGTCAGCATCTACGACGTCACGAGCGGCACGCCGGTCCTGATGACGCGATTCAAAGAACCCGCGCAGGCGATCGCAGCCGATGGAAAGCGCCTCTTCGTTTCGGGAACTCTGTTCGATCAATTCGGTCTGCCTTCCGAAACGGGCGCGCCGATTCGCATCTTCGACGACGCCGGCTTCGTCGCCGACTATCGCGATCTCGCCGGTGCGGTCTCAGGTGTCGCGACCGACGGGACGCTCGCTTACATCGCCGACCGTCCGTACTTTCGCGTCATCGACGTTTCGAAGACCGACTCGCCTCGCGAGATCGCCTCGCTTTTCGTCGACAACATCGGCGATCGCGTGAAAGTGCGCGGCAATCAGGCGATCATTTTCAGCCGCGGCGATGTGCAACTCATCGACATCAACAATCCATACGCGCCGCGTCTCGTCAACTCGTATCACGCATTCGGCGGGCCGCCCAGCACCGCGGCATTCGGGCGCAACGCGATCCTCGAAGGGAACCCTTACTCCGGATTTCATGTCGTCGACTTCATCAACTTCGCGGAACCGCGGGAGATTGGATCGATCAAGGGACACTATTTCGACACCGTTGCCGACGGCGGCGATGTCGCGTACGTCAACCTCCAGGCGACCGATCTGCTGGTCGTCGACCTCGCCGATCAGAACAACCCTCGCACGCTCTCCAACGTGACGATCGGTCCGGTCGTCGGCGATATCGTTCCGGCGACCGAGCATCACCCTGTTCTGCTCATGATGCAGACGCTCAGCGGAATCCGGCTGTACAACTTGAGCGAACCGCGCAATCCAGTGGAGATGAGTTTCACGCCGCTGACGACCGCTACGATTACCGCCGACGCCGACATCGCTTACCTCGCTGCGCCGGGGATCGTGCAGATGCTCGACCTGACGAGTCCGTCGCGGCCGGTATTAACGACGACCGACATCAAGCCATTTGCGCCGCTGCAGATCGCCGCCGCGAAGGGAAAGCTCGTGATCGCCGATCGCTACTCCTTGCGCGTTTTCGGCCCCGACACCCCGCCGCCCCCTCCCATTTCACCCTCCCGCCGCCGGGCTGCGCACCGGTAAAAGCTGGAATTCGTTGGACATTTTCTATTTTGTTATTCTCACCCCGGCCGGACCAGACTACATTTGAGCCCGGTCAAGGACCTGCCCTCAGCAGAATGCGCGTTCGAATCTATCGATTTCTGGTCGTTGCGGTGTCTCTTCTCGTCGTCAGCGCACACGCTGATGACAAGAAGCCCAAGTGCACGACGCCGCCGGCGGAATGCGAACGCATCATCCGGCAGATGCTCTCCGGCCGCCGCTACCTCGGCGTCCAGTTGCAGGAGCTCACGCCCGCAGGCCTGGTGGTGAAGTCGGTCGTCGAGGACGGACCGGCCGATCGCGCGAACCTGCGTCCCGGTGATCGCTTCATGGCGGTCAACGGCAAGCCGACGCGCGATGCGAACATCCAGGACTTCAAACAGATCCTGACCGACGCCAAGGAGACCGGGCGGCTCTGGATCATCGTGCAGCGCGAAGGGATCCTGAAGAAGATCGAGCTTCGGATGGAGCCCTACACCAAGGCGCAGATCGACAAGATCGTCGCGCAACATCTGGCCGAGGCGCATGCGATTGCCGCGGCGCCGCAGCCGTAGATGGATCCAGCATGCGCCGCTCCGACCGAGTCTCAATCCTCGTACCGTTCCTGATCATCTCGATCGGGCTGGGTGTGCTCGCCTGGCGTTCGTACGAGCTTTCGGCGCGCCTCGAGGATGGAGTCAACACGCTGGCGATGCAGTACGCCGGCTACGCCGCCGACATCACAGCGCGGCGCGTCGACTCCGCTGTGCGCAACGGAATCTTCGATGCGTCCGAAGAGTGGCAGCAGCTGGAGCGCAAGACGCCGAATCCCGATTCGGCAATGCTCGAGCAGTGGCTCAAGAGCAACGAGTGGATCACGACGGCGATCTACGTCCCCGACTCCGATCCGACCAATTCGATTTTTGTCAGCGAGAAGGCAGCGGACAACTCGACGGCTCCGAAACTGACGCGGGAGTTCTACACGTCGAGCGGTCTGGTGCGATACACGTACGATCCGGCGCGGCTCGTGGAGCGCGTGCGTCCGGTTCTCCATCAGCAGCCGCTGATGCAGCGCTCTGAGACGGAGCCGCAGGCGCAGCTCGCGATCGTGTCGACACCGTCGCGGCAGGGCGAGGCGCGTCTCACCGAAGGATTCGCCTACGTCGCACCCCTCGGCCCGCCGCTGCAGGGTTACTCCATCCGGGCTTTTGTGCGCACCGCGTACGGCACATCCGGATGGGAGAACGCGCGCTATTTCAGCATCTGGGTCAGCGTCGTCGCGCTCGCGCTCACCGCGCTCGGCGCGTATCTCGCGATGCGCGGCCTCAAGCGCGAAGCGGAGACGATGAAGCTGCGCGGCGCGCTGATCGCGAATGTGTCGCACGAGCTGCGCACGCCGCTCTCGATGATTCGGTTAGGCGCAGAGACGCTCAAGCGCAGCTCGAAGCTGACCGAGAAGCAGCGCGGCGAAATCGAAGATGCGATGCTGCGCGAGGTCCTGCATCTCTCGCACATGGTCGAGAACGTCCTCGACGTCGCGCGCATGCAGAACCGCAGCACGAAGGCGCTGGCATTCACGCCCGTCCGCCCGCGCGATCTCGTGACCTCGCTCGTCTCGACGTATGAGTCGTGGATCAAGAGCCGCGGATTCGAGATCGCTTTGCAGGTCGAGGAGACCGTCGACGAGCAACTGTGGGATCGCGACTCGGTCGAGCGCGCGGTTCTCAACCTCATCGATAATGCCGTCAAATACTCGGGCGACATCAAGTTCCTGGCGATCGCGCTTCGACAATCGGCCGAACACGTCGTAATAGAAGTGCGCGATCGCGGGATCGGGATCGCCGCCGCAGATATATCACGTATTTTTGATCCATATTATCGTGCACAGTTTTCAGATACACAAACCCGCCGTGGCGCAGGCCTCGGACTCACGCTGGTGCAGCAGATCATGGTCTCGCACGCCGGCCGGGTGGAGGTGGAGTCGACGCCCGGCATCGGGTCGACATTCCGCCTGCTCTTCCCGCGTCACAGCGCGAGCGCAACGGAACCGGTTCCGTCGCTAAACGTACTACCAGAGATCGGGAGCAGATCATGACCAAGATATTGATCGTCGAGGATGAGGCTGGACTGCGGCAGGGACTGGAGATCAATCTCCGGCTCGAGAATTACGAAACGGTGCAGGCGGGAGACGGCGAGGAAGCGATTCGCCTCTTTCATTCCGAGCAACCCGATCTGATCCTGCTCGATCTGATGCTGCCGAAGCGCAGCGGCTTCGAGGTGCTCGATCACATCCGCAAATACTCGAAGGTGCCCGTCATTCTGCTGACCGCGCGCGGGCAGGAAACCGACAAAGTGCGCGGACTCCGCGGCGGCGCGGATGATTACGTCACGAAGCCGTTCGGATTGCAGGAGCTGTTCGCTCGCATCGATGCCGTCATGCGGCGCAGCGAAGCGACGACCGCCGCTCGCGTAGTCTGCGAGGACGATCTCATCAAGCTCGATCCGTCCACCCGCGAGGCTTCCGCGCGCAATCAGCGCCTCAAGCTCTCGCCGAAAGAATTCGATCTGCTGATGTACCTCTTCAAGAACAAGGAGCGCGTCGTTCCACGCGACGAGCTGCTCTCGCGCGTGTGGAACTATCGCGTCGATCTGAACCTCAACAGCCGCACCGTCGACACGCACGTCACGCGTTTGCGCCGCAAACTGCAGAAAGCGGTGGGAACCGAGGCGGCCGTGATCGTGGCGGTGGCGAAGATTGGGTATCGATATTTGGGGGAAGCCAGCACCGCGGCGTGATACGGCTCAAAAAGCGAATTTCGAATTTCGAATGAAGAATTCAGAATGAAGAATCACATTCGCCCGACCCCCGCTTGAATTCTTCATTCTTAATTCGAAATTCGAAATTCGAAATTCTCTTACGCCGCATCAATTGACAAATCGCCCGCCCAGACTTACGTTGATTCCCCCAATGTCCAAGTTTTGCTGTCCGTCCCACGTAACGCAGACCTAGGCGGTTTCCAGACGCAATCGATGATGGACCCGCCAGTTCGGGTCCTTTTTGTTTTTGGAGGAAAAATGCAACACGGCAAGATCTACGACAACATCACTGAGCTGATCGGCAACACACCCATGGTGCGCCTGCGCAAAGTCACCAGCGGCGGCGCGGAAGTGGTCGTCAAACTGGAAGCCTTCAATCCGCTTTCGTCGGTGAAAGATCGCATCTCGATCTCGATGGTCGACGATGCCGAGGAGCGCGGTGAGATCAAGCCGGGCCTGAGCACGATCGTCGAAGCGACCAGCGGCAACACCGGAATCGGACTCGCGTTCGTCGCGGCGGCCAAAGGCTACAAATGCATTCTGGTCATGCCCGACACATTCTCCGTCGAGCGCCGCAAACTCCTCCAGGCCCTCGGCGCCGAGCTCGTTCTGACGCCCGGGACGAAAGGCCTTCCGGAAGCGCTGAAAGTCGCCGACGAGATCGCGGCCAAGACGACAGGCGGCTGGCGCGCGAAACAGTTCGACAATCCGGCGAATCCGAAAATCCATCGCGAGACGACCGCCGAAGAGATCTGGCGCGACACCGGCGGCAAGGTTGACGCGGTCGTCGCGGGCGTCGGAACCGGCGGCACAGTCAGCGGCGTCGGTCAGGTGCTGAAGAAACGCAACGCGAACATCAAGATGGTCGCCGTGATGCCTGTCGAAGCGCAGGTGCTCAAGGGCGGCGGTTTCACACCGCACAAACTTCAGGGCATCGGACCGAGCTTCGTGCCGGCGATTTACGACGCCAAGGTCGTCGACGAGGAGTTCGATGTCACGTTCGATCAGGCCGTGAACATCGCTCGACGCCTCGCGAAAGAGGAGGGCATCTTCGTAGGCATCTCCTCGGGTGCGATTGCCTACGCCGCTCTCGAAGTCGCGAAGAAGATGGAGAAGGGCAAGCGCGTAGTCGCGATTCTTCCCGACACCGGCGAGCGTTATCTATCGACGGCGCTCTTCGAATACACGGATCTGGTGAATCAGCCGGCGACGTTACCACCGCCGCCACCGCAGCAGCCCGTGGCAGCCGCGACGCGCTAACGCTGTTCGCGCTGCCAGGCGAGAATGCCGCCTTTGAGGTGCTTCGCGCGGTGATAACCCGCCGCGCGCAGCATCTCGAGGGCATGCGCGCTGCGCGATCCCGATCGGCAGTAGAGCACGACGTCGCGATCGCGCGGAATGAGCTCCAGATTGTTGTGGAGCTGACTCAGCGGCACGAGCCGTGCTCCTTCGATGTAGCCCTGATTCCATTCGTTCTGCTCGCGGATGTCGATCAGGTCGATGTCCTTCATCGCCGCGAGCTCGGCGGGTGTCACGTCGGTCGTTTGCACTGGATTGCAGAATCCTTCGTAATCGATGAGATGTGTGATCGTAGGCCGCGGCCCGCAGATCGCGCAATTGGGATCTTTCTTGAGGCGCAGCGGACGAAACTCCATGCGCAGCGCGTCGAAGAGAAGAAGGCGTCCAATGAGCGGCTCGCCCACGCCGGTGATCAACTTGATGGTCTCCATCGCTTGAATTGTGCCGACAACCCCCGGAAGCACGCCTAACACGCCGCCCTCGGCGCACGACGGCACGAGATTCGGTGGCGGCGGCTCGGGATAAAGACAGCGGTAGCACGGTCCCTTCTTCGCGAAGAAGACCGATGCCTGCCCGTCGAAGCGATAGATCGAGCCGTACACGTTCGCCTTTCCGGTCAGTACGCAGGCGTCGTTCACGAGATAGCGCGTTGGGAAGTTGTCGGTGCCGTCGACGATCACGTCGTAGCCGCGAAAAATCTCGAGCGCGTTTTCGGAAGTGATCGCGCCATGCGTCTCGATCTTGATTTCGGGATTCAGATCGCGCAGGCGATTGCCCGCGGCCTCGAGTTTCGGAACGCCGACGTTCGATGTGCCGTAGAGAATCTGCCGGTGGAGATTCGTGACATCGACTTTGTCGAAGTCGGCGAGACCGATGCGACCGACTCCGGCCGCCGCCAGATACATCGACACCGGACTGCCGAGGCCACCGGCACCAATGACTAGCACGGACGCGGATTTGAGCTTCTCCTGACCTTCCTCGCCGATCTCCGGAAGGACCAGATGGCGTGCGTAGCGTTCCCGTTCGGATTGGCTGAGCATTACGGAAGTAAACGCGAAACGATCTCCTGAATTTTCTTCCCCTCCGCCCGCCCTTTGTACCGAGCGGTCGCTTCCTTCATCACCTTGCCCATGTCCTTTTTCGACTGGGCGCCGGTCGATGCGACGATCTCGCGCAAACCCGATTCCAGCTCGGCGTCCGTCAGCTCGGGCGGCATGTAGGCCTTCAGGATCTCCATCTCGACTTGTTCTTTGGCGGCCAGCTCCGGCCGATTTCCCTTCGTGAACTGCTCCACCGAGTCCAGACGCTGCTTGATGCCCTTGCGGATGACGCCCATGGCCTCTTCATCCGACAGCTCGTGGCCGACATTGATTTGCTCGTTTTTCAGCGCCGATTGGAGCATGCGGAGCGTCGAAGTCCGCTCGGCGGTGCGAGCTTTCATCGACTCCGTGAGGTCGGCGCGGATCTGTTCGGTGAGTTTCCCCATTGCACGTCTCCCGTCGACATTCTATTCTCGACGGGCCATGGCGCTCGACGTTGAGCAGTTGCTGCGCGAGACGGGCGCATTGATGCATGGACACTTCCGCCTCTCCTCCGGTCTGCACAGCGGCGATTACGTCCAGTGCGCACAGCTTCTGGAACATCCTCGCCACGCGAAGCTTGTAGCGGCGGAGCTCGCGGAAAAGATCCGCCCGATGGCTCCGACCAGGATCGCTTCGCCGGCGCTCGGCGGCGTGATCATCGGATACGCCGTGGCCCAGGAGCTCGATATTCCATTCGTCTTCACGGAGCGCAAGGACGGTCAGATGACGCTGCGCCGCGGATTCCGACTCGAGCGCGACGAGCCGATCGTGATCGTCGAGGATGTCGTCACGACCGGCAAGTCGACGCGCGAGACCGCCGACGCCGTCCGCGCCGCGGGCGGGCGGGTGGTGGGGTTCGCGTCGATTCTGAATCGCAGCGGGCGCGAGAATCCGTACGACGTCATCCCTTACGTGTACCTGTTCGCGATGACGCTGGAGACGTACGGCGAAACGATCTGTCCGTTGTGCGCAAACGACATTCCGCTCTACGCGCCGGGAAGCCGTTACGCGCGATGAAAGTGGAGCTGATCGCCACGCGCGGCAACATCGCGGAGATGCGCATCGACGGGCGGGCAGTTTTCGTTCCGTACATCGTCGAGGGAACGCAGGTCAGCTTCAAATACGAGGGCGAGACGTACTCGATCGACAACGGCGAGAAGACATCCCGCTCGAAACGGCGTCATCGCGATCACTCGATGAGCGCGCCGATGCCGGGCGTCATCCTGAAAGTCCTCGCATCGCAAGGTCAGCAGGTGACGAAGGGAATGCCGCTCGTGATTCTCGAAGCGATGAAGATGGAGCACGTGATTGCGGCGCCCCGAGACGGCACCGTTGCGGCCATCAATTGCAAAGAGGGGGAATTGGTCCAGCCCGGCAACGACTTGATTGAATTGCAATGAGAATCCCGGTCGACACAGTCAACGTAGTCGAAGTCGGCCCGCGCGATGGGCTGCAGAACGAGAAGGTCACGATTCCGACCGAGGCGAAGATCGAGTACATCACTGCGCTGGCGGATTCCGGATTGAAGGTCATCGAAGCCGGCGCATTCGTCAGCCCGAAGTGGGTCCCGCAAATGGCCGACACGGCCGAGGTCTATCGGGAGATCCCGAAGGATCCGGGCATCGACTTTCCGGTGCTCGTCCCGAACATGAAAGGCCTCGAGCGCGCGATTGAGGTCGGTGTGAAGTCGATCGCGATCTTCACGGCAGCCTCCGACACGTTCAACAAACGCAACATCAACATGACGATCGATGAGTCGTTCGTGAATTACGCGCCGGTGACCGCACGCGCGCGCGCGGAAGGCATGCGCGTTCGCGCCTACATCTCGACGGCCTTCGGCTGTCCGTACGAGGGCGACGTCCCTCCCGAAAAAGTCCTCGAAGTCTCCGCCCGCCTCCTCGACCTGGGCTGCTACGAGGTCTCAGTCGGCGACACGATCGGGGTAGGCACGCCGATGCAGGTGCAGGGCGTCGTCGGAATGCTTCTGCAGGTCATTCCGGCCTCGAAGCTCGCGATGCATTTTCACGATACACGCGGCACCGCTCTCGCGAACACGCTCGCCGCCCTGGAGATGGGCATCGCGACATTCGATGCCTCGTCGGGCGGGCTCGGGGGATGTCCGTTTGCTCCCGGCGCGTCGGGAAATCTGGCGACCGAGGACTTGATCTACATGCTGGATCACATGGGAATCGAGACCGGCGTCGCGCTCGACCGTCTGGTCGCAGCATCATCGATCGTCGGCCCGTATCTCGATCATCCGCTGCCCGGCCGCTACCTCCAGGCGTGCACCCGCGGCGGAGTTCCGTTCGCAACGAAGACGACCGCGCTACAATAAATCGTGCGTGAGCCGCGCTGGGAGGGTGGTTGGTACGTGGTTCCGTGGCAAGTCATCTTCCGCGACATCGATACGTTCGGCCACGTCAACAACGCCGTCTATCTGACCTACTTCGAACATGCGCGCACGAGCATGTGGCTCGCGCTGACCGGCGGCTCCGACTCGAAAGACGTCGGCTTCATCGTGGTCCGCACGGAGTGTGATTTTCGTCACCAGCTCGCGATGGAGCCGATCGAAATCCGTGTACGGATCGGTGACATGCGGACAACTTCCTTCGACACTTTGTACGAGATCCGGACTGCTGGCGACATGCAAGTGGCTGCAACGGGACGAGTTGTGTCCGTGTTGTTCGATTGGAAAAAGAACCAGAAGACAACCATCACAGACGAATTGCGCGATAAGGTGCGAATGTTACAGAAGGTGGCGGAGTGAACTGATGCAAGCAGGACGGGTTCTGACTCATCCAGCATTTGCGCGACAGCGCTTCCGCGAGATCACCGGCCGGCCCGATCCGGCGCTCGATCTCGTCGAAGCGTCGCTCGTGATCGCTCTCGAGGACGAACCGGGGATCGCGATCGATCGCTATCTCGAGCAGGTCAACGCATGGACTGACGCCATTCGCGAGCGCCTCGAGGGATCGCGCCACGTCGAGCGCATCGTCGATTCGATCAACAAGCTTCTCTTCGAAGAGGAGGGCTTCCACGGCGAAGACGAGGATTACTACGATCCGCGCAGCGCGCTTCTCAACGCGACGCTCGACACGCACGCGGGATTACCGATCACGTTGTCGATTCTCTACATCGAGATCTCGCGGCGCGTTGGAGTCGACGTCTCGGGAGTCTCGTTGCCCGGCCGGTTTCTCGTGAAATTCAGCGGCGAATTCGGTCAGCTCGTGATCGATCCGTTCGACGGCGGCCGCGTCCTGTCGACAATCGAGCTGCAGAAACTCCTCGACGATGTCTATGGCGGCGGCGTGCGTCTCCGTGAGCATCATCTCCGCTCGTTCACTGCGAAGGAGATTCTTGCGCGCGAGCTCGCGCATCTGAAGTCCGCATACCTTGCCCGTCACGATCTGGTACGCGCGGCAGCCTCGATGGACCGCCTTCTGATCCTCGACGCCAACGACACCTACGAGCTGCATGATCGCGGAAACGTGGCCGTCCAGATGCATGCCTACGGTGAGGCGATCGAATGCTTCGAACGGTATCTCGCGCTCAAGCCGCACGCCGGCGATGTCGCGCGCGTCCGTGAGCAGATTGCATATCTTCGCGCGTGGCTCGAGCAGAACTGACGTTCTGGTAGAGTTTCACTCGTGATCACCGGGTTCAACACCGACATCAAGCACAACGAGAAGGTTTATCACATCCAGACCGAAGACAAAGGTCTGTCGAACCCGTACATCGAGAGCCTGGTCTACGTCGGCGGCGAGATTCTGGCGTCGAAGAAAACGTCATACGCCGAACAGGCGAAGACCGGCGTCGATGAGAAATGGATCGGAAGTTTGATGGAGCAGCAGCACCGCACGATGATCGCGGCCATCAAGCGCGGACGATTCGATTCGCCGGCCGACGCCACGAAAATCGGCCCGCGTCCCGGCGGCGGCAAGACGGTCGAGATCGCAAACCTGCCGCAGGATGTGATCGACGACGACAAGACGCTCGATCAGGTCATCATCGATTACCTGGCGTCGGAAGCCGAGGTGGAACATCTCGAGCTGTCGTTGTTGAACACCGCGGATTTTTACGCCGGCACGCCGGTGGAAGTGCGCGTCGCGGCCAAGAGGAGCCTGTCGCAACATCCGATCGCAGCCGCTGCGATCGAGGTCAAGGTGATCTCGACCGTCGATCAGCCGCAAGTCATCTTCAAAGGCAAGACCGCCGCCGACGGCACGGCGGTCATCCGCTGCACGATTCCATCATTCAAGGAAGGTACGGCGGCCATCATCATCTCCGCGCAGAGTCCCATTGGTAATGATGAGATCAAACAGTTGGTCAAGCGGAAGAAGTAGTTGGGACGTTAGGATGTTGGGACGTTAGGATGATTCTCTCTACATCCCAACATCCCAACATCCCAAGGTCCCAACCCGCTGGCCTTGCCTCTGCATAACGCGCTTGCAACATGCCTCGCAATCGCTTCACCCAGGCAATCCTGCTGATCGTCGGGCTGACGGCCGTGACGTACCTGATGATCAGCCTCTATCTGCCCTCGTCGCGATGGCTGATCTTCGGCATCGACAAACGCTCAGGCCGCGTGCGCATGGCGGAGCAGCGCGTCACGTTTCTTCCGCCGTACCGCTTCTTCCGGCTGAAGTTTGAGAAACGAGAAGGCTATGCGCAACGCGACGGACTGATTCGCATCACATCGGCCGAGGGCGTTCCGGTGGTCATGACCTATCGCCTGCGATTTGCGCTCTCCGGCAGCCCGATTCCGGACGCGCGTCGCGTGGTCAACGAAGGATGGAACGCGTGGATTCGCGCGCGCGTCGGCGAGGCGGTGTCGGCGGTGACGTCGCAGATTCCGATCGAGGACTTGATCTCGCCAACCTCCCAATTCACGGCGCAGCGCGACATCCTGCGCCAGACCGTCGCGCGCCACCTCGCGCAGAACGGACTCAAAGTGACCGCTTTTGAAATCGCGCGGATGGAGGTGGACCGCGAGGCGATGCTCAGAGTGAAGCGCGCCGAGCTGCGGCGCGA
>DATBSF010000349.1:0-26973 GCA_036559905.1 Thermoanaerobaculia bacterium | reverse complement strand
AAGGAGGCGGAGGAACTCATCGCAATTTTTGTGTCGCTGATCAGAAAGTGGAAGCCATGAAGGAAGCCTTCTGCCTTCTGCCTTCTGCCTTCTGCCTTCTGCCTTCTGCCTTCTGCCTTCTGCCTTCTGCCTTCTGCCTTCTGCCCTCTGCCTTAATGAGCCTGCTGCTCGCCGAGCACCAGCGCTCGCGCGGCCTCGACCGCCTCGAGAACTTCCTGATACAGCTCGAATGCGACTTCCGGCTGCAGCGGGGATGCCGCGCCGCGGCTCACAATCTCCGCGATCTGCGAAGCGTAATGCGACGCTGCTGGCAACCGCTCGCCCGAAGCCTGAATCTGGCGAAAGCCGGAGACCAATTCTTCGCGCAGCATTTCGCGAAACATCCCGGTCGCGATGTCGCGCTCGAGATTCTCGTAGTCGACGTTCATTGCTTGTACGCGATTGTGACGGAGGCTCCGTTGGTCGAAGCCTGTGGGTCGATCTTGTGTCCGCGCAGGAACGCGACGTAGGCGTCGCGGAACGCAGTGGCCTTCGCTTCGTTTTCCCATCGGGTTTCGGCCACGACGCTTCCATCGCGCTTCACCGTCACCCGATCATCCAACCAACCCTCGGCGTGATCGCCAACGAGATAGCGCCAGTGGAACTCACCGAGACGTTCGGTGGTCAACAGATCTTTGGACGACCGAGGATTGAATGGCGCCGATCCCTTCTCTCCCCGACCGAGGCGTGCCCAATATTCGGCTGGATGGAGAAGCTCGCGCGTGGTGCGCGGCGGATTCGCATGCATGCCGTCGATCGCCTTCCACCCCCCGCGCCGATACGCTTCGGCGACGAGCTTGACACCTTCGAGGTATGGAAACTTCAGCGCCTCGACGAAATATCGCGGCGTGCCCGGATCCACCGCCTTGTCGGCGGCGGCAGCGCCGCCTAACGCGTTGATCAGAAAATCGCTCTTGACCGCTTCATCGAACGACTGGCCCGACTTCGACAGCAGATAGTCGAGCATCACCAGCGTCGCCTCCCCTTCCAGAAGAGCGTGGTAGGCAAGCTCCCCGTCGGTATCGTGCTGAAGCGCCCTGTCGCGCTTGGCAGCGCTGAAACGCTGATCCTGAAGAGCATGCACCAGCTCGTGCATGACGACTGACTGCTGCAGGGCGCCCGTATCGCCCATGCCAGCCAGGCTCTCGGGGAGCTGGCGGATCGCGAAATAGGTGTGCGTCATGGGGTCGTAGAACGCCAGAACTTGCGAGTCGTAGAGTTTGAACATGCTCGCGATGACGTCGGGCGTCGAGCCATCCACGAGTTGCAGGGCCCTGAGGACCGCGACGTAGTCTTCGATCGAATACGGTATCGATTTGGCAAGCTGCTCACGGATGAGAGGCTGCAACTCGCTGCGATCGATTGTTCGCTGGGTCACATCATGCAGGAACGTCAAGCCGCGAAGCTTCTCGACTTCCCGCATCTCTTTTTCGAGCGGCGAAGAGCCAGAAACGTTTCCGACGAGGAACAGCGACGCAGCGAGAATTGCCCAAACCCGTGACATGCGCATGCGAACGAACCCTCCGCGCCCGCCATTCCGTCCTTGCGGGCCTCAGCGCTGCTCCCTTAGAATGCCGCCCGGTTTTCATGGATAGGGACGGCGAGCGTATCGAGATCACCATCAGCAGCCGCTTTGAAAACATCGAGCTCGTCCAGGTGATCGCAGAACACCTCGTCGAAAACGCCGGGTTGGACGAGGACGGGTCTCATTGGATCGGGATGGCAGTGCGCGAGGCAGTCGCGAATGCCATCAAACACGGCAACAAACTCGACGTGCGAAAAAAAGTGAACGCGACGTTCCATCTTCAAGACCACGAGCTGGAGATCAAGATCTCCGACGAGGGCGCCGGCTTCGACCCGGCCGCCATCGGCGATCCCCTGAACCCGCAGAATCTGATGAAGACCAGCGGGCGTGGGATCTTCTACATGAAGACGTTCATGGACCAGGTGCGATATTCATTCGCGCCCGGCGGCGGAACATCCCTGGTGATGAAGAAGAACCTCGCGAAGGGAACGGGTGTCGCGAGCTCGAAGATCTAGAAGGAGAGAGGAAAATGAAAGCCACCCCGCGTACCGTTGACGGCATTGAAGTCATCAAACTCGATGGCAAAATCACCATCGGATCAGGTGACCAGCAGCTTCGCGAGATCATTACCAACGCCCTCAATGGCGGAAAAACGAAAATCCTCCTCGACATGAGCGGGGTGACGACCATCGATTCGTCAGGCATCGGTGAGCTGGTCGGCTCTTACACCACCGTCACGAATCGAGGCGGCAAGCTCAAACTCCTCCACCTGCCCGCCAAACTCAATGAGCTCCTGCACGTCACGCAGCTCATCACGGTATTCGAGGTCTACGAGAACGAGCAGGAGGCGGTGAAGAGCTTCTAGGTTCCCTAGGCGCCCCCGCGACGCCGCCGCGACGGTGTCGTCGCCGGCGTCGGCTCGTCGATCACAGTGTTCCACCGCATCGGGAGAGTGTTGGTGAACACCGTCTCGTTTCCTTCCACCCACTTCGGGAAGAGCTGCGCCGCCAGAACAGGATCGTGGACGGCCTTTTCCGGAATCGAGATCAACTTCTCGAATGGCATCGGGTCGCTGAGAAAGTTCACCTTGATCCGCAGCGCGTTCGGCCGCGGAACCCACGGCGACCCTGGATTCGCGACGATCACCACGTGCGCGGCGGTCGAGAAGCTCTTGCGCTCGCCCGGACGAATCGGGATGAGTCGCGGCAGGAACTGCTCGCCGGGGATCTCGGAGCCGATGCTGATCGTCACCATGTGCGTTTCCGGGTCGTAAGTGCTCTCCGGAAGGAGATCGGCGATCAGGATGGTCTTGTTGCGATGATTCGTGACGTCGTACTTCACGGGTAGCGTGATGTTCGGTCCGAGGCGATCGCCGTAGACTTCGGCGTCAACGCGAACGTCACTCTCTGTTCCGACCACCCGCCGGGCCTCTTTCATGTCGACCGGCTTCGTTGACACGCAGGCCACCAGAAACAACCACAACACCAGAACCGAGGAGCGTTTCACCGGAGGAGTCCCCCTTAGTCGAGAAACGCTTTGGGGCGCCTAGTTCGTTCCTGCCGCTGGCAGACTGCTCTCGGCAGTCCCGCGGCGATTCTCGTTCTTCCAATATACCGGAATGGAGTTGAGAAGCACGGACTCGCTGTTTTCGACCCAGCGGTCGAACATGTCATTCGGAAGCGGGACCGGAACGGCGCCCTTGCTCTGCTGTTCGATGAGGCTCGCAAACGGGGTGATGTCACGAAGCAGTGTCACCTGAATTTGAATGTATTGCGGAATCGCGGTCCATGGCGTGCGGATATTCGGAGTCGCCACATGCACGAGTGCTCCGCCGGACAGAACGCGTTTTTCTCCGGGGCGGATGATGACGAGGTGCGGCATGTTTGGGCCGGGAGGGACCTCTGCGCCGATCGAGAAGCGGATCGTGCGTGCGTCGGCGTCGAAATTCGTGTCGAAGACTTTGTCGGCAATGGCAACCGCGGCCTTCGAAAAATTCTCGATCTGATACGTCACGTTGATCGGCGACGTCTGCGAGATCGTGTCCTGCGTCAACTCGGCGTCCACGCGGATGTCACCTTCGCGGCCGAGGGCTCTTTTCGGATCTTTGAAATTGACGCGGGCGGCCATTGCGGACCCCGCGGCGATCACGGTTGCTGCGACTGCTGTAAGGAACGGTTTCGAAAACGTCATGTCACCCTCCGGCGGAGGGTGATCAGTCGATCTTTAACACAGCCAGAAAGGCCTCTTGCGGAATCTCGACTTTCCCGACCCGTTTCATCCGTTTTTTCCCTTCTTTTTGTTTCTCCAGAAGTTTCCTCTTGCGCGTGATGTCGCCGCCGTAGCACTTGGCGAGGACGTTCTTGCGCAGAGGTTTGACGGTTTCACGGGCGATCACGCGATTTCCGATGGCGGCCTGCAGGGCAACTTCAAACATTTGGCGGGGGATGAATTCCTTCATCTTTTCCACGAGCATTTTGCCGCGGGCATACGCTTTCTCACGATGCACGACCAGAGAAAGCGCGTCGAGCGGCTCGCCATTGACCAGAATGTCCATCTTGACCAGATCGCTTTCGCGATAGCCGATGATCTGATAATCGAGTGAGGCGTATCCGCGTGAGATCGATTTCAGCTTGTCAAAGAAGTCGAGGATCACCTCATTCAATGGCATTTCGTACACCAGCATCACTCTGTTGCTGCTGACGTACTCCAGCTTCTTCTGCTGGCCACGCCGGTCAATCGCAAGAGCGAGAATTGGGCCAACGAATTCATCCGTAGTGAGGATCGTCACTTCCAGAAAAGGCTCCTCGATGGAAGCGATGTATGCGGGGTCGGGCATCTTCTGCGGGTTGTCGATTTCAATGACTTCGCCGTCACTTTTTGTCACTCGATAGCGCACTCCAGGGGCACTTGTGAGCAGTTCCAGGTTGAACTCGCGCTCGAGCCGTTCCTGGATGATTTCCATGTGCAGCAGCCCGAGAAAGCCGCATCGGAAGCCGAAACCCAGCGCGACTGAGCTCTCCGGCTCGTAGCTGAAGGATGCGTCGTTGAGTTTCATCTTCCCGACCGCATCGCGAAGCTGCTCGTAGTCGTCGTTGTTGATCGGAAAGATTCCGGCGAAAACCATCGGCTTGACTTCCTGAAATCCGGGAAGCGCGACCACTTGATCGCGCTCGCCCGTGACTGTGTCGCCGATCTTGGCCTGCACGATGTCCTTGATGTTTGCTGAGAAGAATCCGACTTCCCCGACGCCCAGGGCGTCGACGGACTTCGTCTTGGGGGTGAAGATGCCGAGCTCCGTTACCTCATAGGCTCGATCGGTCGACATGAACCGGATTTTCATGCCGCGTCGTATCTCGCCGTCGATGACGCGCAGCAGACAGACGACGCCGCGGTAGGAGTCGTACCAGGAATCGAAGAGCAGCGCGCGCAGCGGACTGTCGGCTGAACCTTTCGGTGGCGGGATCTTCGTGATGATCTTCTCGAGAATCTCATCGATGCCGATGCCGGCCTTCGCGCTGGTGAGCACCGCGTCGTGAGCATCGAGTCCGATGACATTCTCGATCTGCTCGCGAACTTTCTCCGGCTCTGCCGACGGCAGGTCGACTTTGTTGATCACCGGGAGAATCGCGAGATTGTTGTTGATCGCGAGATAGCTGTTGGCGAGCGTCTGCGCTTCGACGCCCTGCGTAGCATCGACGACGAGGATAGCGCCCTCGCACGCCGCGAGACTGCGCGATACCTCGTACGTGAAGTCGACGTGGCCGGGCGTGTCGATCAGGTTGAAGGTGTATTCCTTGTAACGGAGGGTCACCGCGCGCGCTTTGATCGTGATGCCGCGCTCGCGCTCGAGGTCCATGTCATCGAGCATCTGCTCGTGCATCTCGCGCACTTCGACCGCGCCCGTCTTCTGCAGCAGACGGTCGGAAAGCGTCGTCTTGCCGTGATCGATGTGGGCGATGATCGAGAAGTTCCGGATGTACTGCGGATCGGTCATGTAAGTAGTTTTTCTACAATCACCACGTCGCGCCAGACACCGTCGAGTTTCGCGTGGCGCTGATAGATTCCCACCTCGCGAAACCCTACCGATTCCAACAATCTGCGACTGGCGGCATTCTCAACGAAAACGCGCGACACTAATTTCCAGAAGCCGGCATCGCGCGCCGAGTCGAACAAAGCCACCATCGCGGCACGTCCGGCACCCTTCCCTCGCGCGGACCTGGCGGCGTAGACCGAAAACTCCGCGATGCCTGCGTATGCTTCGCGCGGACGATAGGTCGACGTCGACGCGAATGCGATGACTTCGCTTCCCTCCTCGATCACCACGATCGGATGGACACCGTCGAACCACTTCGCGACATCCTCGGCAGTTCGATGCCGAGTCTCGAAGGTCGCGATCCGCTCTTCGATTCCTTCGTTGTAAATGCGAGCGATGGCCGCCGCGTCGGAAGTTGTGGCGCGGCGGGCCTTCATCTCACTTGCCGGTGAGCTCCGACACGACATTCGTCGCCGCGTAGATCTTTCGCAAAGCTTCGAGAATCGCTGCCGAATCGACCGCCACGGCGCGGCCGATGCGATCGTCGAACTGATAGTCCCACGGCAGCGACTGCAGATTGCCGTCGAAGATGATGCCGACGAATTCGCCCGCACGATTGACGACCGGGCTTCCCGAGTTGCCGCCGATGATGTCGGCCGTGCTCACGAAGTTGAACGGCGTACTTCCTTTGATCGCCATCTTCTTCGTCATCCACGACTTCGGCAATTGGAATGGCGGCTGATTGTTGTGCTCCGCGGCGTGCTGATAGGTGCCGGCCATGTTCGTCGACCACGGAATCTGTTTGCCGTTCTCGACAAACCCTTTCACCGTTCCGACCGAAAGCCGCAGAGTGAACGTCGCGTCGGGATAGGATTCACCGCTGATCGTCTTGAACGTCGCGTTCGCGATCTTCGCGTAAGCCTGCGTCAACTGTTCGTCGACGCTGGTCTCGTACTTCTTTCGCAGCTCGCGCGCGCGTGGGTCGACCAACCGCGCGACGCGGATCATCGGATCGTTCGAAGCATCGACGACCGCCTTGCCACCCTCGCCGAGGCGCTTGCGCTCGGCGACGTCTTTCAACTTCGTCGTGCGAACCAACTCCGAGGCCAGCTCGTTCGGTGACTTGCCATCCAACACCTGGCGAACCAGCGGATCGTTCGCACCGACCGATTCCATCCAGTGTGAGAGCGAGTCCGCGAGCTTCACGGTCTCCAGGTCCTCATAAATCGGCGCCTCGGAGTAAAGCTGTTGCTTGAGCGATTCAATATTCGATTCCCGGTACTCGCGCAGGCGTTCGGCGTTGGGCTTCTGCGATTCGTCGGCGAGACGGACGATGGTGCGTGCGAGGTCGAAGAGGTCGCTGTTGAACGCGACACCGTCGACGAAACGGAATTCAATCGAGAATGGACGGTACGTTTCGAACGCGTTGTGGACCATCTGCCACGCGTCGCCATACGGTGCATTGAGCTGCGGATCCGCCGCCACCTTCTGCCGCAACACAGCCTCGGCATCCGCCTTCTTCTTCATGATCGCGGGATCCTGAAGACCGCCGAGAAGGCCGATGTAAGCCTTACGCGAATTCTTGATCCCGAACAGATCATCGTGCGCGCGCCGGTCATTTTCGGCACTCCGCTCGGCGTAGTTACCGAGCAAGACTTCGCGGCGCCGAAGCCGGTTCAAATTGAATGGATACGTGTTGTCGCGGAAAAACTCGAGATGGTCGAGCGTGTTGAGCCGATCCGTACGGCCGGGATGACCGGAGACGAAAATCAGATCGCCGTCGTTCGGGCCTGCCGCATTGAACTTCAGGTAATTGTCGGTCTTCACCGGCTTGTCATTTTCGTAAGCGCGGAAAAGACAGATGTCGAGGTCGTAGCGCGGATACTCGAAGTTGTCGGGATCGCCGCCGAAGAACGCGATCGCGACTTCAGGCGCGAACACCAGGCGAACGTCGGTGTACTTCTTGGAGCGATAGAGGTGGTACTCGCCGCCCTGATAGAGCGTCACGACGTCGCTGCGAAGTCCGGTCTTGTCGAGCGACTCCTTCTCGATCGTGTTCATGATGGCGCGGCGCGCTCGCTGCGCGTCTTCGGTGCTCATCCCGGGCGTCATTGCCGCGTTCACGCGCTGGGTAACATCCTCGATGCTCATGAGCACATTGAGCTCGAGATCGACGCATTTCACTTCTTCGGCGCGCGTCTTGGCGTGGAAGCCTGTAACGACGTAATCGCGCTTCGCAGAGCTGATCTTCGCGAGGCAATCGAGACCGACGTGATGATTCGTCAACGCCAGGCCATCCGGCGAAACGAACGATCCCGACCCGCCGCTGTTGAAACGGATGGAAGACTTCTGCAGATGATCGAGCCACGCCTGCGATGGTTCGAAGTTGTATCGCTGCTTCAGCATCGCCCGCGGCGGCCGATTGAAGAGCCACATGCCTTCGTCGGCCATCGCCGCTGTGGCAAGAACCAGGACCGCAAGAACGAACAACTTCTTCATGAAGCCTCCCACGTCGTGCCGTTCATCTCGGCAATCACTTTTGCGACCTCAATGTAGTCAGCTTTGTCGCCAAGCTGATGTAGCGCTGCGGTGAACAAGTTCTGCGTCAGCGCGAGGAGCGGCGTCGAGGCGTGTTGCTGATGCGCGATCGATGCCGCGATGCGGATGTCTTTGTCGTGATGCACGAGCTTGAAGATCAGCGGCCACTTTCCTTCGACCAGCCGCATCGGCAGCAGATTCTCGGATGCATTCGAGCGGCCGCTTCCGGCGTTCGTCACCGCCAGCGCCGTTTTCAGATCGATGCCGAATTGCCTGGCCAGCAACAGACATTCGGACGTGATCCACACCGTCGCGCCCATGATCGAGTTCGTCAGCACTTTGATCGCATGGCCTGCGCCGACCGGACCGACGTGAATGATCGTCTTGCCGACAATCTTGAGGATGGGCTCCGCGCGCGCGAAATCTTCCGCGCCGCCGCCCACCATGATCGTCAGCGTCGCGTTTTCCGCCCCGATGGTCGCGCCGGTGACGGGCGCGTCGAGAAAACTCACGCCTTTGCCCGCGAGCCGATTCGCCGTTTCGCGGCTGACGTTCGGATCACCGCTGGTGGCGTCGATCCAGAGCGTTCCGCGCCTGAGATGCGGTCCGAGCTGGTCGACGATCTCGTCGACTTCCTTGCTCGTCGGCAGCATCGTGATGATGACGTCCGCCTCGGCACACTGCGCAAGATCGCGCGCGAGACGGCTGCCGTGTTCGCGCGCATGGCGCTCCGCCTTCTCGCGCGTGCGATTCCAGACGGTGACTTCGTGTTGTTTAGCGAGGTGGCGCGCCATCGGGAAACCCATGGCGCCGAGGCCGATAAATGCCAACTTCATGGGAGCGGCATTCTAACGGGGGAAGGGAGAACGAGGAATGTTGAATGTTAAATGTTTAATGTTGAATGCTTCTCACACCTCGCCCGGATCCCCCATTCAACATTCAACATTTAACATTTAACATTTAACATTCAGCGGGCTCTACGAGACCCTCCGGCTCGCGTTGCAGAGAGAGAGGTAGCTTCAGCAATTGGTCCACAGGGGCACGCCCATTCGCCCGCTCCCCGTGGCTGGGTCCGAGGTGGGCGCGTAGCTGAAGGGTCTCGCAGGACCCGTTGACAAAGTTTTTAAAGAACAAAAAAGGGGCGTTACGCCCCTTTGTAGCCGTCAAGCCGGCCGACTTCTGTGATTTCGGGAACTCTATCTCAATTGCATATTCAATGTAGTGACTTCAGTCACAAATTTCAACTTCGACTTTTGTACCAGTCCGCGTTGATCTGAATGTAGTGTTTCCATTTTTCGGGCGTCAGGTCTGCTGTGAAGATTGCCTGCACAGGACAGGCCGGTTCGCACGCGCCACAATCGATACACACTTCGGGGTCAATGTAGAGCATGGTAGCTTCCGCGAAGCCGGCTTCATCTTTTCGCGGATGGATGCAATCGACGGGACAGACATCGACACACGCAGTGTCTTTCGTCCCGATGCAAGGTTCAGCGATGATGTAAGTCATGGCCGCGTCATTGTAAACGATCCTTATTCGTTATTCGTTCCAGCGCCGGATGGACTGGATCTCGTAATCGTTTCCCATGAATGTAACGATGTCGCCGGGCGCGTGTCCGATGAGCGCCTTGGCGACGTCGGATTGATTCGAATAAATACCGTGCTCGGGCGCCGATTCCCATGGCCCCAGGATAGTGACTTCGCGGCGGACGTCGCCGTTGGAGAGCGCGACTTTCGTACCGACCCGCACGGCAGTGGTATCGACGGCGGCCGGATCCACTACGCGAACGTTGGCCAGCTCGGTCTGCAGTTTTCCGACACGCGCCGAAAGATACTCATCGCGCTGACGTGCCGATTTGTATTCGAAGTTTTCGCTGAGATCGCCCATCTCGCGCGCGACCTGAATCGCCTTCTTGTTTGCGGGGATCTCGACTTTAAGAAGATGCTCCAGCTCGGCGCGCTTCTGCGCGAAAGTGTCGGCGGTCGCGTAGATCGGCTCGACCTGGGGCTCGCGCAGCGACGGATACTTCATCAGCAGCGCGTGCTTCACATCCTCGCGGCGATACTCCTCGATCGCGCCGTAACGTTCGAGGCTCTCCGCGAGTTTTCGCGCCTGTTCTTCGTTGTCGGTTTTCATGATGATGCGAATGGCGAGGCCGCCCTTGTCGAAGAAGTCCTTCAGGCGCGCGCGCACCGGCGCGAATTCATCCGAAGTGACGGCTTCGAGGATCTGAAACAAGAACCCGTAATTCGCACGATCGGGCAGCGGGTCCTGCTCGTCGAGCTGTTTCGCGTACCAGTAAAACGCGCGCGGATGTCTTCGTGGATAGCGCAGCGTCTCGTCGATCAGCCGGTCGCGAATCTCGCTCTGCCCTTCTTTTTCGAGCGTCGACATCACCAGCGACAGGATGCGCGGCTCATCATCGAGGAAGAAAATCTCGCCGAAGACTTTCGGCCAATCCGGATGCGCGTTGCGGACGGTGTTGAGCGCGCGCTCGCGAAGTGTCTTGTCGCCGACCGCAGCGACTGTTCGCGACGCCATATGGCCGGTGAGTAGCGAGGCAGGATCGAAGGGCGGTGTGTATGCGCCGGGAAGCGTTTCGAGCGTCGTGAGAATCTGCCAGGCCATCGCCTGATCGTTCCTCGACAGCCGGACGGCCTCGCTGGCGAGCGCGGTCGAAAAGGCGTCCGCAAGCTCTTTGCTGCGCGCGCTGTGTTTGCGTGCGAGATCGAGCTTCCCTCTGGCATCCGCGCGTTCGAATTCTCGTCGAATCGTCTTGTCCGCTTCGCCCGTCGATGCGCTCCACGAATACGTCGCCTTGGCGCCGGTACCGCTGACGACGATCTGCGGATTCTTGCGCGCCGACGTCCACCATGAGCTCCACTTTTCTTCCGGAACGATACCGATGATCGCGTCGCGAACTTCCGGCATCGTCATCGGCCTGCCGAAACTCTGGAGGATCCGCGCGAAGAATGTCGACGGTGACTTTGTCGCTTCGGTTTTGATCTTGTCGGGGTTGGTGAATTTCTCGCGCAAAACGTGATCGGGACCGATCGGCACAAGAAACTTTCCGGCCGCGCCAAGGGGCACCGACACGCGTTTCTCTCTCTCGAAATCGAGACGTGCGATGCCGAGCTCCGGATTCAGCTCCACCACCACGCCCGCCCCCCGCCCGGCCATGAAATACGTCTCGCCTTCGTCGTACTGCAACCAGGTCTCGATCTTCTCCGCCCGCTCCACCGGATTGCTCGACGGCTCACTGAAGCCGGCAAAATCGAACGCGCGCTGAAAGCTCCTGCGCGTCGAGTAGGCGTTGCGCAGCGCTTCCTCGATCTGCGGGCGGATTGTGGCGGGGTGTTTCGAGAGGCGGCCGATCTCTTTGAGAACCTGCAGGCGCTGGGGCCACATCTTTCGCTCGAGGAGCATCTCGGAGAGCATGCCGAGGAGCGTGTCGGATTGGGTGCGCTGCTCGGACTTGCGCAGCGACTTGGCGGTGCGCACGAAGGCATCGACGTCCTTCGGATCGCTCTCGATCTGATTCATCCAGAGAGATTCGAGGTCGTCGAACTTTTTTTCTTGAATCAATGCATTCGCATCGTCGGCGAAGCCCATCGGAACCGCGTATTCTAGCCGACGGCCAGCCGCTGCAAAATCTTTTCGTGGACGCCGCCGAATGCGCCGGACGACATCACGACCACTACGTCATTTTCGGAAGCCTCGCGCGCGACGTTGTCGGCAATGACGTCGAAGTCGTCGACCTGCGAAGTCGGAATCCCGTCGGCATTGAGCCGCGTGATGATTTCCGGCACCGACATCATTTTGTCGAGTCCGTAACGCGTCGCGTAGCGGTCGCGATGAAAAATCGGCCCGATGATCACGCGATCGGCTTCATGAAAAGCGTCGATGTAGCCGTTCTCGAATTCCTTGCGGCTCGACGAAATTGACCGCGGCTCGAACAGCGCCCAAAGCCGGCGGCCGGGATAGCGGCGGCGCGCGCCGTTGAGCGTCGTGGCGATCGCGGTCGGGTGATGCGCGAAGTCGTCGATCACGGTGACGCCGCGCTCCACGCCGCGGACTTCCATCCGCCGCTTGATGCCCTGGAATGAGCCGAGTCCTTTTTGAATCTCTTCCGCCGAAAGGCCGCGCAGTCGCCCGGTCGCGATGACCGCAAGCGCGTTGAGCACGTTGTGTTTTCCGGAGAGTGTCGTCTGAAAGCGCGACCACTTTTCCCCTTCCCACCAGGCCGTAAACGATGTGGTCTCCGGCGCGAACTCCGAATCGGTCGCGAAGATCGTGTCCTCGCGACGCGAGCCGAACGTGATCCATCGCGCGCGCGCATCCTTGCGAATCCGCGCAACGTTCGCGTCATCGCCATTCGCGACGATCGTGTCGCGCGGCGCAACCTGCTGCACGCCCGCTCTGAAAGCCTCGATGATCGCGTCGAGGTCCGTGTAGATGTCGGCGTGATCGAATTCGATGTTGTTGACGATCAGCGTGTTCGCGCCGTAGTGGAGAAACTTCGGTCCCTTGTCGAAGAATGACGTGTTGTATTCGTCGCCCTCGATGACGAAATCCGAGCCGTTGCCGAGCTTGAAGTTGTGATTGAAATTGAGAGGAATGCCGCCGACGACCATGCTCGGATCGCGGCCGGCCGCCTCGAGCACCCACGCCATCAGCGATGTCGTCGTCGTCTTTCCATGAGTGCCGGCCACAACGATGGAGTGCTTCCCTTTGATGAAGAGCTCGTAAATCGCCTCGGGCATCGACGTGTACGGCAGGTCGAGGGCGAGGGTGGCTTCGGCCTCCGAGTTGTTTCGAGATGCAACATTGCCAATCACGACCAGATCGGGCCGGAACGTCTCCAGATGCTCACGCGTATACCCTTCGAGCACAGGGATATGCAGGCTTTCCAGGTAAG
The DNA here is from genome assembly GCA_036559905.1 of Thermoanaerobaculia bacterium. Classification (GTDB taxonomy): domain Bacteria; phylum Acidobacteriota; class Thermoanaerobaculia; order Gp7-AA8; family Gp7-AA8; genus Gp7-AA10. The sequence continues at coordinate 13,922 of DATBSF010000349.1, read as the reverse complement.
TCGACATCGGGGGGTAGACGTGCTCATCAGAACCGGCAACATCGTAACCGCGCTGCTGCAGCATGCCGGCAAGTGAGGCCATCGCGGTGCCGCCGATTCCGATCAGGTATACGCGTTTAACGTCGGGGATTTTTTTGATATGAGGCATCGGGCTCGTCCGTCAGCAAGATCCGTGCTTTTCAGTAGAATGCGATCGGGAATCGTCCCCGCCAGGGTCGTGTTCGAACGACCGGTCAACTACAGGAGGATGTTTCACATGACATTGAAGCGATTTGCCGTCATTGCGATGGCTTTTCTGATGGCTTGCATCGCCACCGCGCAGCAGACCACGACGAAAGCCGACGCTGCCAAGTCTGCCACAGCCGCTGCAGCCGATGAGAAGGCTCCGCGCCTGACGCTCGTCGAGCCGGTCAAGGAATATGGTGAAGTGGCCAAGGGCGACAAGCTCGACTGGTCATTTCTCGTCAAGAACACCGGCACGTCCGATCTGCAGATCATCGCCGCCAAGCCTGGCTGCGGATGCACAGTCGCCGATTTCGACAAGGTGATCAAGCCCGGCGAGACCGGAAAAGTCACCGCGCATGTCGATACGGCCAACTTCACGGGACCGATCTCGAAGACGGTTACCCTCGAGACCAACGATCCGTCGTCGCCGACATCGACCCTCACGATCCATGCGGTTGTGAAGCCGTACGTCGAGGCCTATCCCGCCGGATTCGTCCGCTTCAACCAACTCCTCGGCGACGTGAGCACACAGACCGTGACGCTCTACTCCGAGGAAGATGAGCCGTTCGAGATCAAAGATGTGCAGGTCCCGGGCGACTGGGTGAAAGTCACCTACCGGAAAGTCGAAGATGCCGACCGCGTTCCCAACATGGGCAAGGGCGGGCAGAATCAGTACAAAGTCGACATCACCGTCGGTGGTCCGGACGCGAAGATCGGCCCGATGGCTGACAAGATTCGCATCATCACCAACTCCAAGCATTCTCCCGAATATCCGATCAGCGTCACCGGCGTGATCCGCCCGACCTACCGCGTCGAGCCGACCGCTCTGAACTTCGGCGAAGTTGCGGTCAGCGACGCAGGAGCAACGCGCTCGGTGCTGCTGCACTCGAATGACATGAAGACGCCCGAGCAGTTCGTGGTCACGAAGGTGGAATCGAATGTTCCGTCGATCACCACCGCGTTCAAGCCGCTGGCGCAGAAGGGCGATTACGAAGTCACGCTGCAGGTCGCGAAGGACGCCAAACCCGGCGACATCGACGGCACGGTGAAGATCTATACCAGCGACAAGATCAATCCGGTTGTTACGCTGCCTGTCAAAGGAACCGTAAAGCGCGTCGTGGCCTCGGGGACCTCATCCAAGTAAAGTTACTTCTCTGACAAATTGAAAACGCCGCCTTTGGGCGGCGTTTTTTGTTTTGGGGAGACGGGAATGTTGAATGTTTAATGTTGAATGTTGAATGTGAGACAGGGCTTTTCATTCAACATTAAACATTCAACATTCAACATTCCTCGTTCTCAGTTCACGACTGAGATTCCGGTGCCGTCCCCCAGCGGAAGCACGATGGTGGTCAATCGCGAATCAGTACTAATCCGCTTATTAAACTTCCGCAGCGCCTTTGTGTTCGCGTCCCCGCCCGCCTCCGCAACTGCTCCGCCCCAAAGTAAGTTGTCGCAGACGATGACAGCGCCGCGTTCGAGTTTTGGCAACAACCCATCGAGATATTGTTCGTATTCGGTTTTCACGCAATCGATGAAGATGAAATCGAACGGGCCGCTGAGGCGCGGAATGACTTCCAGCGCGGCGCCCTGATGGAAGCGCACATCGCATTTGAGTTTGGCTTCGGCTACAAATCCCTTCGCGGTGGCCAGAATCTCGGGATTGATCTCGATCGTCTCGAGCACCGCATCTTTGCCGCACTCCCGCCCCATCTCGATCACTGAGTAACCGATGTTCGTACCGACTTCCAGAATGTGCCGCGGCTTTTTCGTTTGAACGAGGATTCGGAGAAGCTGACCGACTTCAGGATCGGCGATCGGATGCTTGTTCCTGGCCGCGAAGTCCTCCATACGCGCAAGCAGCGGATCGCGCGATGGAGTGAGTTTCTCGAGATATTCAGCCTGCGCGCGCTTGAGGATGGCGTCCGCGCGGCGCTTCACTTGGCCTCGACCGCCTCGCGCAGTTTCTCGGCCTGGAAGTTCGAGTTCAGCGGCTCGATGAGCCCGTCGAGGTTCCCATCCATGATCGACGGAAGATTGTGAAGCGTCAGCCCGATGCGGTGATCGGTGACGCGGTCCTGCGGGAAGTTGTAAGTGCGAATTTTCTCGGACCGGTCGCCGCTGCCGATCATCCCTTTTCGTGTGGCCGACAATTCCGCTTCACGCTTCTGACGCTCGATCTCGTAGAGCCTGGCCTTCAGGACTTTCAGCGCCTTCGCGCGATTCTTGATCTGCGATTTTTCGTCCTGACACGACACGATCAGCCCCGTCGGCAAGTGCGTGATACGGACGGCGGAATACGTCGTGTTCACCGACTGTCCGCCCGGCCCTGAAGAGCAGAACGTATCGATGCGAATGTCCTTTTCCGGCACAGTGATTTCGATGTCCTCCGCTTCCGGCAGAACGACGACGCTGATGGCAGAAGTGTGAATACGTCCCTGCGTTTCGGTTTGCGGGACGCGCTGCACGCGATGGACTCCCGACTCGAACTTCAGGCGCGAGTAAACCTTGTTGCCCTGAATCTGCAGTGTCGCGTCCTTCACGCCGTTTACCGAAGAATAGTTTGCGTCGATCATGTCGACTTTCCAACGCTTCAGCTCCGCGTAGCGGGTGTACATGCGCATGATCTCGGCCGCGAAGAGCGAGGCTTCATCGCCACCAGTGCCGGCGCGGATCTCGACGAACACGTTCTTTTCGTCGTTCGGATCCCTCGGCTGCAGGAGAACCTTGAGGTCGTTCTCGAGCACCGGCTCTCTCGCCTGCAGGTCGGCCAGCTCGAGCTCGGCCAGTTCGCGGAGGTCATCCTCACCTTTGATCGATGCGAGCATGCCTTTCGTGTCGGCGATGCCTTTACGGACCTGTTTGAGCTCGCGATATTTTGAGACGACTTCCTCGATCTCGGAGATGGCCTTCATCGCGTCGCGATACGCGTTGTGATCGTTGACGATGCTGGGTTCCGAGGCCTTCGTTTGAAGCTCGGTGTAGCGCTGTTCGAGTTGCTCGAGTTTTTCGTTCACGCCGCCTCCGAAACGTTAGGCGACGGCAGCGCGCTCCGGCTCGACAACGTCGAAGAGCAGCGCCTCGCGCAGTGCTGTGATCGCAATCTCCAGCTGCGAGTCGTCCGGTTCCCTGGTCGTGATCTTCTGCAGCCACAACCCCGGCTGAATCAGCGCACGGCAGAACGGATTGGCGAGATGACGCGCGGAGAAACGGATGATCTCGTACGCCAGGCCGGCGATCAGCGGGATCAGAACCACGCGCGCCAGAAACTTCACGTAGAACGGCACGGTTGATGGGACCAGCGAGAAAACCACGATCGAGATCACGAGAACGAACATGAGGAAGCTCGTTCCGCAGCGTGGATGCAGTGTCGACTTCTTCCGCGCGTTCTCGACGGTGAGATCCTCACTCGCTTCAAATGTGTAGACCGTCTTGTGCTCGGCGCCGTGGTACTGGAACAGGCGGCGAATCTCGTTCATGTACGAGATCGAAACGATGTAGACGAAGAAGAACACCGCGCGGATGACGCCGTCGATGACGTTGTATTCGAAATTCGTCATCGTGGGCATCAGGTAGTGGCGAATGAGATTCGTGAGTCCGAGGGGCGCCAGGATGAAGATGCCGACGCCGAGGAGCATGGCCATGATCATCGACCCGGCCACCGCCGCGCTCGACATCTCCTGCTTCCCTTCCTCTGTCTCGCCGACGACGCCCGCTGAATAGTTGAGCGCGCGGATGCCGAGGATCAGCGACTGGATGAGGACGACTGAGCCGCGAATCACGGGAAACCGCAGCAACGGATATTTCTTGGTGATCGAGACGAGTTTGTCTTTCTTGATCGCGACGCCGCCGTCCGGCTGACGCACGGCGATCGAATAGCCCGACAGCGAGCGCATCAAAACGCCCTCGAGGACGGCTTGTCCGCCGATGAGCATGTCGACGTTGCGGTCAGCAGTCGTTGCCGACGACGCAGTGAGTCCGTTCGTCACCGCGCCGAAAGTGCCAGCGATGAGCTTTGCGGAACCGAGCCACGCCGAGCGGAGTGACATTATTTTTTGGGCGCCTTTTTCGCGTAGCGCTGCTGGAATCGGTCGATGCGGCCCGCGGAGTCGACGAGCTTCTGCTTGCCGGTGAAGAATGGATGGCACTTCGAGCAAATCTCGACGCGCAGCTCTTTCTTCGTCGAACCGGTGATCCATGTCTCGCCGCAAGCGCAGTGGACCTGGACCTGATGATATTGCGGATGGATCTCTGTTTTCATGAACTTACCTCGGGTTTGAATATAGCCTAGACGCTCTGAGAACGGCGAGTATATGCGAAAAATTCTGCCGGAGCGCCTTACGACGCCCCGAAGAGGTGCGCGACGTAATAGGCGACCGCGCCGATGAATGCCGCCATCGGGATCGTCAGGACCCACGCCCACACGATCCGCCCTGCGACTCCCCACCGCACCGCCGACAATCGACGGGTGGCGCCTACACCGACGATCGCGCCGGTGATGGTGTGCGTCGTCGACACCGGAACGCCGAGGTGACTGGCGACAAAGAGTGTGATCGCGCCGGCGGTCTCAGCGGCAAATCCGCTGACCGGCTGCAGTTTTGTGATCTTCGATCCCATCGTGTGGATGATGCGCCAGCCGCCGCTGAGCGTGCCGAGCGCGATCGCGGAGTGCGCCGCGAGGATCACCCACATGGGAATCGAGAAGGTCTTGAGATAGCCGGCCGTGAAGAGAACGCCCGCGATGATGCCCATCGTCTTCTGGGCATCGTTTGTTCCGTGGCCTAACGAATAGGCCGCGGCCGAAGCGAGCTGGAGCCGGCGGAAAACGCGATCGACTCGCAGCGGAGTTTGTCGACGAAAGATCCAAAGGATGGAGATTTCGAGCAGGAGACCGAGGACGAGTCCCATCAGCGGCGCGAGGACGATGTAGATCAGCGTCTTGGTCCAGCCGGAGGCGATGATCACACCGATCCCCGCTTTCGCGATCGCTGCGCCCGCATATCCTCCGATCAGTGCGTGCGAGGAGCTGGTTGGCAATCCGAAATACCAGGTGATCAGATCCCAGACGATCGCCCCGATCAGCCCGCCGAAGATCACAGCGGACGTCACGGTCGAGATGTCGATCATCCCGTTGCCGATCGTCTTTGCGACGGCCGTTCCGAACGTGAACGCCGCGACGAAGTTGAAGAAAGCAGCCCAGATGACCGCCTGCAACGGCGAGAGAACGCGTGTCGACACGACCGTCGCGATCGAATTCGCCGCATCGTGAAAGCCGTTGATGAAGTCGAAGCAGAGCGCGGTGAAAATCAGGCCGACGACGATGACAATCTGCAGCGTCATCAGCCGTGCTTCACCACGACGTTTTCGAGCAGATTCGCGACGTCTTCACACCGGTCTGTCGAATCTTCGAGACGGTCGAGAATCTCCTTCCACTTCATCACCGCGATCGGATCGTGCTCTTCCTCGAACAGTTGTCCGACCGCACGCTGATGCGCACGATCGGCCTCGTTCTCGAGGCGATTGATCTCGACCGCGCGCTCCAGTACGCCCTGCCGCCGTTCCAGCGCCTGGACCGCCAGGACGATCTGGTCAGTCGACGAGGAGATGATGCGCGTCAGCTCACGCACTCCCGGGATGACCCTCTTGATGTGGTAGAGCGGGATGAGGGACGCAGCCGCGTCGATCGCATCCATCACGTCGTCGAGCGTGCGCGCGAGCGAGTGAATGTCTTCGCGATCGATCGGCGTCACGAACGTTTTGTTCAGGCGCTGAATGATCTCGTGCGTCAGGAAGTCGCACTTGTGCTCGACCTCGCGGATCTCGTGCGCCTTGTCCGCGATCGGAGGATCGGCGGCGAACATCTCCTCCAGAATGCGCGCGCCGATGCGGAGTTGATCGGCCATCGCCAGAAAATCAGCGTAGAACTTTTCCTCGCGCGGAATGAAGCTGAAGCGAGCCAAACTGACCTCCTGTGAAAAAAGCGGCGCGATTCTATCGCGCGCTCAGGGCATGGGAAGCCGGATTGTGAAAGTCGAGCCTGCACCCTCTTCGCTGATCACCGAGATTGCACCCTTATGCGCCTCGACGATCGCCTTGGCGATGTAGAGACCCAGGCCGAGGCCGCCGTAGTAGCGGCTGGAGACGTTGCGAGCACGGTGGAAGCGTTCGAACAGTCGTGGAATCTCGTCGCGCGGAATGCCGATGCCATGATCGATCACCGACGTGAGCATGTGGCCATCGGTGACTTCGGCGTGGATCGCAATCTCGGTCGTCTCGGGCGAGTATTTGATCGCGTTCGACAAAAGGTTATCGACGACCTGCCGGATGCGGTCGGGATCGACCATCAGCAGCGTCTCGGGAACTTTGGCTTCGAACGCGATCTTCCGGCCGGGGTTCTGAACGCGGAACGCCGTCGCACGACGCTGGAGAAACTCGAGCCAGCGCACCGGTTGCGGTTCGAGCTGCAGCCGGTTCGTCTCGATTCGCGACACGTCGAGCAGCTCCGTGATCAGGCCCATCATGCGGTCGATTTCGCTGAGCACCGCGGTCAGATATGTCGCGCGATCGTTGGTCGCCAGTTCCTCGCTGCTCTGCGCGAGAAGCTGCGTATAGCCTTTGATCGTGGTCAGCGGCGTGCGCAGCTCGTGCGAAGCAACCGAGAGGAATTCGTCCTTCTTGCGGTCCAGCTCCTGAAGTGCGGTGATGTCGCGGATGACGAGCACCGCGCCGACGACGCCATTGCTTTCGATCGGCGCTGCAGCGATGGACAGATCGAGATCCCTGCCGCTGATGAGATGTCGTCCGATCGCGAGATAGTCAGGCACCGCCAATCCACGAAGTGCACGGGCGTACGGGAGATCGTCGCGCGGAATCGGCCGGCCATCGGGATAACGAAGATAAAAGCGCTCGAACGATCCGAGGTTGACGGCTTCGCTGCGTGATCCGAGACCGAACATCGTGAGCCCCGCCTGATTGACGTCGATGACGTCGCCGGCCGCGTCGTAGACCCACAAACCGTCGGTCATGGATCCGAGGATGGAGTCGAGACGCGCGGAACGCTCGGCCATCATCTGCGCGAGCGCTTCGATCTCGCGCTTCGCCCTCACCTGATCGGTGACGTCCTGAACGAGGATGGTCAGGCTCTGCGTGATTCCCGAGAATCGTCCGCGAACGGCGGAGATGATGCGATTGACATACGCAGGATTGCCCCCGATGAACGTTTCGTATTCGCGGTCGAAACGCATCTCGCCCGATTCCGCGACCTGTTTCAGCGTCTGTTCCCAGCCGGGGATGACTTCCGCGACGCGAAGATCGACGACGCGCGTATCGCTGCTGATCTTGCCGAACTGCGATGCGAATTCCAGCCAGCGCGCATTCGCCAGCTCGAAGCGGAGCTCGTCGGCCGAGATGACCGCCACGCCGATCGGGGCCGTCTCGAGGACAGCTTCAAATCGCACGCGGGCATCGACCTCGCGCCGCGCGAGATCTTCGGCCGCGCGATGTCCTTCCTGTGAAATGCGCGTCAGTTGATGGATGTGAATGGCAGCGCCTAGGCGCTCCGCGACGGATTGCACGAATTCGAGATCTTCGGCGTCGAAGTTGCGGTCATCGTCGTTGCGCGTGACGACGATCGCGCCGACTGCTTCGCCATACGATTCGATCGGACAGGCGATGAGGCTCTGTTCGCGCATCGCCGCGATCAACTGCTTTTCGGCGTCGTCACGCCCGAAGTCGAGAACCGCGTTCCCCTTCACGTCGGAGAAGAGCAGCGGACGGCCGATCTGGAAAACGGTTCCGGGAATGCCTTCACCGGGGTGATACGGCGTCCGATTGAGGTAATCGCTGAAGCGCGCCACGGCCGCAACGCGCGATGCCATGCCGCTCATGCGCAGCTCGCCGCTCGCCGAGTTGTACATGTAGATCATTGCGGAACCGGCGACTGCATCCGCGATGCGGCGGGCGGGCTCATTCAGATTCTCGAGCGATGTTTCCATCGTCACCGCGGCCAGTCCAATGTTCGCCAGGCATTCCGCGTGGCGCCGCCGGCGGCTTTCGCGCTCGCGATTGAGGCGATCCTCGCCAACCTGCTCGGTCACGTCCTGGATCAGGACCGTGATGCTCTGCGTCGTTCCCGAAAAGCGGCCGCGCACAGCCGAAACGGTTCGGTTCACGTAGCGCGTTTTCGTTCCATGAATGATCTCGAGCTCTTCGTCGACGCGCGCTTCGCCGGTTTCAGCAACGTGGCGCACGACCAGCTCGAATCCCGGAATGACTTCATCCACGCGCAAGCCGAGCAGACGCGTGTCGGAGGGCACTTTGCCGAACTGCGTCGCGAACTCGATGAAGCGCGCGTTCGCGAGCTCGAAGCGAAGCTCGTCCGCCGAAAGAGCAGCGATGCCGATCGGCGCCGTCTCGAGCACCGTTTCGAATCGCACGCGTGCGTCGACTTCGCGCCGCGCAAGCTCGTCGGCGGCGCGGTGCCCTTCCTGCGACATCCGCGTCAATCGATGAATGTGCGAAGCCGCTCCAATCCGTTCCGCCACCGCCTGCGCGAATTCGAGATCCTCGGCGTCGAACTTTCGCCGCGGATCGGATTGCGAAACGATCAGCGCGCCGATGCGGTCTCCGTATGACTCGATCGGTGCGGCGATGAGGCTGCGCTCGTTCATCGCAGATTTGATCCGCTTCTCCTCCTCATCGCGCGCGAAGTCGATGATGTCGTTGCCGTGGATGTCGTAGAAAAACAGCGGCCTGCCGATCTGAAAAACAGTTCCCGGAAGGCCCTCGCCCGGTTTGATGGAGAGTTTCTGGAAGTACTCACGGAATCGCTCGGTCTCCGTCGTTCCGGCGAATCCTGCGATATTCAGGACGCCGGAGGCCGGGTGATAGAGGTAAATCCGAACAGTGCCGTTGAAAAGCCGCGCGATGCGGCGCGCCGGCTCGTCGAGATTGTCGAGAGATTGCTCGATGGCCAGCGGTTCGAGCGCCAGGTTCGCGAGCACCTCGGCGCGCCGGCGGCGTCCCTGCTCGCGATCGACGCTGTGTCGCTCTTCCGTGACGTCGCGGGAGAGAACAACCGAACCGATGATGCGCGAATCGCGATCGCGAATCGGCGCCGACTTCACGTTGACAACCCGATCCTCGGCCCCGCGCGCGTCGCGAATCAAATACTCCGAATTGACAGACTCGCCGCGCAGCGCGGCGATCCACGGCAGCTCCTGGTCCTGGATCGAGGTGCCATCGAGATGGTGCAGTGGCGGCGCACCTTCGCGCATCGCCGCGGCGTTCATGCGCTCCAGATGGCCGTTCGCATCGTAAATCGCCGCCGGCTCGGGGATCTGATCGAGAATCGCGCTCGCTTTTGCGATCTCGCGAACCGCGCGCTCATGCGACAGCGTGTTGTTGAGCGCCAGCGTCGCGTAACGGCCGATCTCAGCAAACAGCGCGATCTCGTCGTCGGTCCATTTGCGACGTTCGGAGCACTGCTGCATCACGAACATCCATGGGTCATCGTCTTGCGGCCGCAGAACCAGCACGAGCGCCGACCGCACCTGATAGGCCTTCGCGAGCTCGGCGTTCTGGTCGGGGTCGCCTTCCAGGACTTCGATCGGCCCGCTGGCGTCGAGCATGCGTTTCACGATCGCCTTCGTCAGCGGTATCGTGGTTTTGCCTTCGATGACCGCCGGAACATGCGGCGCGGTCACGACGTAGCGGACGTTTGCGGTCAGCCCGTCGGCCTTCACAGGGTGAACCAGCAGGACCCGCTCAGCACCGAACTTCTCGAGGGTGATGCTGACGATCCTGCGCAGCGCTTCTTCGAGCTCGAGAGTGCCCGCAAACGACTCCAGAATCGTCGAAAGAAAGCGGTACCGCTCTTCCGGACTCCATTGTTGCGGCCGCCTTGGCGGAGGGGCGGAAATCGTCATGGGTGGGGGCCCTGAAGATGCTAACAGAATGCGGCACTACAATGCCCTCCATGGCGAAACGCTCTTTCGATGAGCTCGTCTCGTTGATGACAAGGCTCCGCGGTCCGAATGGATGCCCCTGGGACCGCAAGCAAACACTCGAAAGCCTCAAGCCTTTCATCGTCGAGGAGGCCTACGAAGTCGTCGACGCCATCGACCGCGGCGAGGGCCCGGCGCTGCGCGAAGAGCTCGGTGATTTCCTGCTCCAGGCTGTCTTCGTCGCCGAGATCGCGCGCGAAGAAGGATCGTTCGATATCTACGATGTCATCACCGCGATTCACGACAAACTCGTGCATCGGCACCCGCACGTTTTCGGCGACGTCGAGGCGAAGGACGCCGATCAGGTTCTCGTCAACTGGGAAAAACTCAAGAACGAGGAGCGCAAGGCGGAAAACAAAAGCGTGCTGGCTGGCGTGCCGCAATCACTTCCGGCACTGCTCAAAGCATCGCGGCTGACGGAAAAAGCGGCTCGCGTCGGATTCGATTGGCGCAGGGCCGAGGATGTGTTCGCGAAGATCGATGAAGAGATTGGCGAGCTGCACGAGGCAATCGACGAGAAGGATCAGAAGAAAATCCACGACGAGATCGGCGACCTCCTCTTCAGCATTGCGAACATCGCGCGAAAACTCGACGTCAACGCCGAAGAAGCACTGCAGTCGGCGAATCGGAAGTTCATGCGGCGGTTCGAATCGATGGAGACGAGCGTGCGATCGAACGGACGCAATCTCGATCAACTGACACTCGAGCAGATGGATGCGTTATGGGACGAGGCAAAGGCCGCCGAGCGCTCCTGATCGCAGCGGTGCTGCTGGTGGCCGCGCAGCTCTTCGGCGCGCGGCCGGCGATTTTCGCGATCGATCAGTATCGATCGCACATCTCGCCGCATCTTCGTGGCTTCGTCACGTGCCGGTTCGAGCCCTCATGCTCGTACTACGGGCGCGAGTCGATTCGAAAACACGGCCTGCTGATCGGGGGCGTTAAAACTGCGTGGCGGATTGCGAGGTGCGGACCGTGGACGCCGCTCCACACGCCCGACCCACCCTGAAGTGCCGAGTGCCGAGTGCCAAGAAGGGATGGGCGGGACTCGGGACTCGGCACTCGGGGAGTGAAAACCGCCTGGCGTATCGCGCGATGCGGACCGTGGACGCCGCTCCACACGCCCAACCCACCCTAAAGTGCCGAGTGCCAAGAAGGGATGGGCGGGACTCGGCCCTCGGCACTCGGCACTCGGCACTATTCGAGCGGCTCCTCCGCACTCGGGCATAGCTCGTTCAATCTGCATTCGCGGCATTTCGGCTTGCGCGCGATGCAGATCTGCCGTCCGTGCTGAATCAGCCGATGCGAGAAAGCTGTCCACTCTTTTTGCGGGATCAGCTTCATCAGGTCCTGTTCGATCTTCACCGGATCAACGTTGGACGTGAGGCCGAGGCGGCCGGATACGCGGGTAACGTGCGTGTCGACGACGATGCCGACCGCGGTGTTGAACGCATTGCCGAGCACGACGTTGGCGGTCTTGCGTCCGACTCCGGGGAGAGCGGTCAACTCCTCCATCGTGTGGGGAACGTCGCCACCGTGTTTTTCAACGATGGCCGTCGACGCCGCGATCACGGCCTTCGCCTTGTTTCGAAAGAATCCGGTCTGCCGCACGTCGTGCTCCATCTCCGGCTGCGTTGCGCTCGCGAATGCCTGCGGATTCGGATACTTGCGAAAGAGCGATTTGGTGACGATGTTCACGCGCACGTCGGTCGACTGCGCCGACAGCATCGTGGCGATCAGCAGCTCGAATGCGTTCGTAAAATCGAGCGAGCACTTCGCCTTCGGATACATCTGCTTGAGGCGCGAGACGATATCGAGCGCGCGTTCCTGCTTCTTCGTAGCCATGGGCATAGAATCAAACCATGACCACGACCGTCTCGGAAGCCCGCACAATTCGCGCGCCGCGCGGGACCGAGATTTCGTGCAAGGGATGGCAGCAGGAAGCGGCGCTGCGGATGCTGATGAACAATCTCGATCCCGAGGTCGCCGAGCGGCCGGAGCAGCTCATCGTGTACGGCGGTATCGGAAAAGCGGCGCGCAACTGGGAGTGCTACGACGCGATCGTCGCGACGCTCAAGCGTTTGAAGAACGACGAGACGCTTCTCGTGCAATCGGGAAAAGCGGTCGGCGTTTTCAAGACGCATGAAAACGCGCCGCGCGTGCTGATCGCGAATGCGAACCTCGTCCCGCACTGGGGCACCTGGGACGAATTCCGCCGCCTCGACGCCCTCGGCCTAACAATGTACGGGCAGATGACGGCCGGGTCGTGGATCTACATCGGCACGCAGGGGATTCTGCAGGGCACGTACGAATGCTTCGCATCGGTCGCCCGCACGCATTTCAACAACTCGCTGCGCGGGAAGCTGGTTGTCACGGCCGGGCTGGGTGGGATGGGTGGGGCACAGCCGCTGGCAGCGACGATGAACGAGGCGACGGCGCTGATCGCGGAAGTGGATCGCTCGCGCATTCAACGGCGCCTCGACAAACGTTATCTCGACGTCGAAGAAAAATCGCTCGATGCCGCCATCGAGCGCGCGTTGAAAGCACGCGATGCAGGCGAGGCGATCTCGATCGGCGTCGTCGCAAACGCTGTCGACTTACTCGAGAAACTGATCGCGCGCGGAATCGTTCCCGACATCCTGACCGATCAGACTTCCGCACATGACGAATTGAACGGCTACGTCCCCGCGGGCATGTCGTACGACGCCGCGATCGCGATGCGCGAGAGCAGCCCGGAGATGTACATCGAGTTGTCGTACGAGACGATGGCGCGCCACATGCGCGCGATGATCGAGTTGCAGCGGCGCGGCGCGATCACGTTCGACTACGGCAACAACCTGCGCGGTCAGGCGAAGAAGGCAGGAGTCGCGAACGCATTCGACGTCGGCGGATTCGTTCCGCTGTTCATCCGCCCGCTTTTTTGTGAAGGAAAAGGACCGTTCCGCTGGGCCGCGCTTTCCGGCGATCCGAACGACCTGTACGTCACCGACGAAGAAATACTCACACTATTTCCTGACGATAAACCATTACATCGCTGGATCCGGATGGCGCAGAAGCGCGTCGAGTTCCAGGGCCTTCCGGCGCGCATCTGCTGGCTCGGTTATGGCGAGCGCGCGAAAGCGGGAGTCCTGTTCAACAAACTCGTCGCGGACAAAAAGGTGAAGGCGCCGATCGTGATCGGCCGCGATCATCTCGATGCCGGATCGGTCGCGTCGCCCAATCGGGAGACCGAGGCGATGCGCGATGGGTCGGATGCGATTGCCGACTGGCCGATCCTCAACGCGCTGCTCAACTCCGTTTCAGGCGCGACGTGGGTCTCGGTGCATCATGGCGGCGGCGTCGGCATCGGCTACTCGATTCACGCCGGCATGGTCGTTGTCGCGGACGGGACCGAAGCAGCAGCCGAAAAACTGCAGCGCGTGTTGACCACCGATCCGGGCACCGGCGTGATGCGTCACGCAGACGCGGGTTACGAGCGTGCGATCGAAGTGGCGAAGGAGCGCGGCGTCGATCTGCCGATGATCAATCCTTCTCCTTCGTCTTGAAGAGAATCTTGTCGGCGCCCATCGTCCGGAGCTGCAGAAGCTTGTCGATCGGGACCTTGTCGTAGCCCTTTTCGCTGAGCTTGCGGATGTAGTCCGGCGTAACGCCGAAGATCCCCATCTCACTGAGTTGGTGCGCCGACAGATTCGTGTACCC
>DATBSF010000348.1:0-22046 GCA_036559905.1 Thermoanaerobaculia bacterium | reverse complement strand
CAAGAATCTGACCCCGGGCGACGTCGTCAATCCGAAGTTTCTGCAGCAGCTGTCGACGATCGAGAAAGCCGTGTCGCTGTCCAGCAGCACGGGAACGATGATGCGCGAGATGGTGCTCAAGGGCCCGAGCGCGTACGACTGCGTGTTCGTCTACGAGAGCGTCGCGATCGATTACATGAAGAGCGCCGCCGGACGCTGGGGCGACATCCACGTGATCTACCCGCGGCAGAACATGTGGAGCGACAACCCGTATTACGTCATCGACTCAACGTGGAGCACGCCCGATCAGCGGAAAGCCGCCGAGCTGTTTCTCGAATTCATGATGACCGAGCCGGTGCAGAAGCAGGCGCTGGTGCACGGATTCCGGCCCGGAAATCCCAACGTGCCGGTGATCTTTCCGCAGAGCCCCTTCGTCACGTACCAGCAGTTCGGACTCCGCAACGACATCGGGAACACCTGTGAATATCCGAAGGCGGAAGTCGTCAACAATCTGCTCGCGGCCTGGCAGCGGTCGCGTTAGACTCGGCAAACTCAGAGGAGAACACTATGTTCGGACGGATTGGGAATCTCATCCGTGGCTTTTTTAGTCTCTTCGTCTCCGGCCTGGAGCGCCAGAATCCCGAAGCGCTGCTGGAAGTGGAGAAGGAGAATATTCGAAAACAGATCGCGAACTACAACCAGGGTCTGGCAGCGCATGCCGGACTCGCCGAGCGGCTGATGACGCAGGTGAAGAAGCTCGAATCCGACGAACGTGAACTGCGCGCCAGGGCAACCGCCAATCTGCGCGCGGGAAATCGCGAAGCCGCCGGTCAGATCGCGCTGCGGCTGCAAACCGTGCAGCGAGAGTTGGTCGAAAACCGGACGCAGCTCGGCCAGGCCGAAACGACTTACAAAGAGTTGATCAAGGCCCGCGACGTGTCGGTCAAAGCAGCCCAGGACAAGATCGAATCGCTGAAGTCGAGCCTCACCGACCTGAAAATCAAACGCGCTACCGCGGAGCTTTCCGAAATGGCATCAGGCATGATCTCCACGATCGGCGGAAGCGGCGATACCCTCAATCGACTGCACACGATGGTGGAAGAGGAGCGCGAAAAGGCGGCCGGACGCGCGCGCGTCGCCCGAGACTCGTTGAACATGTCCGAGATCAACCTCAAGGAAGGCGAGCAGAAGGCGCTTGCCGAGCAGGCCCTGGCGGATTTCGCCGCCAAAGAAGGAATCGCTCTCGAGGCGACGGCCGAATCAGCGACGACCGAGGCGCCGGCGAAGACGTTGGGCCCGACGACGCAGTAGAGTGGCCGGCTGGCCATGTTCCGTTATCTCAAAGAGGCTTTCTGGGCCAGGCCCGATCTCGGTGGGCTCGGACGCGTTCCATGGAACGCGCTCATCGTCGCGGGCGCCGTCATCCTCGGATTCGGCGAGCATTCCGTCTGGATCGGCGCGCTGGGGCTCGAGACTCTGTATCTGTACGCGCTCGCGACTAACGCACGGTTTCAGCACTGGGTCGACGCGAAAGATCTGGCGAGAGTCCGCTCCACCGATGACACCGCGCGGACGACGCTGTTGCAGCACCTCGCACCGGCTGTGCGCAATCGCGTTGAGTCACTCGAGCAGAAGATCGGGAAAGTCGAAGAGCTGTACCGCGAGTCGCAGGCAGATGATTTTCTCTTCGACAGCAACCGCGAAGCCCTGCACAAGCTCGCCAACATCTACCTGCGGCTGCTCATCGCTCAGCGCAACATCACGACGATGGGCACCGAAGCGAACGAGAAAGCGCTGCAATCCCAGATCGATCAGATCAAGAAGGATCTCGCCGGCAATATCCCATCGACGCTGCGCGAATCGAAGCAGGCGACGTTGAACATTTGCGTGCAGCGTCTCAGCAATCTGCGGCGGCGCTCCGAATCGCTCGCGGAAATTGAAAGCGATCTCACGCGCATCGAGGCGCAGATCGAGCTGGCGCTCGAAGATGCCAGCCTAAAAGGAAAGCCGACCGCGATCAGCGGCAACATCGATCTCGTCAGCCACCTGCTCATTGACGACACCAGCGCGACCACAACATCATCGAGCGGACAGGTCCTGGAGAACTGATGGCCGCCGCGAAGCAACTTCCCAAGTGGGCCGAGCGGCTCATCGATCTGTACGAATCGGAAACGGCCAATCAGTTCATTCTGTACGGCAACGTCAACGATCGATTCGTGTTGCCGAGCGGAGACACCTGCAAGCTCGGGAGCCTCTACGATTTTCTGCGCGACATCCTGATGCCGCGATTCGAAGTCCTGCTCTCCTACGATCTCGGCAACGGCATTCGGATCGAGCGCGGCGGCGAGCTGTTGTCCCAGTGGCAAGGTTTCAAGGAGTCGCCCGAGCTTCCGAAGGCGCCGCGCCAGGCGATCGAGTTCCTGACACGATATTTTCGATACACCGCGAACCTCGCGCGGCTCGGCCAGCAGGCGCCACGCGTCGGCTTCGTGATGAAAGCCGCGCATCTCGTCGCGCCCGCGCTCCCAGGTGCGCTCAATTACGACCTGAATGCGCTCGCGCTTCTCATCCGCGATTGGGCGACCGACGATCTCCTCTCGCGGCATCAGCTCGTCACGTGGCTGGTTGCCGACAATCTCAACGATCTGCATCCGTTGCTCGTCAACAACGGGCGGACGGCGGCGATGCAGATTCCGTTGCCGTCGGTCGACGATCTACACAGCGCGCTGGAGCTGATCGCGCCGAAGTGTCCCGTTGCACTCGAGAAACAGAAAGGCGAGCTCGACTCCCTCGCACAGCAATTCGCCGGCACGACGCTCAACTCGATCGAGAGCCTGCTCAAAGTGAAGAATCACGAGGGACAGAGCCTCGCGTCGTCCGATCTCGTCAAGCTGAAAAAGGAGCTGGTCGAGAAGGATGCCGGCGGCTTGATCGACTTCATCGAATCGGCGCGCACGCTCGATGACGTCTACGCGCAGGACAAGTTGAAGACGTGGTTGCGTCAGGACCTGCAGCTCTGGCGCTCGAATGACCTCGCCGCGATGCCGATGGGCTATCTCGTTTGCGGACCGGTCGGCACAGGCAAGACGTATCTCGTCGAGTGTCTGGCCGGCGAGGCGGGCATTCCAGTCGTGAAACTCAAGAACTTCCGCGACAAGTGGGTCGGCAGCACCGAGGGCAATCTCGAAAAGATTTTTCGGTTGCTGGAAGGCCTTGGCCGCGCATTCGTCTTCATCGACGAAGCCGACCAGGCCCTCGGAAAACGCGACGCGGGATCGAATGACGCCGGGCTCTCCGGCCGCATCTACGGAATGTTCGCCGAGCAGATGAGCAAGACCGACAACCGCGGAAAGCTCGTGTGGGTGCTGGCATCGAGCCGGCCGGATCTGATCGAAGTCGATCTCAAGCGTCCCGGCCGCGTTGATGTAAAGATCCCGATTTTTCCCACTACGACGCCCGAAGAAGGATTCGCATTGATCCGCGCGCTTTCGAAGCGGCGCGGAATCCAATTGACCGACGACGATTTCAAAACGCTGCGCGAAAAGATTCCGATGCTGCTCACGCCTGGCGCGGCCGAGGTGCTGGCGGTCAAGGTGTATCGGAATTCGAAGACCGAGAAGTTGTCGCCGAGCGAGGCGCTGTCGCAGGCGCTCACCGGTTATCAACATCCGGTGCCGGCCGACGTCATGAATTTTCAGATCGCGCTCGCGGCGAAGGAAGCGACGGACGGCGAGTTCGTGCCCGAGCAGTTCAGGGCGCTGCGATGAGTGAATCCCTGGTCGAAAGGCGCATGCGCTACATCGAGCGCCAGAAAAAGCTCGGCCATGGCCTCGACGTTCGCTTCGAAGGATTGAAGCCGCGAGGTTCGGGGCCGCCCAATCGCGACGGTCTCCCGAAGATCCCGATCGATCAGCACGTGGTCGAGAACTGGCCTGTGCTCAGCCTCAGTGAATCTCCCGACATTTCGTTGAGCGAATGGCGGCTCGAGCTCGCGGGTTTGATCGAGAATCCGACGACGCTGACCTGGGACCAGTTCATGGCGCTGCCGCAGGCCGACGACGTCAGCGACTTTCACTGCGTCACGACCTGGAGCCGGCTCGACAATCGCTGGCGCGGCGTGAGATTCAAAACGCTCGCGGAGCTCGCGGTGCCGAAGGAAGAGGCGAAGTGGATTCTGTGCACCGGCTACGATCGCGATCTGACCTCCGGCGAGGCGTACACGACAAACCTCCCGCTCGCGCGCGCGATCGAGGACGACGTGCGGCTCGTGCACACGTGGGAAGGGAAGCCGCTGCCGCGCGATCACGGCGGGCCGTGTCGCATGATCACGCCGAAGCTTTACGCGTGGAAAGGCGCGAAGTGGATTCGCAGGATCGAGTTCCTCGATCGCAATCGTCGCGGATTCTGGGAGCGACGCGGTTACTCCGACACTGCCGAACCTTGGTTCAACGATCGGTACTCGTCTCTGTGATCTCTGTGTCCTCTGTGGTAAAGGCTTTTCACCACAGAGACACAGAGATCACAGAGTTAGATGATCTTCTTGACGCCGAGCTTCGGCTGCGGGTACTCCATCCCGAAGCCTTCTAACGTATCGACGACCGTCTTCGCGACCACGTAATTGCGATACCACTTCTTGTCAGCCGGGACGATGGTCCACGGCGCCCAGTCGGTCGACGTCTTCTCCAGCGCGTCTGCGTACGCCTTCTGGTAGTCGTCCCACAATTTCCGCTCATCGATGTCGCCGTGCTGAAACTTCCAGCGCTTGGTCGGATCGTCGATGCGCGCCTGCAGCCGCTCGCGCTGCTCGTCTTTGCTGATGTGCAGGAAAAACTTCAGGATGGTCGTCCCGGTTTCGGTGAGCATCTTCTCGAAGTCATTGATCTGACCGTAGCGCTTGCGCCAGATCTTCTCCGGCACGAGCTCATGAACACGTACGACTAATACATCTTCATAATGACTACGATTAAATATGACTATCTCTCCGATGGCTGGAACCTGTGCGTGGATACGCCACAGGAAATCGTGTTCGAGCTCGGGCTGCGTCGGCTTCTTGTATGAAACGGCGCGGACGCTTTGCGGACTCACGCCCTGCATGACGTGCCGCACCGTCCCATCTTTTCCAGAGGTGTCCATGCCCTGCAGCACGATCAGAAGCTTGTGCTTGTGTTCCGCGAACAGCAGCTCCTGCAGATCGGCGAGCTTGACGCACAACTTGCCGCTCTTCGCGGTTGTCACTTCTTTGTCTCCGGGCGCGAGGTTCGTGTCGTCGGGATCGAATTTGCGCAGATCGACTTTGTCGCCGGGCTTCACCTGCAACTTCTTCATGATTGCAAGAGATGCTATAACGCATGGGTGACACCCGAATCGCGATTTCCGCTCGCCGATCGACCGCGCTTGTGGGGGACGGCGGTGTCGCACTATCAGGTCGAGGGCGACGATCCGTGCGATTGGACCGAGTGGGAGCGCGCCGGGCGCACGCGGGGTGGGGCGTGCGGGCGGGCGGTGGGAGGGTGGGCGCGCTACGAAGAGGACGCCGATCTCGCGCGCGATGCCGGCGCGAACGCGTTTCGTTTTTCCATCTCCTGGAGCCGCGTCGAGCCGCGCCTCGGGCACTACGACGACGCCGCGCTCGATCGCTACAGCCGCTTCATCGATCACCTGATCAAGATCGATGTCGAGCCGGTCGTTACGCTGTTTCACTACACGCATCCGCAGTGGTTTCACGAGCGCACGCCGTGGACATCGACGGAATCGATTGCGCGCTTCGCGGAGTTCGCGGCGCGCGTCGCGGACCGGATCGGCGACCGCGTCCGGGTCTGGATCCCGCTGAACGAACCGCTGGTCTTCCTCCTGGCCGGATATTTCGACGGCCAGATTCCGCCCGGCATCTCGGACGGCCGCCTGCTTCCGAAGGTCTTCGATCACCTGCTGGCGGCGCATTGCGCAGCGGCGGCCGCGATCCGCGAGCGCTCGCCTGACGCTGCGATCGGCGTCGCGCACAACATGGTCGCTTTTGCGCCCGAGCGGCACGGAAGCTTCCTCGATCGGATGCTCGCGAAGATCGCGCACCGCTGCTACAACCGCGGAGTCCTCGAGGCATTCGGCAGCGGGAAGTGGGACTTTCTCCTGCCTCCGACCACGCATGTTCGCGGCAGTCGCGAGGACCTGACGAAGAGCCTCGACTTTTTCGGCGTCAATTTCTATTCGCGCCTTCACTTGCGATGTCCAGGCAAGGAGCGATTCATCGGCGAGTTCCGCTACCTCGATGCGGCCCGTCGCGGACTGACCGACAACGGATGGGAGATCGTCCCCGATGCGTTCGAGCAGATCCTGCACGAAGCGTCCGCGATCCACTTACCGCTGATCGTTTCCGAGAATGGACTGGCCGACGCTTCCGATCGCATGCGCGCGCGTTTCCTCCAGGAACATGCGCTGATGCTTGCGCGAACCCCAGTGCACGGCTACCTGCACTGGTCGCTGCTCGACAACTACGAATGGCTGGACGGATTCGGTCCGAAGTTCGGACTCTACGAGGTCGACCGCGTCAGTATGTCGCGCCGTCCTCGTCCGTCGGTGGATACGTTTCGAGCCCTCGGCCGGCAGTTTCTTTCCCGACCACTTCGGCAACGCAGTGCCGCAGAAGCGCCGCGCTCCCTTTGATGACGTAGCCGCGTGCGCCAAAGCGTTTGGCCGATGCGCGGACGTCCTCATGGTTCTCCGACCAGAAAACGACCGGAATGTTTCGCGTGCTGTCGTTCGCGCGCAAGACCGCGAAGAGCTTCTCGCCGGTCATGTCAGGCCGTCGGATGTCGAGCAGGATCAGGTCGGGCGCTGCCGGGCGATCTCGGTGGCACTTTAACCGCGAATCACCACAGAGACACAGAGATTGCAGAGCTCTCTCTGTGTCCTCTGTGCCTCTGTGGTGAATCACGCAAATCCCGTGTGAAGTCATTGCAAATAGAAGACTTCACAATAAATGCACACAAAAATCTCGCGCTCTCTACGCCCAGCGCAGGTTCTCGCCGGCCGTCTTTGCGATCATCGAATCGCGAAAGGAGGGTGGGCGTGATGTTAGTGGCAGACCTGCACATTCACACACAGTGGTCTGATGGTCGCCTTTCGATTCCGGAGGTCGTCGATTTATTCGGGCGGAGCGGGCACGACGTGATCGCAATAACGGATCACATCGTCAACGGCGATAACGTGATCGGGAAGGTGACGCATCGTTTCGGGCTGACCGTGACGGCGGAGAATTTCGGCGCTTACCGCGCCGAGATCGAATCCGAAGCGCGGCGGGCGTGGGACGAATACCGCATGATCGTCATCGCCGGCGCCGAGCTCACGCAGAACCGCGTGCGGCGCAACGCATCTGCGCACGTCCTCGCGCTCGACATTGACGATTTCGTCTCCGCCGACGGCTCAGTCGAAGACATGCTGGTTCGTGCCAACGATGCCGGCGCGGTCGTCGTCGCGTGTCATCCGCACGAGATGTCCGACTGGTTCGCGAACACGTTCTATCTGTGGAATCGGCGGAGCGAGGTCGCGCAGTCGATCCATCTGTGGGAGCTCGCTTGCCGCTGGGATCTTTTCCCGCCGGTCGCGCGCGCCCGTTTGCCGTACGTCGGCAACAGCGACTTTCACGATCGTCCGCATCTGTACGCGTGGAAGACGCTTCTGCCCTGCGAAAAGAACAAGGCGGAGATCATCCGCACGTTGAAGCGAGGCGTCGGCCTGGCCGTGACACGTCTCGAAGAGCACGCGGACGCCGTGTCGCCGCTGCTCGACTTTCCCGCAATGGCAACCGCATGAGGTGATCCGATGGCAATCGCAATGATGATTCTCAGCGCGATCGGAATTCTGATTACCAGCTTTCAATCGATCCTGACGGCGGTCTTTCGGAGGAGATCGCGCGTCGCCCCTTTTTCCCGGCCGGTCGTTTCCATTCTCAAGCCGCTATGCGGGCTCGAGGATGATCTCGAAGGCAACCTCGAGTCCTTCGCGAGTCTGACGGGGGTCGACTATGAAGTGCTGCTCTCGGTCGCCGATGCGGCGGACCCGGCCATCGCGGTCGTGCAAAGCATCCTCGAGCGATTTCCACGCGCCCCGTTCCGCCTCATCATCGGGGGCGATCCGAATCTCGAAAGCGGAAATCGAAAAGTCGCGCGTCTGATCGCAGCCGCTCCGCACGCGCGCGGCGACATCCTCTTCATCTCCGATGCGAATGTGCGCGTCGAGCCGGGCGACGTCGCGGAAACGATCGCCGCATTTCGCGATCCGCGTGTCGGCTGCGTCTCGAATCTCTTCACCGGCGCCGGCGCGACGTCGTTCGGTGCATCAATGGAATCGCTGCACCTTCTCAGCTTCGTCGTGCCCGGAAATGTCGTTGCGGCGTTCGCAAACGTTCCCTGTGTCGTCGGAAAGTCGATGGCGATCAGGCGCGAGGTGTTGTCCGCCATCGGCGGCTTCGAGGCGTTCGCTGGAGTGCTGGCGGAGGACCAGGCCATCGGACTGGCGGTGCGTCGCGCGGGATATGACGTCGCTCTCTCGCCGCTCGTCGTACGCAACGTCGTGGTGAATCGCACTCTGCGTCGCGCGCTCGACCGGCAGATCCGATGGAACAAAATCCGGTACGCGTTTTCGAAGGCGATGTACTCGACCGAGTTCCTGGTCAATCCTTTGCCCTTCGCACTGCTGGCGGTGATTTTCGGCGCGCCGGTCTCCATGGCGCTGATGATCGTGGCGACGCGCATCGCGCAGGTCGCGCTTTTGGCAATCGCCACCGGAGCTCCCATTCGCGTTCGCGAGCTCAGCCTCGTGCCCTTGCTCGATCTGCTGCAGTTCTCGACGCAGTTCGTGCCCTATCTCGACGACCGGGTGACATGGCGCGGATACACGGCGCGGCTCGGCCCGAACACGGTTCTGCTCGATGTCGCTGCCGCCTGAGTTCGCGGAATTTACGCCCTGCGGATAGGATTCCCTTCGCCATGTCGGTGTCTCAAGACGAAATGGCCCCTACCAACGCGGTTCTGGCGGAGGCACTCCCTTCGACGGCACCGCCCATCCCGGTGGTCATCGATCGCGGCGTACCGCTTTTCGATCGTGAGCTGAGCTGGCTGGCATTCAACGAGCGCGTACTCGGCGAGGCGCAGAACCCCTCGGTGCCGCTGCTCGAGCGCGTGAAGTTTCTCAGCATCTGCTCGAACAACCTCGACGAGTTCTTCATGATCCGCGTCGGTGAAGTGCGCGATCTTCTGGCCGCCAAGCTCGCCGACACCGGACCGGTATCGGTGCAGAGCGAGAAGCTCGACGAGATCCGCAAGCGTTCGCGAGCTCTGCTCGATCAGATGTACCGCTGCCTCGGCGAGGAGCTGATCCCGCTCCTGCAAAAAGAAGGCATCCGCATCGAGCGCGTCGCGGATGTCGGCAAGAAAGAGCGCGCGGCGCTGGAGGACTACTTCGTCCGGAACATCGAGCCGATCTTGACGCCGCTGGCGATCGACCCCGGCCATCCGTTTCCGTTCATCGCGAACCTCGCCCTCAACTTAGCGCTGCAGCTGGAATCGAAAGCGGGCGAGACTTACATCGTCGTCGTCAAGATTCCCGAGCAGGTGCCGCGTCTCGTGCCGCTCGTCGATCTGGGCCGTTACGCACTGCTCGAGGATGTGATCGCGTCGCACGTCGGCCGATTCTTTCCGGGACTGAAAGTCCGCAAGTCCGTTCCGTTTCGCGTCATCCGCAACTCGGACATCTCGATCAAGGAAGAAGACGTCCAGGACCTGCTCAAGAGCGTGGAGAGCGAGCTGCGCAAACGCGAGAAACGCGAAGTGGTCTGGCTGGAAGTGGAAGCCGGATCCGACGAGCGGCTGGTATCGCAATTGATCGAAGAGACGCAGTCGTCGAACAAAGATGTCTTCTTTGCGCCGGGACCGCTCAAGCTCGGCGATCTAATGCACCTGCATCAGACCGCGAATTACGCATCGCTGAAGGATCCGCCATTCAACCCGCGCATTCCGGCGCAACTGGCGACATCGGAAGACATCTTCTCGATTATCCGGAAGAGTGACATCCTCCTCCACCGGCCGTATGACTCATTCAGCTCGGTCGTCGAGTTCGTGCAGACCGCGGGCGACGATCCGGATGTGAAGGCGATCAAGCAAACGCTCTATCGCACCGATCCGGGATCGCCGGTCATCGAGGCGCTCGCGAACGCGGCGCAAAAGGGCAAGCAGGTGACCGCGGTCGTCGAGGTGCAGGCGCGTTTCGATGAGCTCAAGAACATCACGTGGGCCCGTCGGCTCGAGGAAGCAGGCGTGCAGGTCGTCTACGGACTGGTCGGTCTCAAGACGCACTGCAAGATCTGCCTGGTCGTCCGGCGCGAAGCCGACGGACTCCGCCGTTACGTGCATCTGTCGACCGGCAACTACAACGCGATCACCGGCCGGTTGTACACCGATCTCGATCTTTTCACGTGCGATCCCGAGTTCGGGGTCGACGCCGCACAACTCATGAACCTGCTGACCGGTTACAGCATCATCGGCGTGCAGGAGCTGATCGAGCAGAAGGACGCGCAACTGAAGTGGAAGCGCTTCGTCGTCGCGCCGATGGATTATCAGCGTTGGGTGCTCGAGATGATCGATCGCGAGACGAAAAACGCAAAAGAAGGAAAGCCGGCGCGCATCACCGCCAAGATGAACGCGCTGGTCGACACCGCCGTCATCGACGCGCTCTATCGCTCCAGCAAAGCGGGCGTGAAGATCGATCTGCTGGTCCGTGGCATCTCTTGTCTCGTCCCGGGGCTGGCGGGCGTCAGCGAGAACATCCATGTCTATTCGGTCATCGATCGATTCCTGGAGCACTCGCGCGTATTCCGATTCGAGAACGCCGGCACGCCGGAGTTCTACATCTCGAGCGGCGACTGGATGCCGCGCAACTTCATCCGCCGCATTGAGGTCACCTATCCGATCCGCGCGGAATCGATCGCGCGCCGCATCGATCAACAGATCCTGCCGATCTCGCTCGCCGACAACGTCAAGAGCTGGATCCTCGACTCGGAAGGCAAATATCACCGGCGCAAGACTGAGGGGCCCGCGGTACGCAGTCAGGAGGCGTTCATCTCCATCGCCCGATCGGAAGCCGTCCGCCTCGGGCCCTACGAAGAGATGATCCGGCGTCCGGCGACCTTCCGCCGCAAAGCGAAACGGAAGAAACACAAGTGAAGAATCCGCGCGCCGTGTTGCCGAAGCGACTCGTCAACTACATCCACGACATCGGCGTGCGTTCCCTCGACAATCTCGCAGCGACTGTAACCGCAGACAGCCCGGCGGCTGTTCGCAAGCTGACCGATGACTGGAAATCGATGTCGACGAGCGACAAGCAGCAGTTCGTCGATCGCGTTGCCGCCTCGGTTGTCGAAGTCGTAGCCGCCTCGGCTCTTCTTCCTGTCGGGCTGAAACTCGGAAAGAAAGCGGCGAAGTCGGCGCGAAAAGTCATCAAGCGCCGCCGGAAAGCGCTCAAGAAAAGCGCAAAGAAGAGCAAGAAGTAGCGCTACTCGTCTTCGCGAAGAATTCGCGGCGGCAGCATCCACTCCAGGAGCGCTGATCCGTCATCGACGCGGATTCCGTAGCAGCCGCCCTTTTTCAATTCGATCTCGGAGTGCGATCGCATTCCGGTCAGATCGAGCATGATCTCGGTCAGGTTCGGCTCGTGTCCGACGAAGATCGCGAATTGCGCGGTCATGTCGGCGAGCAGACGGCGGAAGTCTTTGACGTCGGCATCCGGCTTGAGCAGCTCCGTCGTCTGCGTGCGCAGCTCGCCGCCGTATGCCTTCTCGATTGCCGCACTCGTCTCGACGGCGCGGACGAGCGGGCTCGAATAGAGCGCCTCCGCTTCCGGAAAAACGCGGGCCAGCGCGCGCGCGATTTTTTTCATGCGGCGCTTGCCGGTCTCGGTCAGCTTCCGCTCCGCATCCGGTTTGTCGCCCGTTTTATCCTCGGCGATCCCGTGGCGCAGCAGCACGACGAATCCCTTCATGACGTTTCGAAGCGTACCTTCTTATCGAACAGCGACGAGAAGTACTTTGCTCTCCGGGCGGCGCTCGCGATCTCCATGCCGGCGTCCGCGCGCGCGCGCACGATGAAGCGTACCGAGTCTTTGCACCGTACCGCAACGTCGCGAACGCTTTGACGGTGACTGCGATCGAGGGCTTCCGCGATGCGCAGAATGGCCGCCAGCTTCTCCACTTCCTCGCGCTGGTCCTCGTTGAGCTCGGAGAGATTCGGATGATCGTCGGCCGGCGGGCCCTTGCGGTGATATCGCGCGACGTTCGCGACGATGACCAGCTGCTCTTCTGTGAATCCGCGCAGGTCGGCATGGCGGATCAGGTAGTACGTGTGCTTGTGATATCCGCGATCGCTGACGTGCATTCCGCTTTCGTGGAGCAGCGCCGCGTGCTCCAGCAACTCCGAGCATTCGTCCGGAAGCCGATGCAGATCGCGCGTCTGATCGAAAATGCGCAGCGCGAGGCGGGCGACATGGAGAGCGTGGGGCTTGTCGATCGCGCTGCGTTCGGCCAGCGCCTGCGCGGAGGAACGGCGGAGCGATCGTTCCGGTTTCCTGCGCGTCTCCGACAATCTGCTCTCGATGATCCCTTCGCGAATCGCGACCGGGCAGGCGAGCAGTGACGCGACCTGAAGCGCCGTCATCGTCTCGTGCAGCACGATCGCGCCGGCGACGATGTTGCGCGCGCGCTTGTCGTCGAGGCCGAACTTTTCGATGCGCTCTTTTGCTGACACGCAGCAGAGTGACTCGATGACCTCGTCGAGTTTGTCCTTCGCAATCTCGCGCAGCCCGGTTGTCGATTTGTCTTCGGCTGCCGTGGCCGTGAGATTCGCGAGCGCCTGAATCGTTCCCGAAGTCCCGATCGCGACGTCGATGCCGAGGGGTCGAATGCGTTTCTGGAGACGCTTGAGGTGCTTGGCCGTGAATCGACGGCAAGCCTCCACGTCGGTCGGCGTCGGTTTGTCCTCCAGTCGAAAGCGTTGCGCCAGTCGGAGAGCGCCCAGCGGCTCGCTGGCCGTGAAGTAGATTTCGGATGCGGTGCCGACGATGAACTCGACGCTGCCTCCGCCGATATCGACGCACAGCGCGGTACTGCGATCGAGGTCGACCGCCGACCGAACGGCGCGGAAGATGTAGTCCGCCTCTTCTTCGCCCGAGATCACGCGAACGCGAACGCCGACTTCATCGCGTACGCGGCGGAGGAACTCGCGGCGATTGGGCGCCTCGCGCACTGCGCTGGTGGCGACCGCAACGATCTCATCGACCTTCCAGCCCTTGGCAACCGCGACCATCTTCTTGAGTGCCGCCACCGCCCGCTCCATCGCATCGTCGTTGAGAGGCGCGCCGTCGAGACTTCCCAGTCCGAGCTGCACCATCTCTTTTTCCTTGTCGACAACGCGGTAATCGCGCTTCTGCAGCTCGGCCACGATCATGTGGACGGAGTTGGTCCCGATGTCGATTGCTGCCACGCGTCGTGCGCTGGTTTGTCCCATTCCGGTGCCGGCAGTATCAGCGAGCGCAAAACCGGCTGCAAGGCGCGGATGCAAAATCGGTGTGAAGTCGCTCTTGATTCTCCTGCCGGATCAAACATTTCCGCTCACTTCACGCGGAATTTACATGCGGTCGGAACGGACTCCACCACCCGCCGCGTAGCATCCGTCCCATCAAGGAGGCTTGCAGAATGAAGCATTGGAGCACCCGTTTGGCCCTCACGGCGTTGTGCGCGACGCTTGCCACGAGCGCGTACGCGCAGGTTACCCCGGCGGCCGGATACACGCCGCCCGACGACACGCGCAAATTCAACGTCGGCGCAACAATTTTTGCCGACTACACCTATCAGGAATCGCCGCCCATCTCGGACGTCGACAAGAACAGCGTCAAGCTCTCGTCGTTCAACGTCGCGCGTGCGTACATCAACATCACCGGCCAACTGAATCATCTGCTGGCCTTCCGCATCACGCCTGACGTCGCACGCGAAACCAACGCAGCGAGCTCCGTTTCCGGCAGTCAGATCTTTCGCCTGAAGTACGCCTACGGCCAGTTCAATCTCGATGACTGGACCACGCACGGCTCGTGGGTCCGTTTCGGCGTGCAGCAGACTCCATACGTAGACTATACCGAAGGCATTTATCGTTATCGATTTCAAGGACAAATTTTCGCGGAGCGCTTTGGGTTTCTCAGCTCCGCCGACGCCGGCCTGAGCAGCCATTGGAACTTTCCCGGAAACTACGGCGACGTTCACGCCGGGTTCTACAACGGCGAAAACTACAACAAGGCCGAGGTCAACAATCAGAAGGGCTTCATGGTGCGAGGCACTCTCCGTCCGCTACCGTTGGGCGGAGTCTGGAAGGGTTTGCGGCTCACTGGTTTCCTGGTGGATGACCACTACGCGGAAGGCGACAAGCGGTTCCGCGCCATCGGTCAAGTCACGTTTGAGAACCCTCTGCTCAACGCCGGTTTCGACTATCTGCAGGCCAAAGACCGCGTGAATGGCGCGGCCGCTCAGGTCGAGGCAAAGGGCTGGGCGGTATGGGCGACTCCGAAGCTGGGCACCAAAGGCTGGGAGCTTCTGCTGCGCCACGACGATCTCAAACCGAACAAGAACCTCTCGAATCAAAAACAGAAGCGCAACATCGCGGGCATCGCGTACTGGCTGCCGGCGCTGGCGCCCGGCGTCACCTCGGCGATCCTCGTCGACTACGACTCGCTCGAGCGCACGGGACTCACGCCCGCGGTTCCGCGAACCACGAATTACGAGATCAAGACGCTGATCAACTTCTAGGGGGAAAAATGAAAATCAGATTGATTGCTGCCCTGGCGGCACTCTGCATCACGACCGCGGCGAGCGCGCAGAAGATCGTCATCATCGGCGCGGGCGCAACGTTCCCGTATCCGATTTATTCGAAGTGGTTCTCCGAATACAACAAACTCCATCCGAACGTCGAGATCAACTATCAGTCGATCGGCTCGGGTGGAGGAATCCGGCAGTTCACCGCGCAGACCGTGTTCTTCGGCGCGACCGACGGTCCGATGACCGCTGACCAGATCTTCGCCGTCGGCGCCCCGGTGCTGCATCTGCCGACCGTATTGGGAGGGGACGTCCCGGTGTACAACATCCCCGGCGTTTCGGCCGAGCTGCGCTTCACCGGTCCTGTCCTTGCCGACATTTTCCTCGGCAAGATCACCAAGTGGAATGATGCCGCGATCAGGACGCTCAATCCGAGCGTCAATCTCCCCGATACCGATATCACCGTCGTGCATCGCTCCGACGGTTCGGGAACGACATACATCTGGGTCGACTACTTGTCGAAGGTCTCGGCCGAATGGAAGTCAAAGGTGGGTGTCGCGACGTCGGTGAACTGGCCAGTCGGCGTCGGTGGCAAAGGCAATGAAGGTGTGTCGGGGCTCGTGAAACAGACTCCAGGTGCGATCGGATACGTCGAGCTGATCTACGCGATCCAGAACAAGATCGCGTACGGCTCGGTGCAAAACGCAGCAGGCGAGTTCGTTCGCGCGACCACTGAGTCGGTCTCCGCTGCAGCCGCGCAAGCGGCCAAGGCAATGCCGAAAGATTTTCGGGTCTCGATCACGAACGCGCCGGGTCGAGGGGTCTATCCGATCTCTTCGTTCACCTGGTTGCTGTTCTACCAGAACCCCAGGGACAAAGCGCGAGCGAAGGTCATGGTCGACTTCATGAAGTGGGCGCTTTCTGACGGCCAGAAGTTCGCCCCCGAGCTCGGCTACGCGCCTTTGCCGTCGGAAGTCGTGGCGCTTGAAATGCAGGCGATCGGAAAAATCCGAACATAGGAGTGCCGATGCGCAAATTCGCTTTCATCCTTCTTATCGTCGCCGCGTGTGCCAAGCAGGAAGCTCCGACTGAAGCCGGTGCCGGGCCAGCCGCCAAGAGAACGGTGGTCACTGGCGCCGGCGCGACATTTCCGTACCCGATCTACTCGAAGTGGTTCAGCGATTACGCCAAGGCGCATCCGGACGTTGCGGTCAACTATCAATCGATCGGATCGGGTGGCGGCATCAAGCAGTTGATGGCGCAGACAGTTTTCTTCGGCGCGACCGATGGACCGATGACCGACGAGCAGCTGAAGTCCGCCCCTGCCCCAATCATGCATTTCCCGACGGTGCTTGGCGCGGTCGTGCCGGCGTACAACCTGCCGAACGTCACCGCCGAGTTGAAATTCACCGGGCCTCTTCTCGCCGACATGTACCTCGGCAAGGTGACGAAATGGAATGACGCGGCGATCGCGAAGATCAATCCAGGCGTTGCGCTTCCCAATCTCGACATTACGATCGTGCACCGCTCCGACGGCTCGGGGACAAGCTACATCTGGTGCGATTTCCTTTCGAAGACTTCTCCGGAGTTCAAGAAGAAGGTCGGCGTTGCGACTTCTGTCAATTGGCCGGCGGGCGTTGGTGCAAAAGGCAATGAAGGTGTGTCCGGAATGGTGAGTCAGGCGCCTGGCTCCATCGGATATGTCGAGCTGATTTACGCGAAGCAAAACGATGTCACGTATGGCGCGGTACAGAACGCCGCAGGGGAATTCGTCCGCGCGACACTGGAATCGGTGACGGCGGCCGCCGCCAGCACGGCTGCGACCATGCCCGCCGACTTTCGCGTGTCGATCACAAACGCCGCCGGCAAGGGCGTCTATCCGATTTCTTCGTTCACCTGGATTCTGATGTATCAAAATCCGACTGACAAACTGCGCGGCCGCATCATGGTCGACTTCATGAATTGGGCGCTCAGCGACGGCCAGAAGGCCGCAGCTTCGCTGGGATACGCGCCCCTTCCGCAGCAAGTCATCGACCTCGAAAAACAGGCGCTGGAGAAGATCCAGCTCTGATGCGACGTTCGGCGGACGATCGCATTTTTCGGTTTACGACTGGCATCTTCGCCGCGCTGGTACTGCTGCTGGTTGTCGGTATCGGGTTCGAGTTGTGGCGCCAGTCGATGCTCTCGATCGCGAAATTCGGATTCAAGTTCTGGACGGGTCGCGTCTGGGATCCGGTGTCGGGCGAGTTTGGCGCGCTGCCGTTCATCTGGGGCACGCTCTATTCATCGCTTCTCGCAATGCTCATATCGACCCCGATCGCGCTCGGCATCGCGATCTACATTTCTGAGCTCTCGCCGAAGATGCTGCGCCAGCCGCTGACGTATCTCACCGAGCTCCTGGCGGCGATTCCCTCGATCGTCTACGGATTGTGGGGTGTCTTCGTGCTGACGCCGATCGTGCGGAAGCTCGAGATTCTGATGCCGCCAACGCTCCGCAAGCTTCCGATTTTCTCCGGCCCGCCGCTGGGCGTCGGCATGGGAACGGCGGCCATCATTCTCGCGATCATGGTCATTCCATTCACTTCGTCGGTCGCGCGC
This sequence comes from Thermoanaerobaculia bacterium, assembly GCA_036559905.1. GTDB lineage: Bacteria > Acidobacteriota > Thermoanaerobaculia > Gp7-AA8 > Gp7-AA8 > Gp7-AA10. The sequence goes on along the minus strand of DATBSF010000348.1, from coordinate 4,624 downwards.
GAGATCCTCAAAAACGTTCCGGTCGCGCAGCGCGAGGGGGCCTATGCCCTCGGCGCGACGCGCTGGGAGGCGATCAAGGTCGCAATTGGCTACGGGAAAACCGGCGTCATCGGAGCGATCATGCTCGGCCTCGGCCGCGCACTCGGCGAGACGATGGCGGTGACGATGGTTATCGGCAACAACCCGCAGGTCTCGCTCTCGCTCTACGCTCCGCAGTACACGATGGCGGCCGTCATCGCGAATGAATTCACCGAGGCGGCCGACGAGCTTTACCTGCACGCGTTGATCGAAATCGGATTGTTACTATTTATCATCACAATTGTTGTCAATGTTATTTCGCGCCTGCTCATCTGGAGCACGAAGCGGCGCATGACGCGCGTCATCGTGTTTCCGCCGGTCGCCAAGGAAGAGGCGGCGGCATGAGCTACGCCCGCCGGCGAAAAATCATCTCGGCGATCGCCGAGGGGCTTTGCGCGGTCGCGGTGATTCTGGCGCTGCTTCCGCTCGCGATGATTCTGTTCTACGTGATCAAGCAGGGATTCACGTCGCTGAACTGGGCCTTCTTCACGCAAATGCCGAAGCCGGTCGGTGAGACCGGTGGCGGGATGGCCAACGCGATCGTAGGCACGCTTGTTCTCATCGCGATCGCCGCGTCGGTCGCGGTTCCGATCGGCTGCATCTGCGGAGTCCATCTCGCTGAATACACGGATTCGAAATTCTCTTCGATTGTGCGGTTTGCGGCCGACGTGCTCAATGGTGTGCCGTCGATCGTGTTCGGCATGTTCGCCTACATCATTGCGGTGCTTCCAGTGAAGCGATTCAGCGCGCTTGCCGGCGGCCTCGCGCTGGGATTCATCATGATCCCGATCGTCGTGCGCACGACCGAAGAGCTGCTGCGGCTGGTGCCATCGGGATTGCGCGAAGGGGCGCTGGCTCTGGGAGCCACGCGCAGCCGCGCGGTGTTCACAGTCATTCTGCCGGCCGCGCTTCCGGGAATCCTCACCGGCATTCTCGTTGCGACTGCGCGCGTGGCAGGAGAAACTGCGCCGCTCCTGTTCACGGCTTTCGGCAACGCGTTCTGGTCGACCAGTCCCGTGCAGCCGATCGCATCGTTGACCCAACAAGTCTTTCTCTACGCGAACTCGGCGTACGAGGACTGGCATCGCCAGGCCTGGGCGGGGGCGTTCCTGCTGGTCGTCATGATTCTGACGTTGTCGATTGCCGCGCGTTTCGCTGTTCGGCGCCTGGAAAGGATGAACAGACCATAATGTTGACCACGATTGATATGGAGCGACTAGGGGCAACCGCCACCCCGTCCGCCGCATCGCTGGAAAGCATGAACGCGAAGATCAGCGTCCGGGATTTCGACTTTTTCTACGGACCCGCGAAAGTCCTGCACGGCATCTCGCTCGACATTCCCGATCGTCAGGTCACCGCGCTGATCGGGCCGTCGGGCTGCGGCAAATCGACATTCATCCGATCGATCAACCGGATGAACGACATCATCCCCGAGGCCGTCGCTAAAGGGACGATCGCGATCGATGGCCGCGACATCTACAACTCCGACACCGACGTCGTCTCGTTGCGCCGCCGCGTCGGGATGGTCTTTCAGAAATCGAATCCGTTTCCGAAGTCGATCTACGACAACATCGCGTACGGCCTGCGCATCGGCGGCATGCACAACAAGCGCGAGTTGAACGGCGTCGTCGAAAAATCGCTGATCCGCGCCGCGCTGTGGGACGAGGTGAAAGATCGCCTGCACGAGAGCGCCTTCGCGCTCTCCGGCGGCCAGCAGCAGCGACTGTGCATCGCGCGCGCTCTGGCGGTCGATCCGGAAGTCCTGCTGATGGACGAGCCGGCATCGGCGCTCGATCCGATCGCCACCACCAAGATCGAGGAACTGATCTGGGACCTGAAGGTCAACTACACGATCGTCATCGTCACGCACAACATGCAGCAGGCGGCGCGCGTCTCTGACCGCACGGCCTTCTTCATGTTAGGCCGGCTCGTCGAGTACTCCGACACGAAGACGATCTTCATGAACCCCAAAGAGAAAATGACCGAGGACTACGTAACGGGAAGATTCGGGTAGGACATGCAAAGACATTTCGATCGCGACATCGAAGATCTCAAGGATCTTCTCCTGCGCATGGGCGCCATGGTCGAGGATGCGATCACGCAGTCGATTCGCTCGCTCCTCGAGCGCGACACGGCGCTCGCCGAAGAAGTCATCGCCAACGACAACCGCATCGATCAAATGGAGCTCGAGATCGACCGGCGCACTCTGGAGCTGATCGCGAAGATGCAGCCGGCGGCCGTCGACCTCCGCTTCGTTGCCGCCATCATGAAGATCACGCCCGAGCTGGAGCGCATCGCCGATCTCGCGCAGGACGTCTGCGAGCGGGTGATCGAGCTCAATCGCGAGCCGCCCCTCAAGCCGATGCAGGCGATCCCGCGACTCGCGCAGGACGCGCAGACAATGGTCCGCCAGGCGCTCGACGCCTTCGTGCGCGGCGATGCCGTGCTGGCGCGACAGGTAATCGCGCAGGACGACAACGTTGATCAACAGACGGAGCAGTCATTCCGCGAGCTGCTGACGTACATGCTCGAGGATCCTCGCAACATCTCGCGCGCCATTCGGCTCACGTTCACCGGCAAGTATTTCGAGCGCATGGCCGACGGCGCCACGAACATCTGCGAGATGGTCGTGTATCTGGTGGAAGGGAAGATGATCAAGCACGCCGGCATGGCGCCTAACGCATGAAACGCATCGCGCTCGTCGAAGACGATTCGGATATCGCATTCACGATTCGCCTGAACCTGGAGCGCGAAGGCTACACCGTCACGCATTTCAGCAGCGGCAACGAAGCGATGCTGGCGGTGCAGCGCGGCGGATTCGATTTCGTCATCCTCGATCTGAACCTTCCCGACCTCGATGGCCTCACGATCTGCCGCGAGCTCCGGCGCGATCCCGCAACCGCCGCCATCCCGATCCTGATGCTCACCGCGCGCGGTTCGGAGCGCGATCGCATCACCGGGCTCGAGCTGGGAGCCGACGACTACGTCACCAAGCCGTTCAGCGTTCGCGAGCTGGTCGCGCGCGTGGCAGCCGTCTGGCGTCGCACGCGCGTTCCGACGGCCGACAGCGGCGTCTATCAGGACCCCGAGTTGAAGATCGACGAGAAATCGTTTCGCGTTTACCGCCACGGCCAGGAGATCAAGCTCGCGAAAAAGGAATTCGAGCTGCTGTGGCTGCTGGTGCGCAATCGCTCGGCGGTCATCTCGCGCGATCGGATTCTGTCCGAGGTCTGGCACATGTCGGATGAAGTGGAGACGCGGACCGTCGACGCGCACATCCGCAACCTGCGAAAGAAGATCGGACCGCAGCGCATCGCCACCGTCGTCGGTTTCGGCTATCGCTACGATCCACCCCAGGAATGATCATCGCTGCCGTCGCAGTAATTCTTCTCATCGTGGCCTGCTGGCTCGCGATGCAACGCATTCGCACGCTCGAGGCGCAACTGGAGACCAGCGATCGCGAACGCGCGCAGCTCGTTTCGCAGCTGGAGGCGCTGCACTGGCAGCGCATCGCCAACCTCCAGATGCTGGAGGGCCTCGGCGAAGGTCTGTTGGCGGTCAACAGCGACCACCGCATCATCATCGCGAACCGCCGGTTTCTCGAGCTCTTCTCGATTCAACCGAACGTCCTCGGCAAGCCGCTCAGCGAGGTTCTACGCGTGTCTCACATCTTCGACGCGTTCGATCGCGCGATCGAAGGAGAGGAGTCGGTCGAACATTTCTCGGTGCGCACCGGAGTCGTCGACAAGAAGATCGAGATGCGGGCGCTGCCGGTGGCATCGGAGGGGATCGCAGCCGCGGCGCTGTTCATCGATGTCACCAACACCGAGCGCCTCGAGAAGATCCGGCGCAATTTCATTTCCGATTTCTCGCACGAGGTGCGAACGCCGCTCGCGGGACTGCGCTCGGCCGTCGAGACTTTCGAGACCAATGCCGAACGGCTTTCGACGGAAGAAGATCAGCAGCTGCGCCGCATCATGGCGCGTCAGCTTCGAAGGCTCGAACGTCTGGTGGAAGACTTGGCGGAGTTGAGCCGCATCGAGGCCGGCGATGTGACGCTCGAGTTTCGCAGCGTCGATACGCGCCGCATGATCGACGATCTGTGCGAAGACTTCGCGGAGCAGGCGGCGCAGCACCGCATTCGATTCAACGTCAACGGTCAGTCCGTGGTGTGCGCCGATCCCTTGCGGATCCAGCAGGCGTTCTCGAATCTGCTCGACAACGCGATCAAGTACGGTGGCGACGCGCGCGATGTAGAGATCGCGATCGCCGACGAACCCGAGGCTGGAGTCGTGCGCATCACCGATCACGGCGACGGCATCCCGGAAGGGGAGCGCTCGAAGATTTTTCGGCGGTTCTATCGCATCGACAAAAGCCGCTCGCAGGAAATCCCGGGCAGCGGCCTCGGTTTGTCGATCACTAAGCACCTGATTCTGCAGCACGGTGGCACGATCGATGTCGAGAGCAAACCGGGTGTAGGTGCAACGTTCATCGTGCGCCTCCCAAAGCGTAATTCCAATCCCGCTGCCCGAGCCGAAGGATCTCG
>DATBSF010000347.1:0-6478 GCA_036559905.1 Thermoanaerobaculia bacterium | reverse complement strand
GTGAAAGCGTCGAAGCCGATGACGGATGACGATCTCGACGCACTGCGACGCGGCGTCGAATTGCGAGACGGACTGACGCGGCCGGCAATCGTGCATCGACTGACCGCGAACAAGTTCGAGATCACGATCACCGAAGGGCGCAATCGCCAGGTGCGGCGGATGATCGAACATCTGGAGGCGAAAGTACTGAAGCTTGTGCGCGTGGCCATTGGGGCGATACGCATTGGGGAGTTGAGGATTGGGGCGGCCCGGGAACTGACGACGCAGGAGGTGAGATCGCTGATCAACCCAAAGGAGAACGAGGAATGTTGAATGTTAAATGTTGAATGTTGAATGGTCGTTAGCATTCAACATTCAACACTTAACATTCAACATTCCTCGTCTTAAGAATTTCGAACTTCGAACTTTTCTTTGTTCATCTCCTCCGCCACCTCCGACGCCCCCTCCCAGCCCATCAACAATCCCGCGGACGCAAGATAAATCGCGATGTCCCGCTGGTCGAACTGAGATTGCAGCTCGATCGCTGCAGACCGCACGGCATCGACGGTCGGCGGCTTGTAGTCATCCACCTCGATCGACCCATTGACGTGCGGGATGCCCCATCGATCGAGAAACGCCGCCAGCATCGCGTTGACTTCGTGCGTGTGGTACTGCATCAGCGCGGTCTCGAACGTCTGCTCGAAATCCGCCGCGCCGATTCGCGACGCGAGCAGCTCGCTCTTCTTGTCGGCCGGCATTTTCCGGATGGTCTCGTCGCGAAAGTGCATCGACTTCGCGAGCAGCGCTGTCGCCATCGCCTTCGTCGGCGCGTCGGCATAACGCCAGAACGCGCGAAGGATGCGCTGGCGGCGCGCGTCATCGGCGAGATCGCGCAAAATGCGGCGGCTGTTCCAGGCGCTCACGGCGTGTAACGGCGGGTCGGCACGCCCTCGCTCTTGCTGATGCTCATCTCCGACATCAACTGAATCAGTTTGCGGCCCTGCGCATCGGTGCTCGCGAAGGTCTGACACAGCAGATCCACCTGATCGGCTGCCTCGTCGGCCGAGATTGTGAATCCATTCGCCGGTTGCTCGGGACGGCTCGTGACGGTGCGGCGCCAGGCGCCGTCGATCAGCTCGCACCGCACGAAGTCTGTTCCTTTTCCAGTCTGAAAAACTTCGGCCGCCGCTGCCGGAATGCCGCGCGCGTTGGCCTTCTGCTCGTCGAGCGCGCGCGCGACGACATCCGCGACGAGTTTCTTGAGCGCAGCGGCCGAGTCGCCGACGGCATTCGCGATGCGCAGTCCCGCGTGATACGTGCTCTTCTCACCTTCGCCCCTGGCGAGCTTGTAAAGCGTGTTGTGAATGACCTCGCAATCGAGCTCGATGAGCTGTCCCTGCCATTCGAATGACACGCGACAGCTCTGGCCGACCGCCGGCAATGCGCTCTGATGCGCGATGCGGAGTCCCTCGACCGAGACGTCGACGAGGAAGACTCGGGCATTGCCGACGCGTCCGCCAATAGGTCGCGTCAGCTTCGCGCGTGACACTTTTCGCCGCTCTTTTGGGGGTCCCGGCACCGCTGTGAATTGTACGCGATCCGAAAAGATCGCTCCGCCGTCCGCAACTCCCGCCGCCTCATGCAATTGCACACAGTGATGTGCATCACGCCACCATGGCTCGCAAGTTGAAAATAAAAGTGCCCAAGAAACGGACAAGGACCAAATGAAACCTCTGCCGGAACGCCGCATCACGGATGCAGTCGGGGATCGCCTGACATCCGGAATCACCGCGCTGATCGTCGACGACGAATCGAGTTACCGCGCGTACATCACCGATATCGCCGAGCGCGTCGGCTTCGCGGTTGCCGCGGTGTTCGATGGGCCGAGTGCGCTCGAGATGCTTTCGAACAGCCCGTTCGACGTTCTCATCGTGAACCTCGAATCTCCTGGCACCGACGGTCTGCAGCGGATGGCTCCCAAGGAGACGTACTCGATTCTTCTGACGTCGCAGGATGACGTCGATAAGAAGATCGCGGCGTTGGAAGCGGGCTATGACGACTTCCTCTCGAAGTCTGCGACTGAGCTGGAGGTCGTTGCGAAGCTCGTTGCGGCGCGCCGCGTCATCACGCGCCAGCAGACCGTCGATCATCTCGTGCGCGACCTGTACGGAATGGCGTCGCACGATGAGCTCACGGGCGTATTCAACCGCCGGTTTCTTTTTGCCGAGACCGAGAAGCTGCTGGGCAGCGGCACTGCGGCCACACTCGTTCTGTTCGATCTCGACGACTTCAAGAAGGTGAACGACACGTTCGGTCACGTCGTCGGCGATCGCGTCCTTCGCGATGTCGGCGCGCTCTTTCAGCGCGCCACGCGGCCGGACGATCTGGTCGGGCGCTACGGCGGAGATGAATTCATCATGGTCGTGACGGGATCGCCGTTCTATCTCGTCGAGACGATTGCTGACCGCCTCTCCAGCGACATCCGCGAGTTGACCTGGACCATCGGCAACGATGAATTCAGCGTCGGTGTCTCGGTTGGAATCGCGTCGTCGCATTTCCTCACCGATGCGACGCTGACGCAGCTGCTCGAAGCAGCCGACCGCGATCTGTACAAGAACAAATGGGTACGGAAGCATCCCGAAGAAGCGCGAGCGGGCGGCGGCCGCGATCACGTGTTGCCGCTTCCGGTGGCGGTGAGCGAACTCAGTACAATTAGGACCTCTCGGAGGTCCAATGAGATTTCGCCACTTCCTCGCGCTGATCATCCTCTGCGTCCCGGCGTTCGGCGCCCCAACGCCGACGATTGATCAGCTTCTCAATCTGAAGTCCGTCGCGCGTCCGCGCATCTCGCCTGATGGCCGCATGGTCGTCTATGAGATGAGCGAGACGAACTGGAAAGAGAATGCGTACATCACGCATCTGTGGGTCGCCGATGTGCAATCGGGACGCGCGTTTCAGCTGACGCGCGGAAACAAGTCGAGCGACAACGCCGCCTGGTCGCCCGACGGCCGCTGGATCGCGTTCCTCACCGAACGTGAAGCGCCGTCTGCCGAGAAAAAAGAGAAAGAAGAAGCGAAACCCGACGCGCGGCAGATCTGGCTGATCTCGCCCTTGGGTGGCGAAGCGTGGATGCTGACCAGGCACGGCGCGAAGATCGACTCCTTCCGGTGGTCCGAGGATGGGAAGAGGATCGGGTTCACGGCGCCGGTGGCGGAGACGAAGGCCGCCAAAGATCGCAAAGAGAAATACAGCGAGTACGAAGTCTTCGAAGAGGATTACGACCAGAATCAGCTGTGGACGATCGATGTCGCCGATGGCGCGGAGGCGAAGCAGGTGACGACGGACGCGAAGATCAACGTCGGCTCGTTCGCGTGGTCGCCCGACGGATCGAAGATCGCGTTTACTGGCGCAGCCAATCCGATGCTCGCGTTTGGCGGGAGCGCCGACATCTACCTCGTCGATCTCGCGCACGACAACGCGGTGAGGAAAATCGTAGCCCTCGACGGACCCGATACGAGTCCCCGCTTTTCTCCTGATGGCTCGCAACTGGTCTTCACGACCTCGCTCGCGCAGCCGTATTACTTCTACGCCAACGATCACATCGCGACCGTTCGCGTTGATGGCGCTGCGGCGACCAAGCCGGCCGATATCACGGATCTATCTTCGTCTTTCGACGAAGACACCTCGGTCATCGACTGGGCACCGGAAGGCATCTACTTCACCGCGCTGCAGAAAACGAATTCACATCTTTTCCGCCTCGATCCACGCACCAAGACTGTCGCGCGTGTCACCGCGCCCGATACGTTCTCCATCGGAGCCGTCTCGTTCAGCCGCGACTTCAAGACGATGGCCTACACGGCGGGGACGGCGACGAGCATTCCGGAAGTTTTTGTCGGACAGAAAAAGCTGACCGACATTAACGCCCAATTGAAGGACTTCACCCTCGGCACCGTCGAGCTGGTGTCGTGGACCAGCAAGGACGGCGCGACGATCGAAGGCGTGCTGCACAAGCCCGCGAATTTCGATCCGCAGAAAAAATATCCGTTGTTTGTCGTGATTCACGGCGGCCCGACGGGAGTCTCGCGTCCGCTGCTGGCGCCCGCGAATCGCTACTATCCGATCGAGCAGTTCCTCGCGCGCGGCGCGCTGGTGCTGGAGCCGAATTATCGCGGGAGCGCCGGCTACGGCGAAAAGTTCCGCGCCCTCAACGTCCGCAACCTCGGCGTCGGCGATATGTGGGATGTGATGAGCGGCATCGATTCTTTGATCGCAAAAGGAATGGTCGATCCGAACAAGCTCGGCGCGATGGGCTGGTCGCAGGGCGGCTACATCTCGGCGTTTCTGACGACGAATACCGATCGCTTCAAGGCGATCTCGGTCGGCGCCGGCATCAGCGACTGGATGACGTACTACGCGAACACCGACATCACGCCGTTCACGCGCCAATATCTGCACGCGACGCCGTGGGAAGACGCCGACGTGTACGCGAAGACGTCGCCGATCACGAACATCCGCAACGCGAAGACGCCAACGCTCATCCAGCATGGCGACAAAGACAAGCGCGTCCCGCCGCCTAACGCGTTCGAGCTGTATCGCGGACTGCGGGACGTCGGCGTTCCGGCGCGGCTGATTCTCTACAACGGATTCGGACATCCGATCACCAAGCCGAAATCGAACCGCGCGGTGCTGCAGCACAATCTCGACTGGTTCGACCATTACGTGTTTGGCGATCCGATCGCGAAAGAGTCGCCGCTGCGCGGGACAGGGGCGGGGGAGTGACTCCCCTCATCCGCCGCTCCGCGGATCTCAGCGCGAGACCCCTCGCCCCGCGAAGCGGGGAGAGGGTGGTCCCGCAGAGCGGGACCGGGTGAGGGGCTAGGTGTTTGACCTTAAGCAACACAACACCACTGCGCGCATCGAAATCATCGGCGGCGTGACGACCTTCCTCGCGATGGCGTACATCATCGTCGTGAATCCCGCGATCCTGGCGTTTGCGGGACTTCCCGTCGGCGCAAGCACGGTCGCGACGATTCTCGTCGCGGCAATCGGATCGCTGCTGATGGGCATCTACGCGAACCGGCCGATCGCGGTCGCGCCTTACATGGGGGAGAACGCATTCATCGCGTTCGGCCTGGCGGCACTCGGCGTCACGTGGCAGCAGCGGCTGGGTGCCGTCTTCATCAGCGGCCTGATTTTTCTCATCATCACCCTCGCAGGATTGCGCACGTGGCTCGCGAACGCGATTTCATCGAGCCTCAAATACAGCTTCGCGGTCGGCATCGGTCTCTTTCTCGCGTTCATCGGGTTGACCGAGACGGGGATCGTCGCGAAGGCCGAGGCGGTGCCGGTGAAGATCGGGAATCTGCGATCGCCGGAAGTGCTCCTCGCGATTGCGGGCTTCCTGCTCATGATGGTTCTGATGCAGCGAAAGATCCGCGGCGCGATTCTCATCGGCATCGTCGGGACCGCGATCGCGGGAATGCTGTTCGGATTGGGACATGCGCCGCGCGGAATCGTGGCGATGCCGTACAGCCTCGCACCGATCGCGCTGCACTTGGACATCGCCGGCGTGCTGCGCATTGCATTTCTCCCGATTCTCCTCACGCTTTTTCTCATGAGCTTTCTCGACACACTCGGCACGCTCGTCGGGGTGGGCGCCGCGGGCGGGATGCTCGACGAAAAGGGCAACTTTCACGGACTCGAGCGGCCGATGACTGTCGACGCAGTCTCCTGCATGATCAGCGGCCTCCTCGGAACATCGACGAGCGGCGCGTACATCGAGTCGGCGACTGGTATTCGTGAAGGCGCGCGCACCGGTCTCGCCGCAGTGACGACGGCGTCGCTCTTCGCGGTGTCGCTCTTCTTGATCCCGCTCGTCGAGCCGCTGCAACAACTGCGCTTTGCTTACGGCCCGGCGTTGATCGCGGTCGGCGTCCTGATGCTCGAATCGATTCGCAAAATCAATTTCGACGACCTGACCGAGCTCGTGCCCGCTTTCGTGACAATCACCATGATGGTTTTTACATACAACATCGCGAACGGACTCACTGCCGGCCTGGTGCTCTATCCGGTCATGAAGCTTCTCGCCGGCCGCGCGCGCGAGATCAACGGCGGGTCTTGGGTGCTCGCGGGGCTCTGTCTCATTTATTACATTTTCGGTCTGCCGCACTAAAGGCAATCACCACAGAGATCACAGAGATCACAGAGGTCTCCGTGTGCTCTGTGCTCTCTGTGGTGATAGTTTTTCTGAGGAAATGTCTCTGGAGCCGCTAATCCGCAACATCCCGAAGGCCGAGCTGCACATTCACATCGAGGGCTCGCTCGAGCCGGAGCTGATGTTCGAGATCGGCCGGCGCAATGGAGTGAAGTCGCGTTTCCAAACAGTCGAAGCATTGCGCGAGGCGTACAACTTCAGCGATCTGCAGTCGTTTCTCGACATCTACTACGAAGGCGCCGGAGTCCTGCGCGAAGAGCGCGACTTCTACGAAATGACGATGGC
>DATBSF010000346.1:0-1671 GCA_036559905.1 Thermoanaerobaculia bacterium | reverse complement strand
TACACGAACATCGCGCCGAAGCGCGTCACGGTATCGACGTCCGGGATCATTCCGGGAATTGAGGAGCTGGCGAGGCTGGAGCGTAGGCCGAATCTCGCGGTGTCGATCAATGCGCCCGATCGGAAGCGGCGCGAAGAGATCATGCCGATCACGAAGAAATATCCGCTCAACGAATTGATCGCGGCGCTGCATCGGTACCCGCTCGAGCGCGGCCGCGACATCACGATCGAATACGTCCTCCTCGCCGGCTACAACGATTCCACCGCCGACGCCTCGGCGCTCGCGCGGCTGATTCGCGGGCTGCACGCGAAGGTGAACGCGATTCCGTTCAACGAAGATCCGAATCTTCCGAAGTGGATGCAGCGCCCGAGCGATGATGCGATCGATGCCTTCGTCGACACGCTCGTGCGCAATGATGCCCACGTGACCGTCCGTCGATCGAAAGGGCGCGAGATCGCGGCCGCGTGCGGACAGCTACGCGGGAAGACTGAGCGGAAATTGCCGCAGCGGCGTGTGGACGGCGCCGTCCGGACTGAGACGGCTGACGTACAGCGTGACGTGATCGACCGCGAACGGCGCTGACCGGTAGTCGCGCAGCGCGTTCTCGAACGTGTCGATCGAGAGCGGCGGCCAGTGATCGCGAATCCGCATCAGCGTGAGATGCGGCCGGAATTCGTTCTGATCCAACTCCACGCCCGCGGCCGTGATTGCGCTGCGAATGCGGCCGGCCAGCGTCACGAATTCCTCCGGGGGTTCCGCGCCCACCCACCCGACCCGCGCATGGCGGCGATTGGGAAAGAATCCGCAGCCGTGAAGATTCGCTTCGAACGCTTTTCCGCACGGCACGTCGAGCCGGTTGACGAGGCTCTCATCCTGCTCGCCGAGGAAGGCGAAGGTCAGGTGCTGCGTTTCGGGACGGACCCACGATGCGTGCGGAAGCTTCGATTTGAGCGTGGTCACGCGCTCGTTGAGCGAGCGGAGTATCTCCGCCGGGAAGGACGTCGCGATGAACAGACGCATTTTGGACGGGGCGTATTATGCCCCCGCCGCGCCCGGTTGGGATGTTGGGATGTTGGGATGAACGGCGGGCCAACATCCCAACGTCCTAACGTCGGTCCGCCTGCCCTGCCAAAAACTCCGGAGTGAATATTCGCGCGATTTCCTCTTCGCTGAGGAGCTTCTTCTCGCGCAGCAGCTGCGGAATCGGCGTTCCGCTCTTCGCGGACTCCTTCGCGATCTCGGCGGCGCGGGCGTAGCCGATCAGCGGATTGAGCGCCGTCGCCAGCGAGGGAGAGCTGATGTAGAACGCCTCGCATGCCTTGCGATCGGCTTCGATTCCGCGGATCGATTTTTCGACGAACACCGGCAGAAAGTTTTTGAGGATCTCGATCGAGAAAAGGATCTCGTACGCCATCAGCGGCATCATCACGTTGAGCTCGAGCTGGCCGGCCTGGTTCGCGTACGCGATCGTCGTATCGCTGCCGATGATGTGAAACAGCACCTGATTCATGCACTCGAGCATCGACGGATTCACTTTTCCGGGCATGATCGACGAGCCCGGCTGCACCGACGGCAGAATAATCTCGGCGAGCCCGGTCTGCGGACCGGAAGCGAGGAGTCGGAGATCATTGGTGATGCGCGTGAGATCGAGCGCCAGATTGCGCATCGCGC
>DATBSF010000345.1:0-1949 GCA_036559905.1 Thermoanaerobaculia bacterium | reverse complement strand
AGGGCTTCGACGGCGGACCATTTCAGATCGGGATCGGCGAGGGCGGCGATGAGCGGCTCGACGGCGCGCGGATCTTTCAGCGTCCCGAGCGCGTCGGCCGCAGCGATGCGGATCCACCAATCCTCATCGCGCAACAGATTGATCGTCGCCGGGACGACGCGCGGATCGTCAAACGTGCTCGCGACAGCGACCGCGGCGGCGCGGATGTCTTCATCGGGATCGGCGAGCAGCTCGATGACCGGATCGATGAGATCCGTGCCGAACGCGCGGAGCGACTCGAGCACGCGCTCGCGTACAAACGGTGCGAGGCTCTTGGCGAATTGAATGTAGTCCCTGACGACGACGTTCGGTTGCTGGAGGCCGACGAGGATTTTCATGACGGCGCTGCGCGTGGCCGCGTCGCCGGAAGCGATCAGCGGCAGAAGTTTCTCGACGATCTCCGGGCCGCTGGTCTCCGCGGCGCGCGTCAGCGATTCAATCAGGATCTGCTGCGTCGAGTAGCCGGCGTTCGGCAACTGTTCGACGAGCAGCTCGATCGGAGGGAACGGCGCTTTGCTCGCGAGAAACTCGAGCGCGCGGCTGCGAATGGCGTCGTCGCGGTCGGTCGCCAGTCGATGCCAGCGAGGCAGACTTCCCTGATCGACTTCTCCTGATGCGAGACGCGCGACGACTTGCGCGCGCTCCTCGCCGGTGCTCGCTCCTTCCAGTCGCCAGAGAACCGCTTCGACCGATTTCGACAGAGGAAGCTCGAGGACGAGGCGGCGTGCCGCATCCTGCAGCTCGCGCGATTCCTTCGTGTCTTTCGGTTGAGGGCCGAGGACCTGGGCGAGTTTTGTCTCGATGCCGGTCATGCCGATCGTCGTGAACGCGAGCACGGCGGCGCGCATCGCCGCATCCTGTTTCCCGCGCCCCTCCTGCAGGAACGCGTCGAGGGTTTCCGGGTCCTTCGCGCGCTGCAGCGCCTGCACGCCTGTCTCGCGGATCGCGCGATCGGGGCGGAAGAGCATCCAGACGACATCGCGCGCGCGAAGACCGTCGGCGGTTCTGATCTGGGTCAGCAGCGCGTCGCGCTCTTCGATCGTGCTGAACTGTTTCTCGCCGAGACGCTTGATGGCGCCTTTCAGATCGGATTCGAAGATCGGCACGGGAAGGCGAGTATACGTCGCAGTCAGCGCACGAGAGCGAGGCCGAGCGCGATCAGCGCGGCGACGAGAGCGCTTCCGGCGAGAGTCAGAGCCAGCAATAGCGGCCGCCGCCATGGAGGCTCATACGGTTGGTCGCGAAAGAGCGACTGCTGCATGATCGACTTCGCGGCAATCACATCGGCCATCGCGCGTTCGAAGTGTGTCTGGTGAATTTGCTTTGATCGTTCGTGTCCCGCTTCCGCGGCCGCCGATGATGCCGCTTTGATCACGGCATTCTTGATGTCCCCTCCGCTCACCGGGAAGCGTTCGGCGAGCTGACGGAAATCGACATCCGGCGCCAACGGCGTTTTGTTCGGATGAATCTGCACGCGCCAGATTTGCTCGCGCTCCTCGACGCCCGGCATCTCGAAACGAACGTGCGCGCGGATGCGCCGCTCGAACGCGGGATCGAAATTCGCGGCGAGATTCGTGGCGAAGATGACGACGCCGTTGAACGCCTCCAGCTCGCGCAGCAGCACGTTGACCGTGATGTTCGCCTCGCGCTGATAGGGCAGATTCACCGCGGCGGTCGATCGCCGCCCCGCGATGGCGTCAGCTTCATCGAAGAAAAGAACGGCTCTTTGATCGGCTGCTGAACGAAAGGCGGCGACGATATTCTTCGGCGTCTCACCGGCCCACATCGACTCCACTTCGGCGTAGTCGACCACGAGAAGTTTCATGCCCAAAGAATGGGCGATCGCCTCGGCGCAGATCGTCTTACCGGTTCCCGGTGGCCCGGCAAAGTTGAAAGCCAGGCCGAGGCCC
>DATBSF010000344.1:0-10370 GCA_036559905.1 Thermoanaerobaculia bacterium | reverse complement strand
ATCGATGAGATCGTCGCGGCGCTGGAGTGCGACGAAACGGAGTCCTGAGCCGCGGAGACGGCGAAGGAACTCAAGCCGCGCAACTAGAGATCCTTCGCTCCGCTCAGGACGACGGGCGGAACGGAATCACGAGCAACTCACCCAGTCCCGGCTCGTCCGAGTCATCCCATCCCGGAGCACCAATCACAAGCTGCGGCGCGTCGTAAACGAACGTGCCGTGCAGCATGTCCCACCACGAGAAGAGACTCGCCCAGTTGCTGTTGGCCTGCGCCTCAATTTCCGATTGATCGCACCACTACAGCGTGCAATCGAGGAGAAGAATCGAAGCAACCAAGCGGATTGGCTTCGGCAAGTTTCATGCGACGCAGCAGACCACGGTGTCCAGCCCGCCCGACCAGCGGTTTCTGCAGCGCGGCGGTGACGACCGCCGTGATCGCACCTATCGCGAGGTTATGACTCACTCTTGGTGGATCGGATTCAACTCTCGGCAGGGGACGTCGCCGCTCGGCCGTCGCGATCGCGACCAGGGCGCCCACGAACCATTTGATCATTTGCGTGCCGCGCGCAAAATCGCCTCGGCCGAGCGCGCGATGTCGCCTTCGCTGGTCGCCCAGTTCGAGACCGAAATGCGCATCGCCGCCATGCGATGCCACGTCGTTCCGGCCATCCAGCACGTCCCTTCCTTCTGCGCGTCCGCGATGACTCGCCGCGTCTTCTCGTCATCGTCGCCAAATCGCACCAGCACTTGATTGAGGACGACGTCGTTGAGAATGCGCACTCCTTTGTCCGCGCGCAGCAGATCGGCCATCTGTCGCGCCCGCGCACAGAGGTCGTCGACTAGCGACTCGAGGCCGTCCTTGCCGAGCGTGCGCAAAGCGGCGTAGACGGTGATGCCGCGGCCGCGGCGCGAGAATTCGGGAACCCAGTCGAGCTCGTCGCGTTCGGCGCCGGCGGTCTGCTCGAGGTATTCCGCGGAAACTGTCATCGACGCGCGATGCGCCGCCGAATCGCGCACGATCACGATGCCGTTGTCGTACGGGACGTTGAGCCATTTGTGCGCGTCGGTCGCCCACGAATCCGCGAGCTCCACGCCGGCGAGCAGTGGGCGGCGATCGCGGCTCGCGCGTCCCCACAGCCCGAAGGCGCCGTCGACGTGCAGCCACGCGCCCCGCTCGCGCGTGATCATCGCGATCTCGCGGAGCGGATCGATCGAGCCGGTGTTGACGTTGCCCGCCTGCGCGCAAACGAGCGTCGGCCCTTGCGTCTCAGCGAGGACTTTGCGCAGCGTATCGGCACGCATGCGGCCCTGCTCGTCTGCCTCCACCAGCCGGACTTTTTTCGAGCCGAATCCGAGGAGCCGTAGTGACGAATAGATCGTGATGTGCGCCTCGGCGCTCAGCACAATATTCACTTGCGGAGCGCCGATCAGACCCTGCTCTTCGACGTTGTAGCCCGCGCGACGCAACACCGCATCCCGTCCGGCAGCCAGTCCCGTGAAATTCGCCATTTGGCCGCCTGTCACGAATCCGACGCTCGACGTCCGCGGCAGATCGAACAGATCGAGCAGCCATTCGCTCGCGACTTCTTCCAGCACCGACATGATCGGCGACGCCGCGAAGAGTCCGGCGTTCTGGTCCCACGCGCTAGTGATCCAATCGGCCGCCACCGCAACCGGAAGCGAGCCGCCGATCACGAATCCGAAGAAACGTGGACCCGCGGTTGCGACAGTGCCGCGTTCGGCGCCGCTGGCCAGGAGATCGAGAACGCGTTTGCCGTCCTCGCCCGAGTCCGAAAGCGGCGTGCGGTAGATCTTCAGCAACTCATCGCGTGTGGCGCGCGCTCCGACGTGGCGGTTCGGGAGCGTACGAAGAAACTCGAGCGCGTGATCGTGCGCGCACTGCAGGAGTTTGTCATCAACAAATTGCGGCATACTCGCTCCATGTACACGATCAGTACGGATAAGTCGAGACTCGACGTCGCGATGATCCATCGCTACCTCAGCGACGAATCGTATTGGGCGAAGAACATTCCGCGCGAGCTGGTCGAGCGATCGATCGAGAACTCGATCTGCTTCGGCGCCTACGACGGCGATCGCCAGATCGGATTCGCGCGCGTCGTCACTGATCGCGCCGCATTCGCCTACGTCGGCGATGTCTTCGTGCTCGACACATATCGTGGCCGCGGCGTCTCCAAACAGTTGATGCAGGCGATTCGCGATCATCCCGATCTGCGGCTCCTGCGCCGCTGGCATCTTCTGACTCGCGATGCACACGCGCTTTATCGCCAGTTCGGTTTTCAGGAGCTCGCGAAACCGGAGTGGCACATGGAGATTTCGATTCCGGATCCCTACGGGTAGTCTGAAGTGCGGTGCCTTGGCACCGCTCTCACGGCAGCAAGCTGCCGTTCCCAGAGCGGCGGCAAGCCGCCGCACTCCAGAATCACACGCGGGCGGCGAGCAGCGACGTCAGCGCGTTCTTCATCGCCTCGAACTTCACCGGCTTGCGCAGCATCTCATCGGCCTCGAACTCCCGCGCCGCCGTATCCATCGGCGCCTCGGTCGTGTAGATACCGGTCATGAGGATCACCTTCACGGACGCCGTCTCCGCATTCGATTTGATCAGCTGACACAGTTCGCGGCCGTCCATCTTCGGCATCGATGCGTCCGCGATGACGACATCCGGCTTCTGGGCCATCGCAATGCGCAGTCCTTCCAGACCATCGACGGCCGTCTGCACCTCGAAACCGTTCTTGGCGAGGTTGTCGCGCCACAACGTGCGCAGCGCCGGATCGTGATGCACGAAAAGAATGCGCACTTTCTTTTCGTCTTTCGGCACCGGGACCGTGCCGGGCGATGTGATCTGGCGCAGCACTTCGTTTGCCTGCTCGGCAAATTTCAGTACATCGGCACGCGCCTGCTGTTCGTCTTCCAGCGGAGGATTGAACGCGGTTTCCAGCGGAGGATTGAACGCCTGCATCGGCTCCGTCGGCATCGCGCTCGGAGGCAACGGCGCCGGCACGCTGCGCAGCGCGACGATCTCGTCATTCGCGGAGCGCAGCTTGTCGGCGAGCGTGTCTCGGTTCTGGCGTTCGCCTTCGAGTTTCTGTTCCAGGGCTTTCATCTTGATGGCGAGGTTCCGCGCTTCGGCGCGCGCCGCTTCGCGCTCTTCGATCGCTTTACCGACATCGGCCTCGTGATCGGTCGCCATGTGGTTCACGATCGTCTGCAGCTTCTCGCTCCACTCGGCTTCGATCTTGTCGCGAATCGCCTTTTCATCGACGACCGCCGCTCGCGGCGTCGTGGTGTCGGCACTCGCGAGTTTCTGCTGCATCGCGCTGAGCTTGGCGGTTAGATTTCTCATTTCAGCCCGAGCGGCCTCGCGCTCTTCGATCGCTTTTCCGACGTCGGCCTCGTGATCGGTCGCCATGTGCGCGACGATGGTCTGCAGCTTCTCGCTAAACTCCGCCTCCATCTTGTCGCGAATCGCTTTTTCATTGACGGGCGGTGTCGCGCGAAGCGCCGCGAGGTCGGTCTCTAGCCGTGCGCGATCCTTCAGCGCCTGTTCGAGCTCCTTGGAAAGCTGATCGTCGCGCTGCAGGAGCCCGAGGCGGCCGTCGCGCGCGCTTTGGAGCTGGTCCTGCAGCGCTTGCAGCTTCTGATGCATCGCGCGGACCTCGGCCTTGGCCGCCTCCCGAGCCTCGATAGCTTCGCCGATGGTGTTCTCGTGATCAGCAGTCAACTCATTGACTATCTTCTGCAGCTTGTTGCCCCATTCGATGTCGATGCTGTTGCGGAGCGCCTTTTCATCGACGACTGGCTTACTCCGTTCTTTCTCGAGGTTCTGGCGCAGCTCCTCGAGCTGCCGCGTCACCGGCTCGAATTGTTCGCGGAAGTTCTGCCGTTCGCGCTCGAGCGCTTCGTGGAGGTCGGTTTGAAAGCGGCGGCGCTCTTCGTCGAGCTGCTGGGTGAGATCCTGTCCCGCGGTGAGAAGCTGCTGCGAGTTGCGCCGACTCTCCTCGAGCTGTTGCTGCAGCTCCGCAACGCGGGCGGTGAGAGAACGACTCTGATTCTGTCCCTCGTCGCGCTGCTTCGCATGGACGGCCGACATCTGCTGCATCTTGGCGGTCCATTCGCTTTCGACCATAGTTCGCAATGCCGCTCTGTCGACTTCCGCCTTTTGCCGCGTCTCTTCGATCTCGCGCCGCGCGCGCTGGCGCTCGGCGCGCAATCCGTCCATCTCCTGCGACGCGGACGCCATCTTTTTCTCGATCCCAGCGATTTGAGCTTGCAGCTTGTCGCGCTCCGCCTGGAGCGCTCCCGCTGTTTCCTGCAGAGTGGTGGCGCTCTGGCGCTCCTTTTCGATTTGCGCGCGCAGTTGCTCGTTGGCGTTTCGCGTCTTCTGTATCTCATCGAGCGCTTTGCCGGCCGCGCGCTGCACGTGCGTGTTCTCCGCTTCGAACTGTTCGCGAAGTTTCTTCTCGCGTTCAGCGGCGGTCGTTCGCGCTTGACTGAGATCCGCGGTGACCTTGTCGATCTGCTGCCGCAGTTCCGAGTTCTTCTCGAGCAGATCCTGCACGTCATGCTTGAGCGAATCCGCGCGCTTTTGAGCCTCGGCGCGGCCGCGTTCCGCTTCCGATCGCAGCTCGTCGATGATCCGCTGCGCCTCGATCAGCTCGTCGGATGTCGCCGCCGGCATGGCCATTGGATCGGCAGCAGCGACGACCGCCTTTTGTCTCTCGCGTGGCCGAAGCGACTCGAAGATGGCGACGCCGAGGACGAGCGCAGTAGCGTAGCGAGTAACGGGCTGGACCCTCGGCAAAGCGATCGCCAGCGTGCCGCTGAACCCGGCAACCAGTATCAATAAAGCTACCGCACGTGCGATGGCGAGAACAAGCCGCCGCATCAAGCGTGGGCGCGGCGATTCGTCGGCGGGCATTTTGGTCTTTCTATACGATATTGCGTGTTGGTTTAGTGTAGCCGATTCTGACCGGAATCTTTAGACTCCCCAAGCGTTAAATCACGGCGTGACAGAAAGAAAGACCCGCGAGGTTCGCATCGGCAACATCCGCATCGGAGCCGGCAATCCGATCGCCGTGCAGTCGATGACCGCCACGCGGACCCAGGACATCGACGCCACGATCCGCCAGGTCGAGCTGCTCGAAGAGGCGGGAGCGGATGTCATCCGCATCGCGATCGACACCGCGAAGGACGTGGTCGCGCTTTCCGAGATCCGAAACGCGCGTCCCAACGCGAATCTCGTCATCGACCTGCAGGAGAACTACCGGCTCGCGGAAAAGGTCGCGCCGTTCGTCCAGAAGCTGCGCTACAACCCCGGCCATCTGCATCACATCGAGCGCGAGAAGCCGATCCGCGAGAAGGTGCGCCATCTGGTCGACGTCGCGCGCGCGCACGGCTGCGCGATGCGCATCGGCGTGAATGCCGGCTCCGTCGACCCGGAAAAACTGAGCCGCTACGCGAAGGACGATTCGATCACGCCGATGGTCGAGTCCGCGCTCGAGCATGCGGCGATGCTCGATGATCTCGGCTTCGATCAGTACTGCGTCTCGTTGAAGGATTCCGATCCGAACAAAGTCATCGACGCGAACATCCTCTTCGCCGAAAAGCGCCCCGACGTTCCGCTGCACCTCGGCGTCACCGAAGCGGGGATGCCGCCGGACGGCGTGATCAAGACGCGCGTCGCCTTCGAACAGCTCATCACGCGCGGCATCGGCGACACGATCCGCGTCTCGCTCACCCTCCCCTTCGAGAACAAAGGCGACGAGGTCACCGTCGGGCGTCAGATCCTCGATGACATCGCGAACAAGCGCTTCCGCTCCGTTCCGCGATTCGAGCAGCACGGGCTGAACATCATCAGCTGCCCGTCGTGCTCGCGCGTCGAGAACGAAGCATTCATCGACCTCGCGCAGAACGTTCGTGGCATGACTGAGTACGCGAAAGAGCACGACATCACGATCGCGGTGATGGGCTGCCGCGTGAACGGGCCGGGCGAGACCGATGATGCCGACCTCGGCATGTGGTGCGCGCCGAGCTTCGTCAATCTGAAGCGCGGACCGCAGACCATCGGCCAATTCACGTACGACGAGATCCTCGGCCGCCTGCGGATCGAGCTCGACAAACTGATCGAGGAAAAGCGGAAGGTGGTCGCTTGAAGCGCGTCCCCTATCTGCTCCTTTCTCTTGCAATCATTCTTCTCGATGCGTGGACGAAGGGGCTGGTCAGCGCACACATCGACATGCACGATTCGATTTCGCTCATTCCGAATCTCTTTCAACTCGTGCACGTGCGCAACACCGGCGCGGCCTTCGGAATCGGCGCGAATGCGCAGTCGGCGATCGTTCCGCTGCTGCTGAACATCGGCGCGATCGGCGTCTTCTTCGTCCTCGTGGCGTACGCATTTCGCACGGCAGTGACCGATCGCCTGCTGCAGGTCGGGTTACATCTGATCCTCGGCGGCGCCATCGGCAATCTCATCGATCGCTTCCGACTCGGCTACGTCGTCGACTTTCTCGACGTCTACATGAACTGGGGCGGACAGACCCACCACTGGCCGGCGTTCAATGTGGCCGACTCCGCGATCTGCATCGGCATCGGCCTGCTGTTCCTCGACATGCGCAAAAAGCCGGAAGAGCGGACGGTCGCAGCGTGAGTCTGGAGTGCGGTGCCTCGGCACCGCTCTCATCCTCGCAGCTTGCTCCGAGGAACCGGCAGCAAGCTGGCGGCACAGAGCGACGGCAAGCCGCCGCACTCCAGATTGACGTCGATCCTTTTCGGCGACTGTTCGAAGAACGCACCCGATCCGATGTCGACGAGCAGGCCGGCGGACAACACGATCGCGCCAACCGCCGCCGGCGATATCGAGCCCGATCCTGATACCGACGCGGTCACGGTCCCGCCGCTCGTCGAGCCGTTGCTACCCGCGATGTCGATGTGACTCGATGATGCGATCCCCGCTGCGAGCCCTGCCGGAAGCACGTTCGCGAACGTCGCGGCCGACGGCCGACGATGCAACCGCACGACGGCATCGCGGTATCCGACTTTGCTGATCATCACACTGCACGTGTCGCGGCGGCGCAGAACGAGAGTCATCGGAGTCGTGCCGACGTTCATCGCACCGCGGCCGCAATCGAGATAAACGCGTGCGCCGGCAGGCGTGGATGCAACGGGCACTTCCTGCAGATCGTGATGGATCGCCGTCGCGCAACCGGTGAGCGCGACGGCGAGAAACAGCGCACAGCGCATCAAGTCATTCTACCGGCGCGATCGAATCGGTCAGTTTCTGCTGATTGAGCGCGGCGGCGCCGAGGAGGCCACCCATGCCCATCGACTCGACGGCCGACGATGGGACGAGCATCAGCGCGCCCTTTTCCTTCAGACCTTCGTAGAGCATGTTCATCGCGCGCAGATGCAGCGCGGTCGGATTGTCGTGATACGACACCGACGCCTCCTTGAACAGCTTCGCGATTTCGACTTCGGCGGTGCCGAGGATGATGCGCGCCTGTTTTTCGCGGGAGGCCTGCGCCTCGCGCGACATCGCGTCCTGCAGCGCGTCGGGGATGATCACGTCGCGCATCTCGACGGATTGCACGCTGACGCCCCACGGATTGCAGCGCTGATCGATGAGGTCCTGCAACTGCTCCTCGATCCGCTCGCGGCCGCGCAGAAGATCGGTCAGGCCGGTGCGGCCGATGATGTCGCGCAGCGCAGTCTGCGCCGCCCAGCTCACCGCTTCCTTGTACTCCTGCACTTCCAGCGCGGCTTTTTCGGCGTCGTACACCATCCAGAAAAGCACCGCATCGACGTTGACCGGAACGGTGTCCGAGGTCAGCGTCTGCTCGGCGGCGAAGCTGGTGGTGATGACGCGCTGATCGATCCAGGACGAGACGGCGTCGATCAGCGGGACGACCCAGAACAATCCCGGTCCGCGCAGCCCGACGAACTTACCGAGCCGCAGAACGACCCCTTTCTCCCACTGTTTGGCGACCTTCGGCGACATCGCGAAGATGCAAGCCAGCACGATTCCGATGAGGAACCAGGCCGGCTTTCGCATGATCATCGCGGCGGCGACACCGCCGGTGAAGATTGCGATCCAGACAAGCACCGCCACGACGTTGACGCGCGGATCCCAGGCGAATTGGTACCCTTTGTTCGAGACGACGGGGACTAACATGGTCATTCTCCTTCCCTGATGCGGCGCGCGAGAGCGCGTACGACCTCGCGCGGTTTGTAGCCCAGCGATGTGGCCTCCGTGAGAAACCTGTCGATGGCCTGCCGAAGCCGACGCTCGCGATATGGCGCGTTCGTCTTCTGCGGAACGCCTTCGGCGACGAATGTTCCCACGCCGCGTCTGGTGGTCAGCACTCCGTCGCGCTCCAGGGCGAGATAAACGCGGGCGACGGTATTCGCGTTTACGCGCAAATCGACTGCCAGTTGCCGCACTGTTGGTAACTGCTGGCCCGGCTTGATGTTTCCGGTAGCGATCCCGATCCGGATGCCGCGCTCGAGCTGCGCGTACAGCGGGAGAGGATCTTTCGGGTCGACATGAACCGGGAGGCGCATACCCTTGTACTATTAATTTAGTACAATGGAGCGCCGGCGGCAAGGTCCTGTTTCGGAAGCGTGACAACCATTGCCAGAAATGTCACGAGCGCCGTCACCTGCAGCACCAGCCGCTCCCACGACCAACGCACGTGCCACGACACGTCGTGCGGCGTGATCACGTAGGCGGCGATGAACGCCAGCAGTTGCAGCGCGATCACGCTGGCGAGAAAGCGCTCCTCGCCCACCACGCGGCGGATTCCGATCAGCAGCGCCGTGACCAAACCGATCCAGAAGATGATGTGACCAGGCGGATACGTCGCCATCGCCTGCAGCATCGGCGCGGGATTCGTGATGTGCGCGACGATGCGCTCCATCAGGCCGCTCTCCGCCAGATCGCTGCGGAGCCCATGCAGTCTGCTCACAATCAACCACGGCAGTGGAATCGCGATCGCCGGCCACATCTTCGGAATCAAACGCGGAACGCCGGCGATCAGCATCGCGATCGCCACCGCGGCGATCAGAGTCAATCCCTCGTTCTTGCATGACGCAGCGAGACCGAGGAAGACCGCTGAGCGCGCGATGCTTTCTCTCCGGCGCAGGCCGAGGACGCCGGCAATGCTGTAGGCGATGAGGGGCCCTTCAGCGTCGCCGACGTACGGCGAGAAGACGAGCGGCATGAGGATCAAACCCGCGAGCGCGCCCGTCCAGCCTTTCAGCTCGGATCGGATGATGAGAAGCGCCGCGATTCCGCATCCGATGTTCAGCGCTCCCGCCCACCGCCCGACCCACTCCCCCGCCACCAGCGACTGAAACGCGTACGCCAGCGGCACGAGGATCGGATAGTCGGCGTGCGCGAAAGCGTTGAACGGCTGCGCGAGAAAGTTCCAATCGATGCCGTGCACGACGAGAAACTTCTGGGCCTTGAGTCCCCAGATGCAGATGAAGTCGATTTCGACCGGCGGCGCCATCGTCGCGAAACGCGCATAGCCGGCGATCAGCACGAGCGTCGCGAGATCGATTATGGAGTGCGGCGGCTTGCCGCCGCTCTTGTATCGTCGTAGTAAGAGCGGCGCCAGGGCGCCGCACTCCAGAAGGATCGCGCCAATGATGAAAGGCCGCGACCAGGGCAACACGATCAGGATCGCGGCCTGAATGCCGATGCCGAGGAGGTACGCCTCGCCGATGCGTCGCGTGAAAGGCAGACCGGCGGCAACCGCGAGCAGCGCGGTGACGATCGCGGCGATCATCGGCGCATCAGCTCACCTTCGGCAGATCGCCATACGCTTTTGAATCCAGGCGCGGACGGACAGCCGTGCCAGCACACGACGTACTGCGCTCTGTTGATCTCTTCGATCGGAACGACATTCTTGTCAGGCATGAGAAACGGCGCGCGGCGAAACGCGTAGCCATATCCCCCATCCCATTCGCGCCATGGCACCCAGATCGCGACCGTCGCGCCGGCCGGCGTGCGAGCCGAAGCATCGACGAGAAGCTTGCGCAGTCCCGGAATGCGTCGATAGGGAAGCTCCGTGTACCCCGCGCGAATCGAATCGCTGTCGGCCGCGAAGACGCGTACGTACATCGGCTGAAATCCACCGACCGCCATGGCGACCCATGCCGCAGCCGTGAGGATGACGCGGAGCCGCATCCCGGACACCGTACCATACGCATATGCCGCGACTCGCACGCAGCGCACCGCTCGTGATCGTCGCGGCTTTCGTCGTCTGCGGCTTCGTTTTTCTCCAGCCGGGATACGTGCGTCCCGATTCGATCGCGACGTTCTCCTACCTCCGATCGGCGGTCTTCGATCTCG
>DATBSF010000343.1:0-3126 GCA_036559905.1 Thermoanaerobaculia bacterium | reverse complement strand
GAGATACCTGACTCTGAGCGGGGGCCTCCGCTTCCAGTTCTAGCGCACGAGGAGACGAGGAATGTTGAATGTTAAATGTTGAATGTTAAATGGTTGCGTCTTTCATTCAACATTAAACATTTAACATTCAACATTCCTCGTCCCCAGGGCACGCCCCTTGCTCCTCTTTCTATCTATAACGAAGGAGGATGCATGCCCGAAAACAAACAAGAGTCCGCTTCGCTTCGCACCGTTCGCGACGTCATGACGCCGAACCCGGCGAGCGTCTCGGAAAAAGACAGCATCAAGAAAGTCGCGGAGATCATGAAGCGTGAAGACGCCGGCGTCGTGCCGGTGGTCGACGGCAAGAAGGTCATCGGCATGATTACCGACCGCGACATCGTTGTTCGACTCATCGCGGAAGGAAAAGATCCTGCGAGCTCGAAGGTGAACGAGGCGATGAGCAAAAAGGTTCGCGCCGTCAAGGAAGACACTCCGATCACCGAGGTTCTTCAGTTGATGGGGCGCGAGCAGATCCGCCGCGTTCCCGTGACGAACAACAACAACGACCTCATCGGCATCGTCTCAATCGGGGATATTGCGAGCGACGAGAAGGAAACCGTTAAAGTCGGCCGGGCAGTCGAAGACATCAGCGAAGCGCCGCCGAATAATTAGCTCTGCGTAACGCCGGCGGCCTCGCCGGCTGTTCCGCCGGCGGCTCGCCGGCACGGATTCTGCGCGACGAGCGCCGGCCAGCGGCCGGCGGAACAGCCGGCGGGCCGCCGGCGCTACACTAAACTAGCGCGATGCAACGGCTCGCACGCATCGCGCTAGTTCTGTTTCTTGCCTTTCCCGTCGCCGCGCAGCAAAAGCGCGCGATCACTGTCGACACCCACGCCGACACTCCCACCGAGTACATGGAGAAGCCGTTCGACCTCGGCGCCTGGAACAGCCGTGGCCACTTCGATTACCCGCGCATGAAGGCCGGCGGTCTCGATGCGGAATTCTGCGCGGCCTACGTCCCCGCGAAATATGCGAAGGACGGCGGGGCGGCCGCGTTCTGCATGAAGATCATGGAGACCATCCACGAGATGGTCGACAACTATCCGCAGTGGGTGCGCTTCGCGCAGTCGACGTCCGACATCCGCCGCATCACCGCCGACGGCAAGCGCGCGATTCTCATCGGCATCGAAGGCGGGCACGCGATCGAAGACTCTCTCGAGCTGCTGCGCGGGTTCTATCGCTTCGGCGCGCGCTACATGACGCTCACGCACACCAACACGAACAACTGGGCCGACTCGTCGACCGATGAGGCGAAGCACAACGGCCTCACGCCATTCGGCAAGCAAGTCGTCCTCGAGATGAACCGCCTCGGCATGATGATCGACATCTCGCACGTCGCCGACAAAACGTTCTACGACGTGATGGAGATGTCGAAGGCGCCGGTGATCGCGTCGCATTCCTCGGCGCGCGTTTTTGCCGATCATCCGCGAGATATGACCGACGACATGTTCCGCGCGCTCGCGAAGAATCACGGAGTGGTCCAGGTCAACTTCTATCCCGTGTTCCTCTCCAGCGATGTGCTGAAAGCATCGCGCGCGCGCGACGAGCGCATGAAGCCGGCGATCGCGGAGCTGAGAATCAAAGATCCGCACGAGGGGCAGGTGTATCAGGAGGGGGTGAAGAAACTGATGAATGACGATCCCCTTCCGAAGATTCCGTACACGCTGATCGTCGACCATATCGATCACATCGTGAAGGTTGCGGGCGTCGAGACCGTGGGCATCGGATCCGATTTCGACGGCATCCCGGACACCCCGACCGGGATGGAAGACGTCAGCAAACTCCCGAAGATCCGCGAGGAGTTGAAACGTCGCGGTTACAGTGAGTCCGACATCCGCAAGATCATGGGCGAGAACCTCATGCGCGTGTTTGCGGCGGTCGAGAGGGTCTCCAGGCAGATGCAGAGTCAGGCGGTCGGAAATGCGGGGCGCTGATGCTCCGTTTCATTGCAGCGTGAAAAAAATCGTCCTCTCACTCGTGGCGATGGCCATGGCCGTCGCCGTCCTTGCTGAAGATGCACCCGCGCCACCGCTCGGCGATCGCGCCGAGAAACTGATCAAAGACGGCCTGCCCATCTGCAGCGAGCCGGTGAAAATGACCCGCGTTGGCCTGCAGCACAAGCTGCCGGTGAACATGACGGGGAACGTCATCCGGATCGAGAGCGAGCGGCAGACGTGTGCCGGACAGTGGGTCGCCATCGTCTCGCGCGAAGGCGGCTTCTTCCTCGGCATCCCCTGGTTCATCGATGGCGAAGGGACGCCTGAAGCGAAGGTGAAGAAGTTTGCCTGGACGAATCTGCAGCAGAACTTCGATCCGGTGATCGACCGCAAGCTGACGCGAGAGAGTCTGTACAACATCACGCTGAATCAGACGACCGAGCACGGCAAGCTGCCGATGACCGGTGAGATCGATCCGGCCGGCGGCGTTTTGTTTTTCGGGCACTTCTATCCGCTCAATGAAGACATCCGCGAGTCGCGGCTGAAGAATTTTGCCACGTACATCGCCCAATCGCCGACGACGGGGGCTGGAGCGCCGACCGTGACGGTCATCGAGTTTTCGGACTTCGAATGTCCGTCGTGTCAGCACGCATCGCACTATGTGCAGCCGATTCTCGAGCAGTACGGGGATAAGGTTCGGTACGTGCGATTCGACCTGCCGCTGGTGACCATGCATCCGTGGGCGCTTTCGGCGGCCATGGCGGGACGCGCGATCTGGATGCAGAAGCCGGCGGCGTTCTGGGAGTACAAGGAGCAGGTCTACAAGAATCAGGAGAAGCTGAGCGCGTTCACGTTCGACGATTTCGCGCGCGGCTTCGCGGCCGATCACGAGCTCGATCTGAAAAAGTACGATGCCGACATCGCGAATGCCGAGATCCAGCAGTCGATTCTCAACGGACTGGGAGCCGCGTTTTCAGCCGACATTCGCGCGACGCCGACGTACATGGTGAACGGCGCGATCGTCGAACCGGGGAACGAGGGCAAAGCGCTGGAGAGCTACGTGGCGGGGTTGATCAAGAAGTAGGGGACGACGACGTCGCGACGATCAGGCCTCCGTCCATGTTGCGCACGTCATTGCTTCCTTATG
>DATBSF010000342.1:0-23102 GCA_036559905.1 Thermoanaerobaculia bacterium | reverse complement strand
AAAGCCTCGATGATGAGCTGATTCGCGAGGCGGACGATTCCGGAGTCGGTCTCGTCGATCTCCGGCTCATCGCTGTTCTTCTCTTCATCGACTTCGCCGTCAGTTTCTTCGCCGAGGGTCTCGATGATCCTGGCGAGGTCGGCGCTGTCCGTCGAAGTTTCCATCGCCTCGCCGTACGACGACGCGATGTACTGGAGGATGTCCTGCTTCAAGCCGACCCAGAAGTCGTAGCGCGGAGAGAGATTCATCGCGCGAATGCCGTCGAGCCGCGTCAGATCCTGCGGATCGTCGACCGCGACGACCAGCACGCCAGGGCGGCGTTCGACCGGCGCGCACGTGTACTTCTTCCACATCTCGGACGGGACGCGTTCTTTGAGATCGGCCGGGATCGTCATCGCTCCGTCGTACGCGAAGTACTGCGTGCCGTAGAACTGCGCGAGCGATTTGCCCAACTCGTCTTTCGGAACATTGTGGTCGTCGACGAGGACCTTCTCGACCGTCGTGTTGTTCACGCGCGCGCTGGTGACCGCCGCGTCGATGTCTTTCTCGGAGATGATGCCCTTGTCGATCAGCGCACCGAATTTGGCGGGCTTTGACTGACGCGCAGCGCGATGCTGGTTGTAAAACGCGATTCCGAGAATGCGCGCGATCTCTTCGGCGCCATCCTCATCGAGCGCGGTGAAGACCGGGCCATGCCGCTTGTTGATGAGCTGCAGGACGCCGAGGAGATATTTTTCGAAGGCGATGGGAACCGCGAGGACTGATTTCGTGCGGTAGCCGCTCTGCTTGTCCCATCGCTGATCGAAGCGGAGGTTCGGATGGTATTTCGCGAGCTCGGCCTGATCGTACGCATCCTTGATATTGATGGTCTTGCGCGCGAGGGCGGTGAATCCGGCGATCGACGCAAAGGATTTCGGGACGCGGATTTCCTTTGGCACGTCGCCGATCTTCTGCATCGAATACAGTTCCTGGTTCTTCGTGTCGACCGCGTAGATCGTGAGGCGGTCAGCATCGAGCAACTCGAGGATCTTGTCCTTCAGCGACAGCAGAATGTGCTGGATGGAATCCGCCGAGTTGAGCTGGTTGGTGATGCCAGTCAGCTTCTTCCGATACTCGAGTTCTTTCTCGAGAGAATTCGAGGTAGCTTGCACAGTCATTTGGTGTCTCCCGATCGGGGAAGTATCAGGAAAGAATAACATTTCGGTCGTGTGAGCAGGGAGAGGGCGCTCCGCGCCGGATATCTCGTCGCCATCACCGCCCTCGGCGCCTGGCTGCGTCTGCGGGGCCTCGGCCTCCCCAGCTTCTGGCTCGACGAAATCCTCGGGTACGACCTGACGACCAGGGCGGCGCGCCAACCCGCCTGGCGCTGGCTGACGATTTTCGATCTCGAGCACGGGCCGCTTTACTACGCGACCGAGCTGGCGGGACGGTTTCTTCGGAGCCCGGAAGCTTCGGGGCGTTTCTTTCCAGCGCTGATCGGCATCGCGACGATCGTGGTCGCCTGGTTTGCGGCCCGCGCGATCCGCACGCATCCCGCGACGCCGTATGTTTTCGCGCTTCTAGTCGCGGTCTCGCCGCTCCATGTTTATTACAGCCGTGAGGCGCGGCCGTACGCGCTCATCGTTCTCGCCGCGATGACTCTTCTCGCGTTTTTCTTGCGGCAACCGCGCGTTGGAAGCGTCGCGGCAGTGTTGCTCGCCGCTTTCTACACTTCGGCCGTGACCGCGCCGCTCATCGCTTCCGCGGCCATCGTGGCAGCGATCCGGCGCTGGTGGGTGATCGTTGCCACGTCGACCGTTTGCGCCGTTTTGATCGTCGCTTGTTACCGGGGCGAGAAGCATGCCTCGTCCGCCGCGTTCGATTGGTCGCCGCTCAGGGACATGCATTTGACGGCCTATGTTTTCGCCGCCTTCGCGATCATCGGCGGCGTCGATCTTTTTCGACGTAGCCGCGAGCAAGCATTCGTGGCCATCGGACTCTGCGTTCTGCCAACGGCGATCGCGATCGCGGCAGCACGCGTCACGCATCATTTTTTCGCGGTTCGCTATGTGATCAGCGCACTCCCGGCGTATCTATTACTCGTCTCGGTCGGAGTCGCAACAATCCGGCGTTGGAACATTGTCATAGCCGTGCTCCTCGCTGCTATCGGTTGGAACGCGGCGATCCATGATTCATTCCGCAAACTCGATTGGCGCTCGATCGCTGCGGCGATCGCGCGTCATGCGCACGCCAACGATCCGGTGATTGCCGACAGCGACGCCTCCGCGATTGCGATTGGTTTCTATCTGCGCGGGCTCTCGCCGCACGTTCGGGTTTTCAATACGCGCGGCACGCAGATGATGGGCGAAGTCTTCGCGTACCAGAACACCACGTCGTGGATCGTGGTCGCAGGCGGCGAGAGTGAGTTTTCGCGATGGGCGTGCCGATTTCCGATCGTGCTTTCGAGTCCGATCGAGAACTTCCGGCTGCACTATTCGCCCAGCGCGTACTACTTCCTCACCGATCGCAGCACGCCGGCGGAGTATCGCGCGCTTCTGGCGTCGTTCGGCGGACGCCCGATCTTGCGAATGGGTCCCGGCGAAGACGGACTTTTCGGCGACGGCTGGAGCAGCGCAGAGGCCGAAGCAGGTCGCTACGCGCGATCGGTGATCGGAAAGCGCGCGTTCATCGCGATGCCGGGGGCCAAGGGTCCATTGGATATCGAGATCGCCAGCACACCACAATCAGTCACGATATATATCAATGATAAATATGTGCAACAGATCGCGCTGGCGAATGGCCGCAATCGATACAGCGTGCCGGCAGAATGGCGATCCGGCATCAATGTCATCCGCTTCGAGTTTGATCGCACCGGCGCGCGGATCTTCGCGGTCGGCATCGGCGGCTTCGATGCGCCGGACCGTCAGCACGCGGTTCGAATCGAGGATCCGCATTTTTCCGTAGTTAATGTTTCGGAATGTGGAAATCAGATTAGGCAATGAATCTGTTGCGATGATCTTCTCAAGCCTTTATCCTGTCGCGACCCCAACTTGCCCTGAGAGAGGAACTGTTTTCAATGCATTTGCGCCGTCTGCTGTCTGTGTTGGCTGTTTGTCTAGCCATTTCCACGCCCCTTCTGGCCACGTCTCCCAACGTCGTCATCAGTCAGGTTTATGGAGGCGGTGGAAATAGCGGCGCCACTTTCAAGAACGACTTCATCGAGTTGTTCAATCGCGGCACATCGCCGGTCAGCCTGGCGGGCTGGAGCGTGCAGTACGCGTCAGCCGGCGGAACAACATGGACGAACATCACCCCCCTCTCGGGCATGATCGCGCCGGGTCATTATTTCTTGATCCAGGAGGCGGCGGGCGCGGGCGGTACTACCCCTCTTCCAACGCCGGATGTCATCGCTCCCAGTCCCGGAATTGCGATGGCCGCCGGAGCAGGCAAAGTCGCGCTCGTGAACAGCACCCTGGCGCTGACCAGCACTGGTTGTCCCTTCGGTGCCAGCGTGGTCGACTTCGTCGGTTATGGCACTGGAGGCACCGGTGCAAACTGTTTCGAAGGAGTGGCGGCCGCCCCGACGCTGACAAACACGACGGCAGGACTCCGCGCAAACGGCGGCTGCACCGACTCCGACAATAACGCCTCTGATTTTGCTTCGGGCGCGCCGAATCCCCGGAACAGTTCTTCCACCGGAACCTGCGGAAACAATCCACCGACGATTACCGCGCCCGTAAATCCGATTACGACCGTCACCCAGGATGCAGCTCCATTCACCGTGAACTTGACCGGAAATGACGACGGCGGAATCTACAACTGGTCCGCGACTGCCGGGCTCGGAGTCGTGTCTGTTTCTGTCACGGGCGGACAGGGGACTTCCACCGCAACGTTCACAGTCGCGCTCCAGGCCGGTTTCAATGGCACAGCGACATTCACGGCATCTCTGAGCGACAACGTGAATGCGGCGGCAACTCAGGCAGTCAACATCCGAGTCAACGCCGTTGCCGTCAACAATCCGCCGACGCTCACGGCGCCGCCAAACCCGATCGCGAGCGTTGGGCAGAACGCGCCGCCGTTCGGCGTGAGCCTTACTGGAAATGACGATGGCGCAATCTACAACTGGTCTGCGCTCGCAGGAACAGGCGTCGGAACGGTGAGTGTAACGGGAGGCCAGGGCACATCGACGGCGACGTTCACCGTGACGCTGCAAACGAATTTCAATGGCACCGCGAGCTTCACCGCTTCGTTATCCGACGGCGTCAATCCGGCGGCAAGTCAGCTCGTGAACATCGCAGTCGCGCCTCCGCCGAATCACATCGTGATCCATCAGATTTACGGTGGCGGCGGCAACGCCTCGGCGACTTTCAAAAACGACTACATCCAGTTGTTCAATCCGACAGCAGCGTCGATCAACGTTACCGGCTGGAGCGTGCAATACGCATCGGCGACCGGATCCTCGTGGCAGACGCAACCGATTGGTGGTCCGATCGGGCCGGGTGAGTACTACCTCATCTCCCTCGGCAGCGGCGGCGCTACAGGTGCCGACCTGCCGGCCGCCAATATCGTGGGCTCGATCAACATGAGCGCCACCACCGGCAAAGTTGCGCTTGCGAACAGCGGCGCGGCGCTCACTGGAATCTGTCCGACCGGAAGCGTCGTCGATTTCATCGGCTACGGCACAGGCGCCAATTGCAGCGAAGGCAACGTCAACGCTCCACCGTCTTCGAACACCACCGCGCTGTTCCGCAAGAACGGCGGCAACACCGACACGAACAACAACGGCAACGACTTCACCGCAGGCACGCCGAATCCTTTCCGAACGTCGCCGATCGCCGAGCTCGGGCCGTGGATTGCGAACAGCAGTCCCGCCGATCACGACACGACGATTCCGAAGGACTCGAGCGTCAGCATTGACTTCAGCGAGCCGGTAGACGTCGTCGGTACCTGGTACAACATCTCCTGCGGTTCGGGCCTGCACAACGACGCTACAGTCGCGCACACGAGCAACTTCAAGACCTGGGTCATCACCCCTAACGTGAACTTCCAGTTCGGCGAGCAGTGCGGCGTAACGATCTTCGCAAGCGCGGTACACGATCAGGATCTCGACGACAGCGCGCCGAATACGGACACTCTGTTTGCCGATGTCACATGGTCGTTCACGGTCGTCGGTGCCGGCGATCCGGCTCCCTATCCACCGAGCGTTCATCTGACGATGGGCAATCCGACCAACGCCCTTGCCGACGTCACGACGCCGAACAACTATCTGATGGAGAAGCCGACGTACTCGCTCTCCTACAACCGCGACATGGGGAGACCCAATTGGGTTAGCTGGCATCTCGACAGCTCGTGGTACGGAAGCCTGGCGCGCACCGACCGGTTCCGGCCGGATCCCGCGATCCCCCCGTCCTGGTATCGCGTGCAGGACTTTGACTTCACCTTCTCAGGCTTCGACCGCGGCCACATGACGCCCAACGCCGACCGCGACAATCAGAACCGAATTCCGATCAATCAGGAAACCTACCTGATGACGAACATGATTGCGCAGGCGCACGACAACAATTCAGGCCCGTGGGGAGGCTTCGAGGCTTATCTCCGAACGCTCGTGAACGCGGGAGACAAGGAGCTCTACATTGTGTCGGGTCCTACCGGCGTCGGTGGCACCGGCACCAATGGATTCGTGACTACACTTGCGAATGGGCACGTGACGGTTCCGTCGTCCACCTGGAAAGTCGCCCTGCTGCTGCCGAAGGGCGACAACGATGTCACGCGCGTCACCGCCAGTACCCGAACGATCGCGATCGTCATTCCCAACGTTACGGGCATCATTAACAATGACTGGTCGCAGTACCTCATCACCGTCCGTCAAGTCGAGACGCTGACCGGCTATAACTTCTTCTCGAACGTTCCGCAGCTCATTCAGAACTGCATCGAGCTCGGCCTCAACGGAGTCAACCCGCCGTGCGCCGACGATCAGTCTCTGAGCACGAACGAAGACACGGCGGGCACGATCACGCTCAACGCGCTGAGCCCGAGCGGCGGTCCGCTCACCTACACGTTCACAGCCACGCCGGCGCACGGCACGCTGTCCGGCACGGGCGCGTCGCAGACGTACACACCGGCTCCCGATTTCAACGGCAGCGACAGCTTTAGCTACAAGGTCAGCGACGCTACCGGAACGTCGAATATCGCTACCGTCAACATCTCGGTGCGCGAGGTGAACGATCCGCCGGTTGCGTCGAACGACACCAAGAGCACCGACGAAGACACAACGCTGACGTTCCCGGCGAGCGATCTGACAACCAACGACTCGACAGGTCCGGCCAACGAAAGCGGCCAGACGCTCACTGTTTCGAGCGTTGCGCCCAACGCGAACACGCACGGCAATGTTTCGCTGGTCAGCGGTCAGGTCACGTACACGCCCGACGCGAACTTCAATGGACCGGCGAGCTTCACGTATCAGGTCTGCGACAACGGCGTCACTGCCGGACTGAGCGACAGCAGGTGCGCAACCGGCACGGTCAACGTCACGGTTAATCCAGTCAACGATCCGCCAGCCGCAGTCGGCGATGCGAAGAACACGAACGAAGACACGGCGCTTGTTTTTGCGTCCAGCGATCTGACTGCGAACGACGCGGCAGGTCCGGCCAACGAGAGCGGTCAGTCGCTCACGGTCACGACCGTTGCGTCTAACGCCAACACGCACGGAAGTGTTGCGCTCGCGGGCGGTCAGATCACATACACACCGGAAGCGGACTACAACGGCCCGGCGGCGTTCACGTACCAGGTGTGCGACAACGGCGCGCCGTCGCTGTGTGCAACCGGCACTGTCAACATCACGGTCGCGGCAGTGAATGACGCGCCGGTCGCGGTTAGCGATGCACTCGCGACTGAAGCCGGCATGATGCTCACGTTCGCCGCCGCGGATCTCACAACGAACGATTCCACGGGCCCTGCCGACGAGTCGAGCCAGACGCTCACAGTCACCGCAGTCACGGCGACGACAGAGACTCACGGCACCGTCGTGCTCGACGCGGAGGGACACGTGAAGTACACGCCGGAGATGTTCTTCGCCGGTGAGGCAACGTTCACCTATCAGGTTTGCGACAACGGTACGCCGTCGCAGTGCTCCAATGGCGCGGTCACGGTGACCGTCAGTGACACGACTGCACCGGTGATGTCAGCGCTCACTCTCAGCGATACGCGTTTGTGGCCGCCTAACCATCAAATGGTGATCATCAACGTCGGCTACACCGTCATGGATTTCGGAGACTCGGCGCCCGTTTGCACGCTTTCGGTGAGCAGCAATGAACCCGACAACGGTCTCGGCGATGGCGACACGCCGGGAGACTCGATCATCGTGAATGCGCATCAAGTGAAGTTGCGCGCCGAGCGCGCAGCGTCCGGCAATGGTCGCATCTACACGATCGGTGCGGATTGCACCGACCGCTTCGGCAACGTTGCACACAAGAGCGCCACGGTGACGGTGCCGAAGGACAACTCGAAGTGATCAGATCCCGGTGACGCGGACGACTTCCTCGAACGTTGTGATGCCTTCCGCCAGTTTGCGCAACGCAGACTGGCGGAGGGTGCGCATCCCGCGCTTGATCGCCATGTCCTTGATCTTGAGGAAGTCTTCCGAGCGATCGACCAGATCGCGGATGGCGTTGTCGATCGGCAGAATCTCGAAGATGCCGGTGCGGCCGAAGTAGCCGGTGTTGCGGCAGCGGATGCAGCCCGCTCCTTCTTTCACGATGATGCGCTTGCCGGCCGGCGCCTGCAGATTGAGCATGCCGGCTTCCTCGACCGTCAGCGGCCGATTGCGTTTGCAGTCCTCGCAGATTTTTCTGATCAGCCGCTGCGCCATCGTTCCGATCAGCGTCGACGAGATCAGAAACGGCTGGATGCCGAGGTCGATGAGGCGTGTGACTGAGGTGGCGGCGTCGTTCGTGTGCAGCGTCGAGAACACCAGATGTCCGGTGAGCGCCGACTGCACCGCATTCTCGGCGGTTTCCTGATCGCGGATCTCGCCGACCATGATGATGTCGGGATCCTGGCGCAGGATCGTGCGGAGCGCGGCCGCGAACGTGATGCCGATCTTCGCCTGCACCGAGGTCTGATTGAACTCCTCGTGCACCATTTCGATCGGATCTTCGATCGTCGTGATGTTGATCTCGGGCCCCGCCAGCGTCTTGAGCGCCGAGTAGAGCGTCACCGTTTTTCCTGATCCAGTCGGACCGGTGACCAGGATGATTCCGTGCGGCTTCTGGATCCAGTCGTTGAATGTCTTCAACTCGTCTTCGTAAAAGCCGAGTCCCGAGATCGTTCGAAGCATGACATCGGGATCGAAGATACGCATGACGACTTTTTCGCCGAACGCAACCGGCAGGGTCGACACGCGGAGCTCGATCTCCTTGCTGTCGTGTTCTGTCTTGATGCGCCCGTCCTGCGGCCGCCGCTTCTCGGCGATGTCCATCCGGCACATCGTCTTGAGGCGCGAGGTGATCGCGAGATTCACGAGCTTCGGCACCTTCTGAATCTCGTGCAGGACGCCGTCGATGCGGAACCGGATGATCGCGTTGTCGCGCTTCGGCTCGATGTGGATGTCCGACGCGCGCGATTCATACGCGTGCTGCAGAAGGAAATCGACGGCGTTGACGATGTGCGCGTCGCTGGTCTCGATATCCTGGCCCGACTTCAGCTTGATGTACTGCTCGAGGTTGCCGAGGTCGATCGCGCCGCGGCCGAGGTCGCGCTGGGCCTTGGTGACGGAGGCGCGGAAACCGTACTGCTCGGTGATCACGCCCATCACGTCGCTCTCCGACGAGACCACCAGCTCCGTATCCTGCTTCACCATCTGGCGGAAGGTGTCGACGCCGACGGTGTCGAACGGATTGACGACCGCGACGATGAGTTTTCCGTCGCGGACGGCGACCGGAATCATCTTGTGCTTGCGCGCGAACGGACGCGAGATCTTGGCTTCGATCATCTCGACGTCGAGCTTCAGCGGATCGATTTTGAAGAAGTGCAGATGCGCGTCTTCCGCGATCAGGCGCGCCAGCAGGAAGTCGTCGATGCGCGTGCCGCTGCCGCTGGCATCGGTGAGGTTCATCCCCGCCAGCGCTTTGAACGGACTCGCCTCGTCTTCGGCGCGCGACTTCGATTTCGTCGACGCCCGGAACTGCTTGTCGGTGTTTTCGACTTCGGCCCGCTGCTTCTCATCGATGAAGCCTGCGTTGAAAAGAAGATCGCCGAGATAGGAGACGGTGATTTCACGGCTCTTCCGCTGCACAGCGATAGGGGTGACAGTCATACGAGGAATGTTAAATGTTGAATGTTAAATGTTGAATGTCAACTCAGGCTGTCGTATTTCATTCAACATTCAACATTTAACATTCAACATTCCCGTCCTACTCCCGCACTTCCAGCAGAAATCCCTTCAGGTATTCCCCTTCCGGACAATAGATGGATACGGGGTGATCGGGGCCCGCGGTCAGCCGCCGCAGGATTGCAATGCGACGGCCGGCATCGAGCGCCGCCGCGAAAATCACTTTTTGAAAGAGATCGAGCGACATGTGGCCGGAGCACGAAAACGTGAGCATCGCCGCGCGCGGCTCGAGCAGCCGCATCGCGTAGAGGTTGACGTCCTTGTAGCCGCGCGCGGCACGATCGACTTCGACACGACGCTTTGCGAATGCCGGCGGATCGCAGACGATCAGATCGAAGCGCTGTTTCTCGGCATCGAGCTTCCGCACATGCGCGAATGCATCCGCAACCGAAAACGTCGTGATATTTGATGCGTTATTAAGATCATGATTTCTACGCGCCTGCTCGATCGCGATCTGCGATCCGTCGACGTTCTCGACGAACGTCGCTCCTCCGGCGGCCGCATACACACCAAACGCGCCGGTGTAGGAGAACAGATTGAGGACGCGCCTGCCTGATGCGAGCGTGCGTGCGAGCTGCCGGTTCTCGCGCTGATCCAGGAAGAAGCCGGTCTTCTGTCCGGCCGCCGGATCGACTTCGAAGCGCAATCCGTTTTCCACGATCGTCGTCGCAGGCGTTCCATCGCCGATCCCTTCCGGGTCCGTCGTGAGCTTCTCGAGGCGGCGCGCAGGCAGATCGTTATTGAAGTAGATATGGCGCGGACGCAGCTCGCGCCGCAGAACGTCGATCACCGCCGGCTTGATCCGCTCCAGACCGGCATTCGAGATCTCGACCACCGCGACGTCGTTGTACAGATCGATGACGAGGCCACTCAGTTCGTCCCCTTCGGCGTTGACGAGGCGGACCGCGTTGGTGGAGTCGCTCAGCAACCCGCGGCGTCGAGCGATCGAGGCCGCCAGGCGCGACGTGATCACCTCCGCGGTCAGCTCCTCCTCGGCGAACGTCAACGCGCGCAAGCGGATGTCGGAATGTGGCGAATAGAAGCCCGACGCGAGCCGCTTGCCGTTGCCGTCGACCAGGTCGCCGATCGCGGCATCCGCGGGTCCGCTCTCGCTTCCGATCGCGCCGGCGAAGATCCACGGATGCCGGTTGGCGACGACCCGGTCCTTCCCCCGCTTCAGACTCAGCCGCTTGCGATTGCTCGAAAGAAAAATTTCGTCCATCGGAAGCTCCTATAATGACTGCAAATGCCCGCCATTCGCGAGAAGCGGTTTCACACTAGCTGTCAGGAAGAGGTGTATCGACAGGTGAAGTCGTATCTCGACGAGCTGGTCGACGAACATTTCGATGACGCCGAACACTGCGACTTCTACTTGAAATATGGATCAACGGTGCTGGAGATCTCGATCGCACCGTACGAAGAAGATGATGCCGTCATCGAAGTGCTCGCGTTCGTCGTGCAGGGCGTGGAGCCATCGTTCGCGATGATGCGCGAGCTTCTGCGCCTCAACTCGGAAGTACCCCTGGGCGCCTTCAGCATGGTCGGCAGCGACGTCTACTTCTCGCATGCATTCCTCGGCCGCCGTTTGCGTCCCGAGCAATTCATCGCGTCGCTCGACAGCGTGGCGAGCATCTCGGATGAGTACGATGAGAAACTGGTCGCGCAGTACGGCGGCGAGACGGCGCTGGAAGCCACTCGCAGTCGGACGCGTCGGCCTGGTGTGGCGGCGAAAGCGGAGCAGAACTGACTCAAATTCAGCGGCATATCCCTTGCTGTTTGAAAACAGTATGAGGATGCGACGGGGAGAGGCGATGGTCGGCGCTATTTTTGTTTTGACGGCTGCACTTTGTGGTTGCACCGGCGGACAGGAAGGGAGCGCCGCCGTTGAAAAGGCTCCGCAGAAAAACCCGATCGCGACCCAAACGACTCCACCGCCGCTCGACGCCGCCAAACAATTGAAGGCCATCAGCAACGCCATTCCGGTTTACGCCGGTGCGAAGTATCGCGATGACCTCACCCGCCGCGACTCGGTGATGATCAAGAATCAGTATGGAGCGGGCGCTGAGGTCTACACGCTCGCGACGGACGATTCGTTCCCGCAGGTCTATCACTACTACACGACGTATCTCGCGCAGTTCCGCGCGTATCCGCCCCAGCCGCCCTTTCCGCCCGCGCAAAACTGGCGGACGCTGGAAGTGCAGCTGAATCAGGCGATGCAGGATCCCTTCATTCCCGGCGACACGCTCAAGCCGGGCGACCGTCAGATCACGCTGCAGGTCGCGGAGACCGAGGCCGCGCCGAAGACCGTGATTCGATACATCATCATGCCGGGCACAGGGAGCCCGCAGGTAGCCGCGAAGTAGGGTCGTGTACCCCTGGCGCCGCATTCTGATCCCAACCGATTTCTCGACGGCATCCGAATGGGCATTTGACGACGCGATCCGCATCGCCGGTTCCACAGGCGCCGAGCTGCTCATCCTCCACATCCGCATGACGCGGATCTCCGCTCCGGAACAATTGCGATTCCCCGCCGGCGAAGCGGTCTACGACTATGCCGAAAAGCAGGAGCTCGAGAAGCTGCGCGAACGCGTGCGTCGCGCGAACGCCAGCGTCGCGACGCGTCTCATCGTCCAGCGCGCGCCCGATCCCGGCGAAGAAATCGGCCGCACTGCTCGAAGCGAGCAGGCGGACCTCATCATCATCGCGACGCACGCGCGGCATCACGTCGCACATCTGCTCATCGGATCGACAACCTGGCGCGTGATCACCGATCCGCCCGCGCCTGTGCTGGCGATCCGCTACGGAATCCAAAAGGGGACAGGATTCAAGCGCATCGTCGTTCCGGTGCATCTGCAGCAGTCCTCAGACGCGGCGGCCGAGCTGGCGGCGGCAATCGCAAAGCGCCAAGGTGGCGAATTGCACTTCCTGTGCATTTGCGGCGAAGCCGATCGGGAGGCCGCTGAATTGAAAGTCGACGAGATCGCCTCGCGCTTCGGCGTCCCCTCGAAAAAGATCGTCATCACCGGCGAAAACGTCGAACGTGAGGTCATCCGCTACGCCGCCGACTCGAATGCCGATGCCGTCTTCGTCAACGCCCAGCGCGAGATCGGCGCGGTGAAGCAGGAGATCATCCGGCACATCTCGACGCCGGTGATGATCGTCCCGACGTAGGGTGCCGGAGCTTCGCTTTCTCGTTTTTTCTACCGGTCGTAGAAAAGACACAGAATCTTCGAGAGTGACGTTGTTCTAACCGGCGTAGAACGATCGTCCTCGAGAGGATGTTTGGGCATTTTCTACTCGGCATGGAGAAATGAAGAAAGCGTAGATGCGGCACCGTAAACGAAACGCTTCCTCGCGCGTAACATCTGTATGGGCGTCGTCATCGCGCTGCTGGTTCTGTCGCTCTTTTTCGGGCTGCTCGAAGGGCGATTCTCGGCGCTGCCGAAGCGCTCGATCTGGCGCCGTGAGCGCAGGGTCGATTTTCTCTACTGGTTCTTCACGCCGTTCGTCACGCGCGCAATTTCGGCGATCGGTGCGGGCGCGACATTTCTCATCCTCGCTCGCATCACGGGTCATAGTCTCGGATCATCGTGGTTCGCGTCG
Source organism: Thermoanaerobaculia bacterium (assembly GCA_036559905.1). Taxonomy (GTDB): domain Bacteria; phylum Acidobacteriota; class Thermoanaerobaculia; order Gp7-AA8; family Gp7-AA8; genus Gp7-AA10. Next base: position 10,132 of record DATBSF010000342.1, on the reverse strand, counting down.
CAGCCGCTGTGGTTGCAGTGGATCGAGGTCCTCATCGGCGGCGATCTGACTGGCTACGCCACGCATCGTCTGTTTCACCGACGTCCGCTCTGGCGATTTCACGCCATCCATCACAGTTCGGAATCACTCGACTGGCTCGCTGCGGCGCGAGTCCATCCGCTGAACGAAGCCATCAGCCGTGTCCTGCAATTGATTCCGTTCTTCCTTCTGGGATTCGATCCGCGAGTCGTCGCAGCCGCAGTTCCATTTCTCACGTTTTATGCGATCTTCCTGCATGCGAATCTGCGATGGGATTTCGGACCGCTGCGGTACGTGATCGCGAGTCCGCGGTTCCACCGATGGCATCACACGTCCGAGAATGACGGTCTCGATCGGAACTTCGCGGGGCTGTTTCCCTGGATCGACCTTCTTTTCGGAACGTTCCACATGCCGCGGGATCGGGAGCCGCAGCGATTCGGCCTGCACAACGAGCCGATACCCACCACTTTCGTCGCGCAGTTGGCGTATCCGTTTCGAAAACAGGCCTAAAGTCGGGGTAGGGAAAAGGCTCTGAGCGTCACTCCTTAGGTGGCATCATGTCTCTAAAACTCGTCCAGCAAAACGGAGAGAGTGAAGGTGATGCGAATCCCGCCACCGAAACAATCACTCTCTCCGAGGCGCAAGTCGAGTATCTCGAGCAGATATCGCCCGAGTTGAATCCCCAGTTCGGCTGGTCACACGCGATCCGTACGATCCTGGATCGTTTCGAACAGAGCGGGATCGATCTCACAGCAGCGAGCAGTGAGGAAGAGATCGCGCGTCTGGCGGCCGCGCAGCTGCGTTCTAACGCAGCGCTTTGCGCTTCGGCATCGAGCCGGTCAGCAATTCGACCAGAGTATCGATCGAGTCTGCCTGCGACAGATCGATGCCGCTCTGGAAAGCCGCCTCGATAAGGCCGCGGATAATCTCCGCACGGCTGATCGCACGCCCGTGTTTCAAACGGATGTCGATTGCCAACCTATCGAGGTACGCAACATGCCGATCGAGCAGCACGACCGTGATTTTTGCCCACGGTTCGGTGTGGACGATCGGACGCCCACGATTGGGTTTGGTCGGTCCTGGACTCACACTTTCTCCTCTCTACAGAAAATAGTCGCGGGGGGAAATTTACCCATTGCCGGGTAACGGCAGAGTCTACGCTCACGGATGGGCTCAAGTCCATCCGTAAGTAGATACAGAAGGCCGTTTAGGGGCCCAAGTGGAATGGCTGCCGTAAGTTAGCCGGGCCCGGCGCCGGAAGGCGCGAAGCCCCAGCCAGAGAAACAGCACAGAGATCGCGACAGCCATCATCGAGTAGTCTTCGGCGATGCATACGCTTGCGCTGCTTCTCGCCATCGCCATGACGCGCCCTCGCGCGCGCGATCTCGGCATCCAGATTGGTGCGATGCCCACCGGCCCGCTCAACGCGATCACCGACGTCGCTGGCGTTCGCGTCGGACATGCGACGTTGATTCGCGGCGAGAACATCCGCACCGGCGTGACCGCGATCCTGCCGCACGGCGGAAATCTGTTTCAGGAAAAAGTGCCGGCCGCCGTCTTCGTCGGCAACGGATTCGGCAAGATCATCGGCACGACGCAGATCGAAGAGTTAGGCGAGATCGAGACGCCGATTCTTCTGACGTCGACGCTCAACGTTCCGCGCGTCGCCGATGCGCTTCTCGATTACATGCTCGCCCTTCCCGGCAACGAACAGGTGCGATCGATCAACTCGGTCGTGGCTGAAACGAACGACGGCGCATTGAACGACATCCGATCGCGGCCGGTCGGTCGCGAGGAAGTCTTTCAAGCGATCAAATCCGCGAGCAGCGGTCCGGTCGAAGAGGGATCGGTCGGTGCAGGAACGGGAACCATCGCATTCGGATTCAAAGGCGGGATCGGAACATCATCGCGACGCGCCGGCAATTACACGATCGGCGTCCTGGTGCAGACGAATTTTGGCGGATCGCTGATCATCGCGGGCGCGCCAGTGGGACGCGAGCTCAACGCCGGCGGGATCGCCGGCGCTCCACATGGCTCGTGCGTGATGGTGATCGCGACCGACGCGCCTCTCGACGCGCGCAATCTGAAACGCATCGCGGCGCGCGCGATCATGGGATTCGCCCGCACGGGAGCCTCCGGATCGAATGGCAGCGGCGACTACGCCATCGCGTTCTCAACCGCGCGAGGTGTTGCCGCGGTGGCAAACGACGCGATGTCTCCCCTCTTCTTCGCGACGGTCGAGGCGACCGAGGAGGCGATCATCAATTCGCTGTTGCGGGCGACGACGGTGACCGGCAACGGCCATACGGCTGAGGCGCTTCCCATCGACGCGACAAAAGAGATCCTTCGCAAACACGCCGTCATCCCCTGACAAACCGGGCCGGACCGCGAATTGCAAAACAGCGCGCCGGAGGTTTGCAGATGTTGAAAAAGAAGTACGTTCTCGCGTTCCCCCTTCTCCTCTTCGTTGCGGCGTGCGGCTCCGGCGGCCTCGGTGGCGGAGTATCGCTCGACGAAGAATGGCAGCTTGGCAATCAGGCCGCCGCGCAGGTCGAGCAGCAGGTCCGGCTCGTCAACGACTCGCAGGCAACTGCCTATGTGCGGATGGTCGGTGAGCGCATCCACGCTGCTACGCCGCTCGCGGGTCGTCCTTTCGATTTCAAGATCATCAACGACTCGAGCGTCAACGCATTCAGCCTTCCCGGAGGCCACATCTACATCAACACGGGACTGATCGCGCAAGCCGACAAGGCCAACATGCTGGCGGGCGTCGTGGCGCACGAGATCAGCCACGTGGTCGCGCGTCACGCGATCAAACAGATCCAACAGCAGAACACGATCAACGTCATCGGCAGCATTCTCCTCGGCCAGAATCCGAACGCGCTCGCGCAGATCGCAGCGCAGGTCGTCGCCGGCGGCGCAATGGCGCGTTTCAGCCGCGCCGACGAGAAGCAGGCCGACGACATGGGCCTCGAGCTCATGACGCAGGCCGGTTATGACCCGCACGGCATGCTCGACATGTTTCAGAAGCTTCTGGCTCTCGATCGAAGCCAGCCGGGCGCAGTCGCACGCTTCTTCCAGGATCACCCCGGAACACAGGATCGCATCGACGACATTACGGGACGCATCAATCGGATGGGGCGAACAGGCGGGATCGTCGACGATCCGGAGTACCAGGTCGTTAAGCGTCGCCTTGGCCTCTGATCGGCGAAGTACAATCTGCCGATGGCACTGATCAAATGTCCCGATTGCGGGCGCGATGTCTCGACTGCCGCGACCGCGTGTCCGCAATGCGGCCGGCCGATGGCGGCTGTTGCCGCGCCATCGGCAGCACCTGTCGCGCCAGGGCCGGAGCAGAAATTGTGGCACGGCACGCCATCGTGGCTGCTTTTGCTTGGCCGGATCATTGGCGCGTTTCTGGTCGTCGTCGTGATGCTGTTGATCTACTACTTCGGCTACCAGTTCCTGGCACCGTACGGAACGATTGTCTGGATTGTGATCGCAGTGATCATCCTGTGGCAGCTCGCGGCGATCGTCATCGCTTTCGCGCGGATCAAGACGACGATCTACACCATCACGAACCAGCGCGTGATGATCGAGACCGGATTGACGACCAAAAAGGTCGAGGACATCGACCTTCGCTACATCGATGACACGCAGTTCGACCAGAGCTTCGTTTACCGCATGCTCGGCATCGGCAACGTCACGATCGTCTCTTCAGATCGCACCTCGCCAACGTACACGCTGCGAGGAATTCCCGATCCGCGCGGCATTCGCGAGCTGATTCGCGCGAACGCATATCAAGTGTCACAGCGCCAGCTCTTCACGCGGGCGACGTAGTGGACATCACGACGATCAAACCCGGCATCGGAGTCGGCGATATTCGCCTCAATTGCGTTCCCGGAGACATCATCGATCTCCTCGGCGAACCCGAAAGCAAGGACGCCGGCACCGACTCCGACATGTGGTACTACAGCTCGTTGAACCTCTCTGTCATGTTCGAGAAGCAGGAAAACGCCGAGTGGCGGCTGATCGAGATCGATGCATCGGATCCCGCTATTCGCATCAACAACATTGCGATCTACGACGTGCCGCGTGATGAGGCCGAAGAACTGTTGGCGAAAGCAGGTCTGCGAAACGGAAGATGGGTCGGCGATTCCCTGACCTTCCACAAAGAAAGGTTGAGCTTCGGCTTCTTCGACGGACTGCTCGAGGAAGTGATGGTTCTGACGCCTTAGAACAGCTCTTCGATCGGCTTGTATGTGCCGTCCTTCGCGAACGGGACGTATTCGAATCCGCGATTGAGCGGATCGTCGTGACGCACGGTCGTGTAGTCGATGCCGAGGGCTGAGTAGATCGTGCAGGTGACGTCTTCGGGACGCACGTCGCGATTCTGGCTCCAGCCATAATCGACGACGTTGGCGCCCGTCGGGTCGGTCTTTCCGAGAACGAGGCCGCCGCGAATTCCACCGCCCGCCCACACCGTCGACATGCGAAGGTTGTGATCGCGTCCGTCCTGATTGTTGAGCACACCCACTGTGCGTCCGAACTCGGCGATGACGACGACCAGCGTCTCGTCGAGCAGCGACTTGCCGGCCGCCGCTCCCGGCATCGTGCGTAGATCGCTCAGCAGCGCGCCGAATGCCGGATCGAATTGCGCGCATTGCGTGTAGAGCGAATTCACCCCATTCGCGGGCTTGTCGTAGATCCCGCTGTGATGATCCCAGCCGTTGAGCGTGGCCTGCACGAATCGCGTTCCTTTGCGGGCCGCGACGAGATTGCGCGCGATGACGAGCGAGTCGCCAAATGCCGAGCTGCCGTATTTCGTGTGCTCGTCGCTCGAAAAGCTGAATAACGCATTGATGTTAGGCGCATCCATGAGCGCTTTCGACTGATCGTAAAACGCGTTCACATCGAGCGAGGTTTTCCCGAGCGCGCCGGATGTGCGGTTGGCATCCAGCTGATGGAGGAAACTCCAGCGATCGGTGAATCGCGCTGTGCCGTCCGGATGTGCGATTGTCGGCAATCCAGTCGACGCCGGAATGACCTGGAACGGTGCGTACGTCGCAGGAAAATATCCCGCCGACGGAATGCCATTCGAGTTGAGCGCGATGAAGCCTGGAAGCACATCGCCGGTTTTGCGGGTCACCTGCTCCTCGAGCGAGACGACCGATCCGATGTGCGGCGCGATCGCGCCGGTGGCTCCGCTCGGATTGCGCGCGATCTGCGCCCACGCCTGTCCGAGTTGATGCACGGCCGCCCACGCCAGTCCGCTGCGAACGAAGCTCAGCTTGTCGAGATGCTCGGCGGTCTTCGGCATCAGGCCCTGCGGGAAGCGAAGGTTGCCGTTGTTGAACGACGTGGGCGCGAAGTCCGACGGCGTCCAGGCTCCTTCTTTCAGATCCCACGTGTCGATATTGCTCGGCGCGCCGGAAAGGAAAATGAAGATTGCGTTCGATGCAGTATTGCGAAGCGCGACGTTAGGCGCGATCGTTTTGCCGTAGAGCACACGCGGATTGAGGACATCGAGGAAGTAGGACGCGACGATGCCGGACGCCCCGACCTGCAGGAACCGCCGGCGCGAGAATCCCTTCGCATCGCCGAGCGGAAAGCCGCTCGCTTTCTTGCAATCGGGACACTCGATGGTGCTTTTCGGAAGTTTCGGTTTACTCATGGCCGCCTCAATCGAAGAGGAATTCCAATGAGTTCAACAACACCCACTGCAAGTCCTCGGTCTTCTGCGCAAGAACGCCGCTGCTGAGATACGCGATCGCGCTCTGTCGCTCCACGGCCGTCGGCCGGCGCGAAAGCGTCGCGAGGTAAATCTGATCGGTGATCGAGCCTGGATCGCTGGTCGATGCCAGCGCCTTCGCGACCGTTGAATTCGCTGTCGTCCGGCGCACGCGGCTGACGACGACCTGTTGATCGTTCATCAGGGAGAGTGCCTGCGCGATCGATGAGTCGTTCGAGCGCGGCGTGTCGTCGCGATCGCCCCGGCCAAATTCATCCATGAAGCGGCCGTAAACATTGCGCGCTCCCTCGAGCGGATCCGGAAGCTTCATCGCCGATGTGACCGTGCCGAGGCCGTTGACGTTGAAGGTTATCGGGACGTTGGTCGCACGCGTGATCGCGTCGAGCATTGCCTCCGCGGTCAGGCGGTGCGCGAGGTGACGCGCGAAGTACGGCGTCCAGGACTCGTTCCAGTTGCCGGGTGTGTACTGCGTCGAGAGCTGATAAGTGCTCGACATCGCGATCGTCTTCAGAATCGCGCGGAGATCGTAGTGATCGGCGGTGAATTCGTTGCCGAGCTGCGTGAGCAGATTGGGATGCGTCGGCTGCGAATCGAGCTTGTTGAGATCGAAATTGTTGACCGGCTCGACGAGCGCCAGGCCGAACATTTCTTTCCAGAGATAGTTGACCGCGGCGCGCGCGAATTGCGGATGCGCCGTCAGCGTCCGGCCTAACGCGTCGCGATACGGCTCTCCGGTGCGCGGCGTTTCACCGGTGAGGATGAATGCCGGCGACACTGAATTCTGGCCGTTGACCGCCACGCGGGGCGACTTGTTCCCCGAAGTCGTATTGAGCTGATACGCGCCGTTCGGGATGCTGTCCTGGACGTCGTACTTGAAGAAATTCTGATTCGGATTGTTCGGATCGACGTACGCCGATCGCTGCGCGCGCGTCCGCGAGAAAAACGCAGCCTCGCCCCAGAAGTCGTATCGCGATTTCGTTTTCAGGTACGTGTTGACGAGCTCGAGATGTGCGAGTCCGTTGTGACACGAGAGGCAGAGCAACGGCATGCCGAGAAACTTCTCGCCCGACTGCGCCGCGAGATTGTCGTACGTATCCTGCACGGGCCCGTTGGTCTGGATCTGACGCACCCAGAAATCGGAGGGGCCGTTGGTGAAGCTGTCGCCCTTGCCCGCGATGATCTCGCGAACCATCTGATCGTATGACTTTCCATTTTTGATGGATTCGTGGATGTACGTGTAGTACACGTTGCGACCGAGGTAGTACTCGCGGATGTTGGTTGAGGCCTGGACGTTCTGCACGAGGTCGCCGAACCACATCGTCCAGCGATCGACAAACGCATCCGACGCCAGAAGCTGATCGATCTTTCGCGCGCGCTGGTCAGCCGCGGTATCGGCGAGAAACGCCTGCACAGTCGCGGTATCCGGAATCTGTCCCGTGAGGTCGAGCGTCACGCGGCGGAGGAACTCCTCGTCGCCGGCGAGAGTCGTCGGGACGATGCCGTCCGTCCGCATCTTGTTGAAGACTTCCGTGTCGATGAAATTGACCGTCGCCGGGAAGACGCTCTTCGGAGGCACCACCGCCCGATGCCGGCTCGGCGCAACCGCCTCAGCAGTCACGGAGAGCTGGTGATAAAGCGCCTGCGGAGAAGGGATAACGGTGGGGCCGAGGGGGCATGTCGCTTTTTGGTCGCCGAGGAGGAGGGCCGGGCCGACGGCCAGGAGGGCGACCCACGATTTGTGCTTCATGGGAGCTTGGACTGTTGTCCGGAGCGCGGCGTTTACATGGAGGAGCGCCGCCATTCTGGCGGCTGGTCCGACGGCATCCTGCCGGCGGGCTGGAAGCCCGCTAACCGGCCGGCTGGAAGCCGGCGCTCCTATACCGGCAGAGGCGCGGGATCGATTTCGTGCAGCCGGGTGATGTCGATGCTGATCGTGCCGTCCGGCTCGGGCGGATTGAACAGATTCCTAAAACGCGCGCCCCACACGACTTCCCCGCCCTTGTACGACGACCGCGTGTGCACTTGCGACGAGAACGTCTCGTCGAATCCGTTCAGCAGCACGAGAAACTCCGAATCGCACGTCCGCAGATCGTCTGCATCACGATAATCGCGGAGCGGGCTGTCGGCGTCGATCGGATGCACGATCGTCCACGACAGCGGAAAGAACGCGACGCTGTCTCGCTCGAGCTTCAGCGCGATGAACTCGCGCTCGTCACCTTTCCCCTTTTTTCGTCGTGCAAGGAGCACGCGCGCCTCGAGGTCGACGATCTGGCTTCGCCGCTGATTCACGATCCGGAACATGAACGCCTTCATGTTCTGATACGGCGCGATCACTGCTTTTTGACTGAAGAGAATCAACGCAGTCGGCCGCGCGAATCGCGCGAAGACCACGCCCGCGATCAGCGCGAAGGCCAGGATTCCGAACAACGACTCGATAGTCATCAGCACATTCGCAGGAAGCGTGAGCGGCACGATGTTGCCGTAGCCGATCGTGGCGATCGTCTCGACGCTGAAAAAGAATGCGATCCCGAAACGTCCCAGCGCGGGTGCTCTGCCGAACCCGGTGAGAGCGTTGCTGCCGCAGAGCATGTAGGCCACCGCGAAGAACGTATTCGAGATCGCGTAGCCGATGCCGATCAATGCAAGGAACTTCGGCCAGGTGATGGTGAGGAGGTAGTGATACGGCGAGAGCTCCTGCCAGAAGTTGAGGCCCTGCCGGCGGACATTGAAACTTCCATCCCGGTTGAGAAAACGCTGGCGGCTCTCGCGCGTGACGACCGCGCCAAATCCGAGGTCGAGATCGATTTTGTCAGGTAGTTGCTGCGCCACGCGCGAAGTTTACTTGATGAATAACGAGAAGCCGATCGCGATGACCAGGAGGACGACCACCGCCAGCGAGATGTAGAAAGCCTGGACGGTCATCCGGTGCATATCGACGTTCTCGCGACGCTCGCCCAGGAGGTATTGGAGATACTCGACGCGAGGGCGGATGGATGCGACTTTCTCCTCGACGTCGGGATAGATGACCTGATTGATGTCGGGGACGAAGATGACCGGAATGAATGTCGCGCCGCCGCTGCGCGTGACGTAATTCGTGAGCGAGTCGTTGTGCGGCTGATCGCCATCCGCCACCAGGCAGTGATAGACGGTCGTCGATTGCAACACCGAGAGCGCCTTCTGCATCGGTTTCCGCGCGCGATAGGTGTTGACCACGCTCTCCGCGGTCTGGCGAAGGATGCGATCGTTCAACTCAGGGACGCGCGTGAAGATGAAGATCGTCTCGCCCTGCGCGACCGAGATCTTCTCCGGCCGCGCGAAAATGATCTCGCCGAAGTTTGTCCATTCGTCCGGGCTCTGGTCCGTCGTGAAACCTTCTTCACGCAGACGTTCCATCAAACGCGTGACCGGATCAGTCCCCTCGGGAGACTCAATCGGCTTTTCTGCTTTCAGCTCCTGCATATTTGTCGACCAGACGAATCAGATCGGGGAATTCAAAAGGTTTGCCCATGTAGTCGTCGGCGCCGCATTGGCGTGCTTTCTGAGCAAGATCGCGGTCGCCGGAGAGAACGATGTACGGAATACGGCGTGTGTCCTCCTGCGACTTGAGCGCAGCGCAAAGCTTGTCGCCCGTCATGCCTTTGATCGTGAGATCGGCGAAGATCATCGACGGCTGGAGCTCCTTCGCGCGCCGCAGCGCCGATTGCCCGTCCGCGACGATCTCACACTTCCGGCCGTGCCGCTCGAGAACGAGTGCAATGAGCCGCGCAACCTGCGGATCGTCTTCAACCACCAGAATCAATCTGACCTCGCCTAATCAAATCGGACACGGACGCGTTTCCGCGCGTGGCCCAGTGCCGCACCCGCACCGCAGCCGACCGCACCCCACAAACAATCGACGACTCCCGTGACGCGCGTCGGCAGCACTGTCTGCCACGCAGTGAGCGCCAACGCAAATGCCACGCCTAGCGCGACCGTGACGCCGTAAATCGATTTGCGCGAACGATTGGGCCCATCGAGCGACAGGAACGCCAGCGCCCCCCAGGGCAGGAAAAAGAGGATATCGCCGATCGCGGGGGCGAGGATCGCGAGGATCGCGCTGTTGCTCGGGGCGCCCTGATCGTACCGCCGCAGCATCGCCCCGATGTCCGCAAGAGACGACTCGCGGCGATAGGCGTGACCCGAAAGAAAGTAAATCGCGACGGCCATCGCAACCGACAGCAATAACCACAGCGCGACCGTAATCCACCTCGGAACTCGAACGACCCTGATTTCTTTCCTTCCCAAGACGACTCAGCATGGCACACAAGTGGCACCGTGGAGTCCGCGATATGGGCAATCTACTTTGGATCATCATCGTCGTTC
>DATBSF010000341.1:0-5144 GCA_036559905.1 Thermoanaerobaculia bacterium | reverse complement strand
AGCGATCTCGTACGGATGGCGAATCTCGACTACGTCGATCAGGCGGGGCCGGTCGGCACGCGCAAGCTCGATCTGGTCGCGGACGAAGATCTGGACAAGGCCATCAGCCGGCTGACGAAAGAGATGAAGGACGCCGCGAAGAACCTCGACTTCGAACGGGCCGCCGAAATCCGCGACAAGCTGCGCGAGCTAAAAGAAATCCGGATTTTCGTTTAAGGCCGCAGTTGCTTCTCGGTAGACCGGACTGTCGAGTGCCGCAGTCGATCGCGCGTGCCCATAAGCCTCGCGCGCACTCTTCGAATCCTTCGACAGCCGATACGCATTCCCCATCGTCAACCAGATATACGCCTCGGCATCGTTGCTGGCCGGATGCGTCAATAGCTTTTGAAGAAGGCTGACCGCGCGGCCCACCTTTCCTTCGCGTGCGAATGTGAATGCCGACAGAGTCTCCGCCATCTGTGCTGCGTCGGTGTTGTGCGCCTTTTCCGCGATGCGTCGAGCCTGTTCATATGCGGTGCGAGCGTCGTCGCCCATTCGAAGACGGCTGTATATGTTGCCGAGGAGAACCGCCGCTTCGAGATCTTTCTTCGTGTCGATCAGCTCCGCCGCTCTGGTGAAGGCTGGCATGGCCGGTCGGAGTTGATCGATGGCCGGGGAAAAGACTTCGAGCGGCTTCGCGCCCTCGATGCGGACGCGCTCGCGCTCATCGAAGTCGTAGATCACGTATGTCGGCAGCGCCTGCACGCGGTGCAAGCGAGCCAGCGTGCTGCGATCGACGTCGATGCGCAAAAGCACGAAGTCGGACAGTTGCTCCTGCACCGGCGCCTTGTTGAGCACCGTCGTGTCCATGATGTGACACGGACCGCACCAGGTCGCGAAGTAGTCGACGAAAACCATCCGGTGCTGCGCTTTCGCGATCTGAAAGGATTCCTTCCAGTCGGTTCGCCATGATTCGCCAAACAATGCGGGAGCTGCGAGAAAGCAAAAGAGAAGAATGATGCGCTTCACGATTCACCTCACCGCGGTGGTGAAGCGAATCGCCAAAAACGTTACGGGAATCGGTTCCAGGGAAGGTCGTGGAGTTCCGCTCCGATTCCGGTCGCCGCTTCCTGAAGTTTGTGTCGGCCCTCTTCCGCGTTCAGCTTCGATGGTGGCCACAGCTCGAGCACCGTCTCATGCCGTCCCGATTCGGTGTGCACCTCGTGCGCGTTGACGAGCAGCCGAAGCTGCAGTTCCTTCGCAGGCGCGCCGCTCGCGCGAGCGCTGCCATCCCGATCGACGCGAGCCAGCAGTTTCCGCGCGGCTGGTGAAAGGCCGCGCATCTGCCACGGCTCGCGCGCAGCGCCGACCGCCGCCAAAGCCGGGACGAGTCGCCGATGGATGAATGTGACCTTGCCGGCGATCAGCTTCGCGGTAACGACATCGTCGAGCTTCTCGAGTTGAACAAAAATCTCCTGCGCGCGCGGATGCGACCACCACGATCCCGGAACGACTTCGCCGGTGATGATCCCGACAACGCTGGGAAGCTTCTTGTCCTGCAGCAGCAGCAGACCGTGTTTCGCGAGTGCGGCCTTGAGACTCAAAGCGATTCGAGCGTCTCGCGCACGCGCCGCAATCCTTCTTCGATCTCCTGCGGCGAGACCGCGCCGGCGCTGAGGCGGAACCATCCGCTGTCTTTTCGGAGACCGAATGCCTGAAACGCCACGACTGCGAATCCGGCGCGATCGAGAAGCAGCTTCCGAATTTCTTCGTTCGTGAGGCCGGCGATCTGAAACTGGACCGACAGATACATCGCGCCCTGTGGCGTGAACGCGCGAACGGGGAGGCCGTCGCGCCGCATGCTTTCGAATCCATCGTAAAGAAGATCGAGCCGCAGCCTGAGATCGTGAATCATCTGATCGTGAAAGCTGTCGATCTCGTCGCGCATACCGAGGAACTTCGAGACTGCAACCTGCTCGGGCCGCGGAGCCCACGCGCCGACGTGGCCGAGGATGTCGCGCATGCGGGCGGTGATGTGGGCGGGGGCGATTGTCCAGCCGACGCGTAATCCCGTCGCTGCGAATGCCTTCGAGATTCCGTCGATGAAGATCGTCCATCGCGCCGATTCCGGCACGAGCTGGGGCGGCGAATAGTGCCGGTTTTCGCCGAAGGTCAGCATCCAGTACACCTGATCCCACATCAGGAACAGAGGACGCTCGCCGCGGGCGACGCGCCGGCTGTTCTCGTCGACGAGGAGATGGCCGATCGCTTCGACCTGATCGCGCGCCATCACCGTGCCGGTTGGATTCGCCGGCGTGTTGATGCAGATCAGACGCGCGTCGCGAACGAGCGGGCGGATCTGCTCGGCAGTCGGAAGCCAGTTCGTCTCGGGCCCGACCTCGATCTCCACCGGCACTCCGCCGGCGAGATAGGTGTAGTGATTGTTGTTCCAGGACGGCGTTGGGTAGATGACCTTGTCGCCCGGATCGACGACGGATGCGAAGGTCGCCCAAATGAGCGGCCGCGCTCCGCACGCGATGAGCGTCGACTCGAGCGGATAGCTGAGACCGAGCCGCTCTTTGAAGAATTCGAGGACGGCCAGACGCAATTCCTTGACGCCGTCCGATGGCGGGTAGTTCGTCTCTCCCGCGCGGAGCGCATCCTCGATCAGCTGCGCCAGCATCTTCGGAATCGGAAATTCTCGGGGAGAAAAATCGCCGACGGTGAGGTTGCAGATCTCGCGTCCTTTTTCGGTGAGGGAGCGGATCTCGGCGGCAACTTTGAGGATTTCCGACCCCACCATTCCGCGAGCGAGGGCCGACAGGCCGGTCTCTTCATGGAGATTGACGGCGGTCATCTGCGTGCATTGTACGCGCGATGAATTTTCCAGAGGTCGCGCAGGGCGCGGATGAAATCGCGCGATTTCACTTTCGATCCTTTGACGTCGTGCCAGCGCGTGACGGGGTACTCGTAAAGCGACTTCGACACGCGGTCGCGTCCCCAGCGTTGCACGAATCGGGCAATGATTTCGACATCGAAGATCCAGCGTGACAAAAATGGTGTCGAGAAGACCTCGCGCGTGTCCTGCGTGGCCCGGAAGACCTTGGCGCCGCACTGGGTGTCGTAGACGGCGAGGCCCAGACTCGACGAGATGAGGGTGGCGCCGACGCGGCCGAAATAATGACGCGCGGGCCGCCGGCTGATTTCGCGGCCGAGAAGGCGGACGCGCGCGCCGAAGACCATCTGGATTGCCGGACGGCCCTCGGCAATCTCCATCATTCCGGGAAGCTCGGAAAGGGGAGTGGCGAGATCGGCATCCCAGAAGCCGACGTACTCCGGCGTGCGATCCAGCGCCGCGAGAATCCCCTTCCGCACCGCCTCCGCTTTCCCGCTGTTTTTCTCGAGGTTCACGACGGTGCCCGGGATGCTTTGAATGATTTGCAGAGTGTTGTCGGTACTGCCGTCATTCACAAACACGAATTCGAGCTGGTGCCCGGGAAGCTGGAAATTGCGGAAGGCGTCGACGTCGAGCCGAGCCGCTTCGTTGAAGCAGGGGACCACCATTGCGACGCGCGCCACGCGCGCGCATTATGCGGCATCCTTCCGAGCTCTGTGATCTCTGTGTCCTCTGTGGTGAGAGCTTTTCACCACAGAGAACACAGAGACCACAGAGGTTACGATACGCGCATCAGCATGTTGACCACTCATACCATTGCGGCCACCGTTCATGGACGCTTCCTCGTCCGCCAGGGCCCGCCGGAGCGCCTGATCCTCGGATTCCACGGCTACGCTGAGACAGCCGAGACAAACATCGAGGAGCTGAGCAAGCTTCGCGGAATCGACCGATGGACCGTCGCCTCCGTTCAGGCGCTCCATCCTTTCTATAACACGCGCACGCAGCAGGTCGTCGCGAGTTGGATGACGCGGCTCGATCGCGAACTGGCGATCGCCGACAACATCGCCTATGTGCGCAGCGTCATCGAGTTCTTCCATGACCCGCAGACGATCGTGTTCTTCGGCTACTCGCAGGGCGCTGCGATGGCCTATCGCGCGGCGGCGGATTACGGTCGGGGATCCGGCCTGATCTCAATCGGCGGCGATGTGCCTCCTGACGTCGTCGATAACGTCCCCGCCGCCCTCGTCGCACGGGGAGCCCGCGACGAGTACTACTCTGACGAAAAGTTCAAGAAAGACTTGAACTTTCTCCGAACGATTACGCGCGTAACGAGTTGCGCCTACGACGGCGGCCACGAATGGACGGATGAGTTCCGCGAAGCCGCCGCGAAGTTCCTCGACGGTTACAAATGATCGCGCTGTTTCTGCTCGCGCTTCTGCCGCGCGTCGAGATCGTCGCGGCGAACGATGCCAGCGCTACCTATCGCGAGCTCGTTCCGCTTCGCGTGACGCTCGACCCGGCGACGCACCTGTTTCACTACGCAGGCTGCCCCAGCATTCAGCCGGGGATGGAGTCGGTGTCGCCGGCGGCCGCGACGCTACGGGGATACAAACAACACGCATGCGTTTCTTTGCGCAAAGACGAATACGCACTCCACGTCGAAAAACGCGCGCCGCGCGATGCCGCTTTGATCTCGGTTCTTTTTCTCGGCAATTCGCTGACGTACTTCAACGACATGCCTCACATGACCGCACAAATCGGCGCGAAAGAGCCCAGGCCTTTGTTCGTCGACTCCGTCACGTTGGGCGGCGCGTCTCTTGAAGATCTGTGGTTTCGAACCGATGCGATCAAACGCATCTGGCAGTTGCATTGGGACTACGTGATCATCCAGGAACGCGGTGGCCGGGCGGCAATGGATCGAGGCGAGTTGTTTCACAAATACCTAGGCATGTTCGCCGATGAAGCTCGCAGGAGCGGCGCGACGCCGGTCCTATTCATGACGTGGTATCCCGGCAATCACGATTTTTTCAGGGCCGCCGCGCAGCGCGCGCACACACTTCTGCTACCTGTCGGAGATCATTGGAAAGAGGAGCTCTATGCGGACGGCACGCACCCGAATGTCGCCGGGTCGCATCTGATCGCGTGTTCGGTCTACTCGATGATCTACAAGAAGCCGTGCGGCGAAGAATCCCCGAAGTGAAGTTGTTGTAGGTTCGATGGCCGATCGTCTCGAGCGCCTCAAGGCTCGCATCAAAGAGCTTCCCGATCG
>DATBSF010000340.1:0-3945 GCA_036559905.1 Thermoanaerobaculia bacterium | reverse complement strand
CCGTCGTCGTCGGCTCGAAGAATTTCACCGAGTCCGTCATCCTCGGCGAAATGGTGGCGCAGAAGCTCGAATCGTCGGGATGCAAAGTCGATCGCCGCATGAACCTCGGCGGCTCACTCGTCTGCGATGCCGCGATCGCGTCGGGATCGCTCGACACTTACGTCGAGTATTCGGGAACCGCGCTGACAGCGATCCTCCATCAGCCGCTCCAGCAATCGCGGCCGGCAGTCAATGAAACGGTGACGCGCGCATACGCGAAACGCCGCCTCCATTGGGGTCCGAACCTCGGATTCAACGACACGTTCGCGATGATCGTCCGCCGCAACTCGGGCTTGCGGACGATCTCGGATTTGAAGCGCGTCGAGTCGACGTTTCAACCGGGCTTCGGATACGAGTTTGCGTCGCGGCCCGACGGCTGGACTGGTCTGCTCCAGCATTACGGCCTGCATTTCGCGAAATCGCCGAAGACCATGGAGCTCGGCCTCACGTACAAAGCGCTGGCCGGCGGCGAAATCGACCTGATCGCCGGCAATTCGACCGATGGCCTGATCGAATCGCTGGGCCTGACGGTGCTCGATGACGACCGCCACTACTTCCCGCCGTACGACGCCGCCGTCGTCTACCGCAACGATATGGACCCGAAATGCCGCGCGGCGATCAACTCGCTGGCGGGCATCCTCGACGATGCCACCATGCGCCGCCTGAATTTCGAGGTCGACGGGCAGAAAAAGCGGGTCGAGGACGTCGTCCGCGAGTTCCTGCGGAAGCACTGAAGTTGCATTACTGTTGTCCAAACGCATGCCCATCCTCGAACGCGTCGAATCGTTGATTGAGCGCCTGGCTCGGGAACGCCAGTTCCCGACGCAGGGGCAGACGATCTTCATCGATCTCGAGCACCACGAAGTGCGGCGCGCGTACATCCCCCGCCACGTCGTCGAAGCCTTCCTGGGCGGGCGCGGCGTGAACATGTTCCTGCTGCACAACCTGCTCGATCCGTCGCTCGATCCGCTGCATCCCGATATCCCGCTGATTTTCGGGACCGGAATCCTGACGTCGCTCGTGCCGTCGGCGGCGCGCGGCAACGTCACGTCGTGGTCGCCGGAAACGAAGGTGATTCTCGATTCGAATGCCGGCGACTATTTCCCATCGTTCATGAAACTCAATGCCATCGATCATCTCGTCGTGCATGGGAAACCGAAGATGTGGACGCTTCTGCATTGCGAGGATGGCGAGATCAACTTCGTCGACGCGGCGCCGTGGATGGGAATGGACAACCTCGACTTCCGCGCGGCCATCGAGCGCGATTTTCGCGGTCAGGAAGGACGCGACTTCGGCCTGGCGTCGATCACCACCGCCGGCGAGAACCTCGTCCTCTGCTCCGGCATCATGGCCGGGCCGAAAGCGATCTACGCGCGCGGCGGCCCGGGCGCGAAGATGGGATCGCTGCGGCTCAAAGCAGTGCTGATCCAGGGCCGCAGCGCCGACCTCACGCCCGCCCATCCGCACAAGCAGCGCAACCGTGAGGTCGCGGAGAAGCTGCTCAACACATCGGTCGTCAAGAACGCGCTGAAAAAACGCGGAACGCCTTTCCTTTACAAGCCGTCGCGGATGTTAGGCGCGATGGGAACTAAGAACAATCAGGAAACGACGTGGACCGACAAGCTCGACGCCGAGAACATCGATCAATACCGCCCCGGCATGGAAGGCTGCTTCGCGTGTCCCGTGAATTGCCGGCCGCTCAATGACCTCACCGGTTGCGAGCACGTCCCGCACGATCAATACATCAAAGGTGACGGCCCCGAGTACGTGACGGTCGGAAAATTCGGACCGAACATCGGCATCAGCGAAGTGCACCAGGTCCTTCGCCTCAACAACATCTGCAACGACCTCGGCCTCGACACCGCGTCGGCCGGCAGCGCCATCGCGTGGGCGATGGAGCTGTATCAGCGCGGAATGATTCATCCCGACGTCGATCTCACGTGGGGCAACTACGACGCGATCGAGCGATTGCTTTTCATGACCGCAAAACGCGAAGGCTTCGGCAACGTCATTGCCGATTCATCGCGCGCTGTCGAAATGGGCCACTATCCGCCCGAAGCGCTCGACTATCTGATGGCGGTCAAGGGACTGACCCAAAGCGATCCGCACGATGCGCGCATCCTCAAGGCATTTGCGCTGGGCCTTGCGGTCGCGACGCGCGGAATGGATCACCTCCGCAATCGCGTCACGCTCGAGATCAACGCCAAGATCAATGATGACCCGGGATTCAAGCGCGAGCTCTACGGCGGCGACGTCTCCGCGGAGCCGAACAGCTACGACGGAAAAGAAGTCGCGGTTCGGCGCTGCGAAAACATCTTCGCGGTCGGCGATGCGGTCGGCATGTGCCGCTTCACCACGAAACTCTTCAACTCGCCGTCGCTTCCGGGCTATGAGGAGTTCGTCGACCAGGTCGCGAACGTCACCGGCATCGATCTGACCGTCGAGCAGATCGATCGCATCGGACTGAACATCATGGGCGTCGAGCGCATGATCAACTCCGAGCTCGGCGTCTCGCGCAAAGACGACACGCTGCCGAAGCGCTGGTTCGAAGAGTCGATCGGCGTCGGGCCGTACAAAGGCGAGAAGATCGATCGGCAGAAGTTCGACGACATGCTCTCGCGCTTCTATGCGATCTCGAATCTCACTAACGAGGGGCTTCCGCAGCCGGAGTTTCGGCGGGAGCTCGAGTCAGTGTTGACCTCATGATCAGCGTCCGCCTCCCCGAGCCACTCCGCAACGGACGCCCGGAAATCATCACGATGTCCGCCGCCACCCTTGGCGAAGTCATCGACAACCTCGGCATCGAGAGCGAGCGCGATGAGCTGTACAACTTCGCGGTCAATGGGGACCTGATTTTGCACGGAGAGAAGAACGTGCAGCTCAAATCGGGCGACGAGATCGAGATCGTCGTCGCCTTTTCAGGCGGTTAGCGTAAAGGAAATCGATCAACTCTTCTCTGACTTTTCCGAGGCGCTTCGGCGCGGCGACTGCGAGGCGATTGCGGAGCTGGTGACCGAGGATGCGGAGTTCTGGAGTCCGGGGGCGCCGGCGATGCGCGGGCGCGACCACGTGCGCACGGCCATGCGCGAGGCGTGCGAGAAGTATCGTGTCGATCGATCGTGGGAAGAAGTCGAACGCCTGATCGGCGACGATTTCGCGGTCAGCGTGGGGATCGAGCGAACGCGCGCGGTGCCGGTCGGCGGCGGCGATCCGGTCGAAATGGTGCAGCGCGGATGGACGATGGCGCGCCGCGGCGACGATGGGCGGTGGCGGTTCGCGCGCGGCATCACCAATCGGGAGACTTGACGGGGGATAATCACCACAGAGACACAGAGATCACAGAGATGCCTCTGTGTACTCTGTGCCTCTGTGGTGAACGATGACGACCTTCCAAAGCCCCCGCGCCGGCGAGCGCATGATCTCGGTCGAAGAAGCGCAGGAGCGCGTGCTGGCGGAGATCGCGATCGTCGGGACGGAGCAGGTCGCGTTCACCGATGCGCTCGGGCGCGTGCTGCGTGAAGACATCATCGCAGCGAACGACGTTCCGCAAGCCGACAACACCGCCATGGACGGCTACGCGGTGCGCGCGGAGGACATCGCGAATCCGCCGGTGCGTCTGCGCGTGATCGAAGATTTGCCGGCCGGACACGTCGCGGCGAAGAAAGTCGAGAAGGGCACTGCCATCCGGATCATGACCGGAGCGTTGATCCCGGACGGCGCCGATACGGTCGCACACGTCGAAATTACAGATGCTGGTTCGGATTTCGTCATGGTGAAGCAATCGCTGAAACGAGGGACCAACCTCAGAAAAAAAGGTGAGGACATGCGCACCGGGGATGTCGTCCTCGCCAATGGAACGCTCCTCGGCGCGGCGGAAGTCGGCGTGCTCGCGAGCGTGCAGAAGTC
>DATBSF010000339.1:0-3602 GCA_036559905.1 Thermoanaerobaculia bacterium | reverse complement strand
CCGATCCACATCGGATGCTTGCGGACGCCGATGACGAATCCTGCCGCGATCAGAATCTGTACGATCCATGGAACGTCGGTGAACCAGCTCGACCAAACCGCGACGCCGTATGCAGGCAAACTCCGAAAAAAGACCGCGAGCGGAAATGGGTGAACGTACGGATTCGCAGTCAGCGACGCGACGCTGCTAACCACGAAGATCGGCGCGTAGAGAGCCAGCGTCAGCGCGATCGCGGCGAGTGCCGCCCGAAGCGCTTTCTTGCGTCCCCACACGACGAGCATCGCAAAGGGATAGAGCATTACCGGCACGGTGAAGAAGCCGAGTGCCGCGGAAACGACGAAAAGGATTTCGCCTTTGCCGTTGCGAAGGATGCGCGCCATCGCGATCGTGCAGATCAGCACGCAGCAACAGAGGAGTGTGTAACCGCGCGCGTTCGTCGAGTAATCGGCGAGCGTCGGCGCCGATGCCGCCAGCGACGCCGCCAGCACCGCGCCGCGATCGCCCAGCGCGCGCGATGCGAAGTAGGTCAGCGGAATGATCGCGATCCCCGCGAGAAAGGCCGGCAGGCGCAGCGCCCACTCCGCATTTCCGAAGATTGTCCACGCGATGTGCATCAGGACGCTGTGCAGAACGTGATTGTTAGGCGAGCCATAGATCGTGACCGGCACCCACAGCGGTTGCGCCGCGTAGTAGATGAAGCTCGCCGATTCGTCCGTACCCATCGGACGCGTCACGAGCATCGGCAGGCGGACGATCGCGGCCGCGAGAGTGAGAATGACCACAGCGATCTTGTTCATCGCGACCGCAGCTCGATCAAAGTGATCTCGGGCGGCAATCCGAGTCGCCACGGCAGAAGCCAGTAACCGGTGCCGGTGTTGACGTACATCTGCGACGCGCCGCGGCGATACAACCCCATGTGATACGGGAGAAACACGCCGGCCAGCGACCAGCCGAGCCGGCGAAATCCGAATTGCCCGCCATGCGAATGCGCGCACAGCGTCAGCGGCAGGTTGCGCTGCTGCGCATCGGGAAATGCCCGCGGCTGATGCGCGATGAGAATCGGAAATCCCGACGATCCCGCAAACGCGCGCGTGAAGTCAGGCTTCAGCGCCTCTGTCTGAGCGGCGTAATCCGAGATTCCCGCGATCCACAATTGTCGCAGAGGAATTCCTTCGTTCACTAATAGATGGATACGGCTGCCGTGCAGGCGATCGATCACCTCGCGCGGCGCGCCGTACATCTCGTGGTTGCCGAGGACGGCCAGGAGCGGGATGGGGGAGGGGAGCGCGCGCGTCCCTTCTAGCAATTGCGTTGTGAAGAAAGGATCGTCGTCGATCATGTCGCCCGCGAGCACGACGATATCCGGCGAGAGGGAACCGGCGGTCGCAAAAATCTTTCGCAGACGCGATGGCCGCGTGAAAAGACCGACGTGCAGGTCGGCGATCAACGCGATGCGCGTGCCGTTGAGTGACGGAGGCAGGTGATCGATGACGACCGGAACGCGCTCGACATCGAGTGGAACGAGAGCGGTGTAGACGCCGATGACCAGCGCGATCAGCGTGCCCCACAGAAAAACTCGCGATGGCCAGTGGGCGAATCGCGAGAATGGTTTTCTGCGAAACGGAAGCCACACAATTCCGATCAAGAACAGAATGGCGCAATAGAAAAGGATGAAGCACAGCCACGCGAACCACGGCGGGCCGAGGATCGCGCGCACGGCGCGGGAGAAATCGGTCCGTGCATTCAGCAGCGGCAAGAAGAGCCACATCAGGTTGCAGATCGCCGCGATTGAGATGATCCAGCGTCTCCGGCGCGGATGAATTCGAAGCAGCGCTGCGATTGCAATGATGTCGAGAACGAGGAAGATCGCGAGCGAGATGAGGACGAACCGCAGCATCGGCGCGCCATGATACATTTCGCGCCTTCATGGCCCATTTCGATATTCCGCTCGACCTGCCGCACGCGGGCCGGATCGCCGATCGGATTGTGGCTCTCCTCGAGAAACATACCGAGGAGATGGGACTCGACGTGCCGGAGGTGATGGAGATCGCCGACAGGCTCTCGAGCTACCTCTTTCGCAACGCGGCCGGCGACGACAATCCGCCTAACGCGAACGAAGTCCGCGATCAGGCGGCGATGTTAGGCCGGCAGCTCGTCGACGCCATGGAAGCCGCTCACCTCACCGGCGATCGCCTCGGCCAGCTGGTGCGCAATCTCTTCGAATGTCTCGAGCTCGGAAAAGAGGGATCGGAGATCTCGCTCCGCGCCGGAGAAAATCCAAAATCACTGCAGAGGCCAATATGATGAAACGCTTTTTTCTGATCGCACTGCTCGCCGCCACCGCCACCGCCGCACGCATCACACCGGCCGATCGCGCCAAGGCCGTCAACGCCAGCGATCCGCAGATCTCGCCCGATGGAAAGTCGATCGTGTGCGTGGTGTCGCGCCCGAATTTCAAAGACAATCGCTACGACGCCGATCTCATGCTGATCGACGTCGCCAGCGGGAGCCAGCGGGCGCTCACATTCGAGCGCCGCGGGATCGCGTCGCCGCGGTGGTCGAGCGACGGCGAGCGGATCGCATTTCTCGCGAACGCAACCAGCGACCGCGATGCGAAACGGCAGATCTGGACCGTTTCGATGCGCGGCGGAGATCCGCGCCGCCTGACCGATGCGAAACAGGGCGTGCAGCAGTTCGCGTGGAGTCCGGACGGATCGCAGATCGCGTTCGTGAGCGCCGACGATCCAGCGGCCAACGAGGACAAGAATAATCGCGCATTCGAGATCGTCGACGACGATTTCCTCACTCGCGAGGCCGTCATGCCGTCGCACCTTTGGGTGATCGGCTCGAGCGGCGGCAACGCGCGCCGCGTGACGAGCGGAGTATGGAGCCTCCCCATCGCCCACCCGCCCGGCCCGGCCCCCTCGCCGCTTTCCTGGTCGCCCGATGGAAAGACGATAGCAATTACCAAGCGTGATAATTCGCACGCAAAAACACCTAATATTTCACGCGTCGCGCTGGTCGATGTCGCAACTGGCACAACGCGACGGCTCACGACGCACGAACTCGACGAGACGCAGCCGGTGTTCTCGCCCGACGGCAGCCGCATCGCATATTGGCATCCGCAGGGCGGCGTGCGCGAGAGCCAGAACTCGATCTGGATCGCGCCGGCGAGCGGCGGCGATGGAAAAGAAGTCACCGGCTCGATCGATCGCAATGTCTTCCGCGCGATCTGGATGCCCGACGGCAAATCGTTTCTCACCGGCGGCCATGACAGCACCACCACCGCCTACTGGATCGTTCCCGCCGACGGCGGTTCCGCGCGGCGCCTCGACCTGGGCGACGTGGAACCCTTCTGGGGTTTCTGGATCGACGCCTCGGTCGCGCCTAACGGAACGATCGCATTCACCGGCACGACTCCCACGCGCGCGCGCGAGCTGTACGTGCTCGATTCGACGTCATCGAAGCCGCGGCGCCTGACGGATTTCAATCGCGAGCTCGCCGTCCTCGAGTTAGGCCGCGTCGAGACAATCCGCTGGCAGAACGAAGGCATGCAGCAAGATGGCGTGTTGATTTATCCGCCGGGCTACGACGCGTCGAAA
>DATBSF010000338.1:0-6308 GCA_036559905.1 Thermoanaerobaculia bacterium | reverse complement strand
GCGCGCCGCTTTGCGCGCTTCGATCGGGCCGTCGATGAGCTGCGCGCCTTTCGGAACTTCGATCTCGGGCGCGTAACCCTCGAGGTTGTAGCCGCCGGTCGTTGAAATCGCGCGCGTGACGACGAAGAGGCGCGGCCCCGGAATGCGTCCTTCATTGATCGCCATCTTGATTCCGACGTCGCCGTAGCCGGCGCCTTCGGTCTCCACATCGCGCAGCGTCGTGAATCCCTGCTCCAGCGCGCGTCGCGCGGCGACCGTTGCGCGTGCGGCGCGATAGGCGAGCGGATACTTCAGCAATTGAACGTCATACCCACCCTCGGCCGGATCCTCGCCCTGCAGAAAAAGATGCGTGTGCGTGTCGATCATGCCCGGCATCACGATCATGTTCGAGAGATCGATGACTTTCGCGCCCGCCGGCGTGGCGACATCGCCGACGCTCTCGATGCGATTGCCGCGGATCACGATCGTCTGATTGCGTTTCACCTCAGACGAACGGCCGTCGATGAGAGTGCCGGCTTTGATGACAGTGACCTGTTGCGCGGTAGCGCTGACCGCGAGGAAGAGGAGTCCAACGATCATTCTTCGCATGGCGCAAAGAATATATGGAGTGCGGCGCCTTGGTGCCGCTTTCTCGGCCGCGGCTTGCCGCGGCTGGCCGGCAGCAAGCTGCCGGCCCCAAAGCGGCGGCAAGCCGCCGCACTCCAAAGTAAACTCCGCGCCGATGCCTCACCTCCGTATCGTCCTGGTCGAACCGCAGGAAGCCGGCAATGTCGGTGCGGTGGCGCGCGTCATGAAGAACTTCGGCTTCGAGGAGCTGTGGATCATCGGCGACCATCCGCCGCTCGAACCGTTGGCGGGATGGTGGGCAAGTGGAGCGGAGGATATCGTCAAGAACGCGCGCAGCGTTCCGACGCTGCATCTTGCGATCGGCGACGCGCAGATCACAATCGCTACAACCTCGGCGAGAGGTCGCAAGGCCACCATCGACTCGCTGCCATCCGATGTCGCGCAGCAGTTTTCATCCTTGAAAGACGACGAAACGCTGGCGTTAGTTTTCGGACGGGAAGACCGCGGGCTGACGCGCGAGGAAGTGACGCAATGCCAGCGAACCGCCGGGGTCTCGACGAACCCCGATTTTCCAACCATGAATCTCGCGATGGCAGTCGGAACGTTCTGCTATGAGATCGGCCACCGGCCACCGGCAACCGGCAACCTTCACACCGATCGCGCAAACGCCGCCATCATCGAGAGGCTGCACGAGCGCGCGGAATCGCTCCTGCTGGAAGTCGGATTTCTGCACGCGAACAATCCCGATCGCATCTACGGGGATCTTCGCGCGATCGCCGGACGCGCAGACCTCAACGCCCGCGAGGCCACCATTCTCCTCGGCGTCATCCATCAGATCGAATGGAAACTGCGTCAGTGAGTCGTGTGCGTTTCCATCAGGCAGTCCGTGATCATCTCGACGAATTTCTCGAGGTCGAACGGCTTGAGGATCGAGTTGCAGATGGCGTTCGGTGGGATCTTGTCGACGCCGCGCTTTCCGGCGGCCGTGAAGACCACGATGTGCGGGCGTCCGCCGTCGGGATACTCGGTGCGGACGTTGTCGATGAATTCGTAGCCGTTGACTTTCGGCATCATCAGGTCGAGGAGGATCAGATCGACCTTGCCGTTGCGCTTCAGCTTCTCGAGCCCGACCGATCCATCCTCGGCCAACTCGACCTCGAAGCGCATCCGCTTCAGGACGGCCTGGAGGAGAACGCGGATGGCCAGGTCGTCATCAATGACGAGGATTTTGCGGCCATTTCCATCGATCTTACTGACCATGGTTGTCAGCCTCATCCACCATTGCGAATTAGATGCCGAGCTGATGCTTACTTAT
This sequence comes from Thermoanaerobaculia bacterium, assembly GCA_036559905.1. Classification (GTDB taxonomy): domain Bacteria; phylum Acidobacteriota; class Thermoanaerobaculia; order Gp7-AA8; family Gp7-AA8; genus Gp7-AA10. The sequence continues at coordinate 4,426 of DATBSF010000338.1, read as the reverse complement.
TTTGCGTCAGATGCAATGACTGAAACCGGGATTAGAGCATTTTCGTTCCGGCCGTGGGTCAGGCGGGCCGGTTTGTCGATCGTGCTGGTCGCCGCATTTGCGTCCGCCGCAATTGCCGCTATGTTGATGGTGTCGCCCGCGGCGCGCTACGGCTGGATGGGGGAGCGCGTTGTGTGGGTCTATCTGGGCGTGCTGTGGATTGGCGGGCTGAGGGTCTTTCTCGCGACCTTCACGCCCATCGCGGAGGCGGACGACGAGCGTATCGTCGTGCGTCCGCTGCATCAGTTCGGGAGCCGGACCATCGCGTGGTCACTTGTGCGCGGAACGGAGCAAAGCGGCGACCGCCTGATCATCTATTACGACACGCCGCGAGGCATGCGATTCGTCGCGTTGAATCTGAATCTGGTCAAAGGCCGCCGCGACTTCCTGGCGCTGCTCGACGCGCGCCTGCTCGCGATGGGTTTCACGGAGCGAATGGTCGAACGTTCGCGGTATCTCAGCCGGCCCGTCGGATGAGCGCGCACGTGTCATCCCTCGCTACGCTCGGGATGACACCCGCGCAATGGCGATGCGACAATCTCGCGCGCAAAGATGACTCCAAAGTCCGAAATCGACAAGCTGCGCGCCGAGCTGGAGCGTCACAACAGGCTCTACTACCTCGAGACGGCGGAGATCAGCGACTACGACTTCGATCAGCTGATGCGTCGGCTTCAGGATCTGGAGGCGAAGCATCCCGAATTTGCCGATCCAAATTCGCCGAGCCAGCGTGTCGGCGGTGCGCCGATCGAGGAATTCAAGACCGTCATCCACGATCCGCCGATGCTGTCGATCGACAACGCATACTCGCTCGACGAGCTCCGCGAATGGGACGCGCGCGTCAAGAAGGGCCTTGGCATCGAGGAATTCGAATACGAAGTGGAGCTGAAAATCGACGGCGTCTCGATCGATCTCCTCTACGAAAAGGGCGAGCTGACGCGGGGCGCGACGCGCGGCGACGGCGTCCGCGGCGACGATGTCACGCCGAACGTGCGCACCGTCCGTTCGCTGCCGCTGAAAATCGATCCGCGATTCAAGCGGCTCGAGGTGCGCGGCGAGATCTACATTTCAAAGACCGACTTCGCGCATCACAACGAGCAGCTCGAACAGGAAGGTCACGAGCCGCTGGCCAATCCGCGCAACGCGGCGGCCGGCGCGCTGCGCCAGAAAGATCCGAAACTGGCTGCGCATCGGCATCTGAGCGCGTTCGTCTACCACCTCGTCGCATCCGATGAAATCCGCGTCGAATCGCAGTGGGCCGCTTATTCGCTGCTCGAGAAACTCAGATTGCCGCTCAATCCGCAGCGGAAGTTGTGCGCGTCGCTCGACGACGTCGAGCGCTTCATTGCCGAATGGCACGAGAAGCGTCACGACCTGCCCTTCGAGATCGACGGGATCGTCGTCAAAGTCAATCGCCGCGAGCTTCAGCTCGAGTTAGGCGCGACTTCGAAGGCGCCGCGCTGGGCAGTGGCCTACAAATATCCGCCCGAGGCGGCGCAGACGATCGTGCGCGCGATCAATCTCTACGTCGGACGCACCGGCACCGTCACCCCCGTCGCCGAATTCGATCCCGTGCGCCTCGGCGGGACGAAAGTCGTCAACGCGTCACTGCACAACTTCGATGAGCTCGCGCGCAAGGACGTCCGCATCGGCGACACGATCGCGGTCGAAAAAGGCGGCGACATCATCCCCAAGGTCGTCGATGTCTTCAAAGACAAACGTCCGCGCGGCGCGCGCAAGGTGCATCCGCCCGAGAAGTGTCCGGTGTGCAGGCAGCCACTGCACAAATTCGAGGGCGAGGTCGCGATCCGCTGCATCAATCAGGGTTGCCCCGCGATCGTGCTCCAGTCGATCACGCACTTCGGCTCCCGCAAAGCAATGGACATCGAAGGCCTCGGATGGCAAACCGTGCAGGCGCTGCTCGATGCCGGTCTGGTCACGGACTACGCATCGATTTACGAGCTGACGATCGATCAGGTCGCGGAGCTCGAGCGCAAGGGCGAGAAATCGGCGAAGAAGCTGATCGAGAACATCGAGCGATCGAAGACCGCCGAGCTGCATCGATTCACCTACGCAATCGGCATCCGCATGATCGGTGAGCGCGCCGCGAAACTCCTCGCCGATCGTTTCCATTCGATCGACGCGCTGATGGATTCAACGACAGAACAGTTGCTCGAAGTCGGCGACGTCGGGCCGAAGGTCGCGGAGGCGATCACGTTTTATTTTGCCGTCCCCGCCAACCGCGAGCGCATCGAGAAGATGAAGCGCCTCGGCGTCCAACCGCAATTCGTGGAGGCGGCGACCGGCTCGGCGCTGGCGGGGAAAACAGTGGTCGTGACCGGAACGCTGACACGTTTTTCGCGCGACGAGATCCATCGTCTGATTGAGCGCGAAGGCGGAAAACCCGGCAGCTCAGTTTCGTCGAAGACTTCGTACGTGGTTGCCGGCGAAGAGGCGGGGTCGAAACTCGACAAAGCGAAGTCGCTCGGCGTGCCGGTGCTGACGGAGGAGGAGTTTTTAAAGTTGGTCGGCGAGTAACACGCCTCTCCCGTCAGGGCGTGCCTTGCCTTTTTACGCAATCTGCGTAAATATTTACGCAAAATGCGTAAGAAATCGGTCGTAGACGCTCTGATGCCGCCTGTTCGGCGGCGCCTTCTGGCTTTGACGGTCGGCACACCCGATCGGTGGTGGTACCTCAGTGAACTGGCCGGCGCGCTCGGCACTACGCCGTCGAGCCTCCAGCGCGAGCTCGATTCACTCACCGCCGCCGCCATTCTGGTGATGCGTCGCGAAGGTCGCCGGACGTACTTCCGCGCGAATGAGAACAATGCGATTTTCGACGAGCTTCGGGGAATCGTCCGCAAGACGATGGGAATCCCGCAGGAGATTAGGGCGTCCCTTGCTCCGATCGAACGCAAACTCGCTCTGGTGTTGCTGTACGGATCGGTGGCACGCGGAGAAGAGCGCGCTGACAGCGATGTCGACCTTCTGCTCGTCGCCGATGACCTGACTCTCGAAGAGCTCTACCGGCGACTCGCCCCGGTCGAGAAAAAGCTCGGGAGAAAGGTGAATCCGACGCTTTACACGCGCGACGAGTTCCGACGAAAGCGTGGAAAAAACGCTTTCCTGAAAAACGTTCTGTCCGGCGATCACATCATTCTGAGCGGGGGCATCGATGCCGCTGCCGCCGCTTGAGAATCTCCTTCGAAGCGGCCTGAAGAAAGAGGCGCCGAACGATGAGGAGATCGAGAATCTGATTCGTTCCGGCGAGCGGAGACTCAAAGATGCGACGATAGGTGGCCTCTCGCTGGAAAGCCGCTTCGATCTCGCATACAACGCCGCGCATGCTCTGGCGTTGGCGGCCCTCCGGCATCACGGGTACCGTTCGGAGAATCGTTATCTCGTTTTCCAGGCGCTCGCTCATACCGTGACACTACCGGCCGAGCAGTGGCGCGTGCTCGACGCCGCTCATCGGAAGCGAAACGCGGTCGAGTACGAAGGCATCGCCGATATCGACGAGCAACTCACTGATGCGATCATCCGAGTCGCCGGCGAGATCAGGAGCCGTCTGTTGAAGCTGCGGCAAGAACGATGAAGGTTACATGTTTTTGCGGTACTTCGGATCGAGCGCGTCGATCAAGCCGTCGCCGAGGAAGTTGAGGCCCATCACGGCGGCCATGATGGCGGCGCCGGGAAAAATCGCGAGGTGATTTGCGAGGCCGAGGTAGCGGCGGCCGGCGGTCAGCATCGCGCCCCAGGATGGCGTCGGCGGCTGCACGCCGAGTCCGAGGAACGAGAGCGCGGCTTCGGAGAGGATCGCGCCGGCGAGGCCGAGCGTTGCCATCACGATCACGGGATTGATCACGTTAGGCAGAACGTGGTGGATGATCACGCGCGGCGATCGCGCGCCGAGCGCTTTCGCGGCAGTCACGTATTCCATCTCGCGCACTTTGAGCACCTGGCCGCGAACGAGTCGCGCGTAGCCGACCCAGCCGATCGTCGCGAGCGCCAACACGACATTGCGAAGGCTCGGACCGAGGACCGCGACCATTGCGATCGCGAGAAGAATTCCGGGAAAGGCGAGCAGGATGTCGGTGAATCGCATGATCAGCGTGTCCATGATTCCGCCGAAATAGCCCGAGATCGCGCCTAACGAGATGCCCACCAGCGACGCCAGAAACACCACGCTGAATCCAACACTCAGCGAAACGCGCGCGCCCCAGATGATGCGCGAGAGCACGTCGCGGCCGAGATCATCGAGGCCGAGGAGATGCTGCTTCGATGGCGCTTCGAGACGGCGCGATGTGTCCTGAACGTCTGGATCGAACGGCGAGAGCAGCGGCGCCGCGATTGCGATCAGCAGCAGCGCGATCGTGAGGATCAAACCGCT
>DATBSF010000337.1:0-6720 GCA_036559905.1 Thermoanaerobaculia bacterium | reverse complement strand
GGATTCCGGAGTCGGTGCCGACGACGATCGTTGCGCCTGATTCGCGAAGCTGTTTGAACTTGTTCGCCAGCGTTGGAAGGCGCCGCGGCACGAGCCGGAAGTAATCGAGATGCGAGACGTCTTTGATCGAGTCGTGCACGTCTTTGTACATCTCAGGCGGTAGATCGTTTTTCAGCCGCTGATCGTCGACGCGTTCGGGATAGCGCAAGGTGTAGTCGTATAGAAACAGCCCTTCCATCGTCGGGTCCCAGTACAGCGTCGCGTTGCGATCGCGAATCATCTGCAGGATGTCTTCCTCGTAGCCGGGCTTGGTCGCGAGGCCGGTGTGCTCGAAGCAATCAACTCCCGCCTTCAGCCCCTTTCGAATTTCATCGGAGCGATGCGCGTGCGCGGCGACCGTTTTCCCGCGCTTGTGGGCCTGGTCGACGATCGCGTCGACTTCTTCCTGCGTCATCTGATCCTGATCGATCATCTTGATGATGTCGGCGCCGGCATCGGCAACGATGTCGACTTTCTTGCGCGCATCATCCGCGCCGTGGACCTCCCATCGGAATTTTGCTTCCAGCGGCGGCGCGACTTTCTGGAGGAATGGACCGGAGACGAACATGCGCGGTCCGGGGATCTCTCCGCGCTCGATGCGTTTCTTGACCGCGATGATGTCGTCGAGCGGCGCGCCGAGGTCGCGCGCGGTCGTGATGCCGGCCATCAGCAGTTCTTTCGCGGAGATCGGCATCACGACGTCGCGATATTGCGTCGCGTAGGTCTGGAACCAGTGGTTGTAATCGCCGTGGCCGAGGATCATGAGGTGGACGTGCATATCCATGAGGCCCGGCATCATCGTGTAGCCGTTGGTGTCGATGACTTTGGCGCCCGCCGGAATCTTCACGGCCGATTCAGGACCGACCGCGCGAATCGTGTTGCCCTCGATGACGACGACCGCGTTTTCGATCGGCGGCCCGCCGTAGCCGTCGATCAGACGGCCGCCCGAGAGGACGAGGGTTTGCGCGTGGGCGGTCGTTGCGAGGAATAGCAGCGCGAGAATTCGGAGCTTCATGATTGCCTCCCAGCGAGTAGTGGCCGGTGGCCGGTTGCCGGGCTGTGCTGGCAACCGGCCACCGGCAACGATACATTACGCGAATGCGTGTATTCGTTTTGATCACAGCTCTCCTGCTCGCCGCCTGCGCCAGCGCGCCGCGGCCGCCGATCGACCTGACCGCCGCCGACGTCGTCGATCTCAGTTACACGTTCGACGCCTCCACGCTGTATTGGCCCAACTCGCCGAGCGGCTTCGAGCTGAAGCGGCTGGCGTTCGGCAAAACGGCTGGTGGGTATTTCTACGCGTCGAATTCCTTCTGCGCGCCCGAACACGGCGGCACGCATCTCGATGCGCCCGTGCACTTCGCGCAAGGCGCGCTTAGCGTCGATCAGATTCCCGTGCGCCAACTGATCGCGCCGGCGGCGGTCATCGATGTCGCCGCGAAAGCGGCCTCCGATCCCGACTATCGTCTAACCGTCGCGGATGTTGCCGATTGGGAGACGCGCAATGGCGCGATTCAGCAGGGAATGATCGTGCTGCTCCGCACCGGATGGGGCGCGCGATATCCCGATCGCAAGAAATACTTCGGCGACGACACGCCCGGCGCGACCGACAAGCTGCACTTTCCGTCGTACAGCGAAGACTCGGCGCGCTATCTCGTCAGCAATCGCCGTGTCGCCGCCATCGGTGTCGACACTGCCAGCATCGACTACGGCCAGTCGCAGGACTTCATCGTCCACCAGGTTGCCAACGGCGCGAACGTTCCGGGACTCGAGAACATCGCGAACCTCGACCGGCTGCCTGAGAAGGGCGCCTGGGTTGTGGCGCTGCCGATGAAAATCGGGGGCGGCTCAGGCGCGCCGGTGAGGGTCGTGGCCTTCGTACCTTACGGCCGTAAATAGTGGCAGGTATATCCCCACGGTAATCGCTGCAGATAATCCTGGTGATAATCCTCGGCCGGCCAGAAGTCGGACGCCGGGACGACCTGCGTGACAATCGGACGCGGCCACTTCGCCTGCGCTGTCTTGATCGCCTGCTCGGCCGACTGACGCTGCTTCTCGTCGTGATAGAAAATCGCGGAGCGGTACTGCGAGCCGCGATCGTTTCCCTGCTGATTCATCGTCGTCGGATCGTGGAGTCGGAAGAAAAACTCCAGGATCTGGTCGTAGCTGATCTTCTTCGGATCGAATTCAATCTGAATCGATTCCGCATGACCGGTGCGGCCGCTCTTCACATCCTCATAACGCGGATTGGCGAGCGTGCCTCCGGTGTAGCCGACGGTCGTGTCGATCACGCCGTCGAGCTTCCGGATCAACTCCTCCACGCCCCAGAAGCATCCGCCGGCGAGCGTGGCTTTCTCAGTCACTTGTGAGCCTCCTGCTTCTTGAACAGCGGCAGATACTTTCCGTACCCTTCAGCCTCCAGCCTTTCGACCGGGATGAACCGCAACGACGCGGAGTTCATGCAGTAACGCTGACCGGTCGGCGGCGGACCATCATCGAAGAGGTGGCCGAGGTGCGAGTCGGCGTGCTTGGAGCGGACTTCGGTGCGGACCATGAAGAACTTCCGATCCGTTTTATTGACGACATTTTCCGGGTCGAGCGGCCTGGTGAAGCTCGGCCAGCCGGTTCCCGAGTCGAATTTGTCGAGCGAGCTGAATAGCGGTTCGCCGGAGACGACATCGACGTAGATGCCGGGCTTGTGATTGTCCCAATACTCGTTGCGGAAGGCGGGTTCGGTGCCTTCATGCTGCGTCACCTGGTATTGAATCGGTGTGAGCTTCTTCTTGAGCTCGGGGTCTGCGGGTTTCTTGAAATTCATCCAACCTCCTGCGGCAGCCATCGCGAAGAGCGAAAGGCCGGCAATAACAGTCGCGTAGAACTTACTCACGGGATCCTCCTGCGCACACTCGAACGGCGCGCGCCGTTGAAAAGTTTCCAAATATCAGATGCCGCCGAATCGTTTTAGTTACACGAAGTGTTCTCATCCCCGATGCGCCGCCTCCGAACCCTGACCCACCCCACCGAGCTCGTCCGAATTACGTCGATGCTCGCGATTTGGATTGGTCTCCATCTCTATGCAGCGCGGCCACTTCTGGTCGCGGCCGCCGCGGGAGGGATTGCTCCGCTGGCGGCCTGGAGCATCGTCCTGATCCTTCCCTTCGTGACCGTGCTTCCGATGGTGTCCCGAAGCCGGCTCGCACAGGCGATTGGCTACGGCACGATGAGCATTCTCTCGATGCTGCTGGTCCTCGTACTGACGTCCGATGTGCTTCGAATCTCGCTCCGAGTTTTCCAGGCGACGATCAGCTCGCGCGTGGTCAGTTTCACAACGTTAGGCCTCGCCGGTGTACTCGCGCTGATCGGATTTCTTCAAGCGCGACGCCCGCGCGTCGTTTCGATCAAGATTCCGAGCGACCTGGATGGATATCGCATCGTGCAATGGAGCGACGTGCACATCGGCCCGACGATCCAACGCTGCTTCGTCGAGTCGCTGGTTCGCCGCACGAATGCGCTGAATGCGGATGCGATCGTAATCACCGGCGATCTGATCGACGGGCCTGTCGAAGATCTGCGCGACGCGATCGCGCCGCTGGCCGATCTGCGTGCGCGCGACGGCGTCTTCGTTGTCACCGGAAATCACGAGTACTACTGGCGCGCCAGCGAATGGGTCAAAGAGTTCGCGCGGCTCGGGATGACTTTTCTCAAGAATGAGCACCGCGTCGTGCGCGATGGTCTTGTCATCGCAGGCGTCACCGATCCCGCCGGCCGCGACACGCACAAAACCAATCTGACTGCGGCGCTTGCGGGCGCGCCCGATGATGCCTTCCGCGTGCTGCTCGCACATCGGCCGCAAGTCGCGAATGCCGCGTCGCGCAATGGCGTCGATCTGCAGCTTTCCGGACACACGCACGGCGGACAATTCTTTCCGTTCAATCTGTTGATCCGATGGTTTCAGCCGGTTGTCGCCGGTTTGCATCGCGTCGGCGAGACGCTGCTCTACGTCAGCCGCGGCACCGGTTACTGGGGTCCGCCCTCGCGCCTCGGCGTCGGCGGCGAGATCACACTGATAACGTTGGGTCAGAAATAAAGGCTTCACCACAGAGGCACAGAGGACACAGAGACATCTCTGTGATCTCTGTGCCTCTGTGGTGAAAGCCTTTTTCTCCTAATCCTCGCGTGCTGAGCGCAGTTTCTTCTGCATCGCGCGGCGTCGTTTGTCCTCCAGCCGCTTTTTCTTTTGCGCCTTCGAAGTGCGCGTTCTTTTGCGCGGCGTTCGTGGCCTGATCGCATCGCGAAGGATCTCTTCGAGCCGTTCGATCGCCCGCTGGCGATTCGCGAGCTGACTCCGCTCGGACTGCGAAGTCACGCGGAGGATCCCTTCCTGATTGATGCGGCCGGCCAGACGCTCGCGAATCGACTGCTTCTGTTCGTCGCTCAGCGGCAGCGCGTCAACGGGAACCTCGATCGTGACGCGAGTTTCCACTTTGTTGACGTTCTGTCCGCCCGGCCCGCCGCTGCGAGAGGTCGATGCGCGCAGCAATGCGGCCGGAACGACGATTCCCTGTCCCAGGTCGAGATCACGAATTGCGCTCATCTTGATCAACCAAAACGCCGGACCCATAGTATTTGAGTTATGCGAGCGGGCTGGGTCGTCCTTGTCGCTTCGGCGGCACTTGCGCAGCCGTGGTCGTCGGGTGGGCCGTACGGCGGTGCGATCACCGCAGCGAGCGCGAGCTCACGCGTCGTCTACGCCGCGACCAGCGTGGGGATTTACCGAAGTGATGATGGCGGTGCGACATTTCGTAACGTGAGTCAGACAATCCGTGACGCTACGGTCATCGCCGCCGATCCGCGCACTCCTGCCATTGCCTACGCTGTGACCGCAAGCCGCCTGTACAAAACTGTCGATGGCGGCGTGACGTGGAACGACATCAACGCCGCCATAGCTCCCGGGATCCTTCCCACGTCGGTGGCGATCGATCCACAAAATCCCGACACAGTCGTCGTTGGCAGCGACTGCTTTCCCATGGGTTTCGTAAGTGCGAAGCAAGAGCGTCCGCAGATCGAGGATCCGGGCGGTATCTATGAATCCAGGGACGGCGGACGAACCTGGAGAAAGATGTCGAATGGGATCGGCAATGTCGCGAGCTGCATCGCCGAGCTCTCCCTCGATCCAGCCTCGCCGTCGCATCTCTTCGCGGTTTCGACTTACGGCTACCAGTGGAAAACCTTTGATGGTGGCGGTTCGTGGCAAATGGAAGTCTCTCCGTTGCCCGTGACGAAGATCGTCGCCCATCCGCAGCTGGCTCTGATTCGCTACGGGATCGGCAGTGGCCGCCGCGGAATGCCGCCGCCGGCGATCCTCGTGAGCCGGGACGGGGGATTTTCCTGGACGCGAACGGCGGGTCTCGGTCTGCCGACGATCGAGCGGGCCGGGATTCCTTACTACGATCTGACGATTGATCCGTCGACCGCGCGACTCTTCCTTGCGACAGGAGAGGGCGTTTTTCGCAGTGGCGACGGCGGAGAGAACTGGATCGCCGTCGGCGCTCCCGGTTTTCCGGCTTCGGCAGTGATGTTCGACGTCCCCGATTCCCGCCTGATTCTCGCGACGGCACGAGGAATTGATTTCGCTCCGGCGCCTGGCGGGCTCACGTGGACAACAGCGGAATTAACCGGATTGCGGGCCAACGTCACGAGCATGGCCGCGGATCCGAGGAACCCGTCGATCGTCTACGCGTCGACGTCCGATTGGGTGCGGTGCTGCGACGATACGCATGGTCGCTTTTTCCGAAGCGGAGATGCCGGAGCTTCCTGGCAGCTTTTGCCGGAGGATGACGCGCACGCACGCGGCGCGATCGCTGTCGATGCTGCCGGCGACATCTACGCCGCCGGACCGCGTGGATTCTCGAAGTTGCCGGCTGGAAGCGACCGCTGGATTGACGTTTTTGCGAGCGCGCCTTTTCCATCCTGGTCAATCACTGCGGACCCGCATCTTCCCGGCGTTGTCTTCGCCTCGAATCCCGCGGCCGGAACCTTGCGCACACGCGATGACGGTAAAACGTGGAAGCCGCTGCAGCAGCCGGTCACGCAGGTCGTGATCGACCCGACAAATTCGAACCGGGTCTATGGAGCGTCTCTCGAATTCATGCGCAGCATCGATGGAGGAGAGACGTGGGTGTTTTCTCCACCCATTCCCATACCGGCGCCGCCCGACCCACCCCCACTCGGGACGTGGTCGATCGCATTGGCGGCGTCGAAGCCGAATGTGATCTACCGATTGGCGCGCTTCCAGGGAATTTCTTCGGAGCTTTTTCGAAGCGAGGATTTCGGCGTGACCTGGACGAGGTTCAGCCATCCCGCGGAGAACGATCTGAGAGCGCAGGTTCTCGTCAATCCGCGCGACGAGCGGGATGTTTTCATCGTGTCACCAACGCGCGGCGCACTGCGCTCCACGGATGGCGGCGCGACGTGGAAATCGATCAACGCCGGCTTGCCGAGCACTGCGATCAACACGGCGATCGTCGATTCGGCAGGTCTGTTTTTCCGAGTCGCGTTACAGAACGGTGGCGTGTGGCAGATGCCGCTTCCCCCGCGCGGTCGCGCCGTCCGCTTGCATTGACTCGACCTGCCACGCGATGTATAAACCTTCGCGTGATGTCGCACTTCTCCGGATGCATG
>DATBSF010000336.1:0-3864 GCA_036559905.1 Thermoanaerobaculia bacterium | reverse complement strand
GAATCGACACGATCTGCACGAACAGGAGCCGTTGTGCGTGACGATCGAGCTCTCGCCGCGTCGTCGGGATGAAAAACGAGACGACGTACAACAAATCGATCGACCAATACGGAACGATCGTCCACGCCATGAACGGGATTGCGTGCTCCCATCCGAAGACGACAGCGCCGACATGTGCACGCCGGCTCGCCAGCCAGTTCGCGAAGCCGTAGCTCGCGAAGAAAAACGGCCCGAGGAAAAGGAGCCATCCGATGGCACGGCGCCATGGACGACCGGTCACGCACTCTCCCGGATCGCGAGTGAAACCGTGAAGATGCCCCACTCATCGATCCGCTGCGCGACTTTGCGAAATCCTGCACGCTCGACCAACTGGTCCATTTCGCACTGCGAGCGACGCCGCATCACCCAGGCCTGTCCAGCGCGATGACTCGTCAAGGCGCGCGCGATCATCTCGAGTTGCGGATGCCATGGCTGTCCGGTGTAGACGAGGTAACCGCCGTCCGGAACGGCATCACCGATCCCGGCGAGCGAGCGGCCGACCATGTCGTTGTCGGGAAAGAGCTCGTACAGACCGGAGACGATCGCGAGTGTTGGTCGGGGCGTGACGGCAGCGAGACTGCCGCGATCGAACGCGTCGCCTTTGACGAAGCGAGCGATCGAGCCGAGGCCTTTCGATTCAATCAATGCCGCGCCCTGGCTGACATTCAAGTCGCTGTAGTCGCGCAGAAGAATGGATGCCGGCCGCACCTTCGCCGAGTCGAGCGCTTCCAGCACATATCGGCCGTGTCCGGCGGCGACGTCCATGACGTGGATCGGCATGCCGGCTTTCTCGAGCCGTTCCATCGCCTCGCGAATCAGCTCCTCGACGTGAACCTTTCGCTGACGGATGCCGCGCCAACCAATAGATTGCAGATAATTGTGATCGATAATACGTCCTATTTTTGACTCGCTGGTCGCCTCGTTGCGATAGACGTAGTCGAGCGTGCTGCCGGAATCGAATCCTGTTTGTTGACCGAGGCGAAGTCCGTCCGAGAAACCCGCGCCGGCTTTCATGGCGGCTCGTGTGGCCGACCAGAAGAGACCGCGCGGCGAAAGGGTCGGAAGAGGCGTCGAGAGCTCATCGGCCTCCTGCCGAGTCGGACCGGTCTTGTCCGATTGGGTCAGATCGACCACAACCGGCGGCTCCTCGAATCGCTTCGTGATGAATGCGTGGATCCGATCGACCGCATCGCGACGGTCACGCTCGCCCAGAGTGTCGTGATAGAAGCCTGGAAGTACGTGACGCTCCTTCACCGTGCTGCCCAGGCGATTGAAGAAATCGTGCTGCGGACCGTGATGGACGACCCAGTCGTCTCCGGAGATCAGAAGTTGAAGCGGAACGGTGATCGCCTGGGCATCCGCGACGATGCGTTCGGCGGTCGCGTAAAGCGCCAGAAGAATGTTGACGGAAATGTCGCGCGTGATGAGATCGTCGGCATCGAATGACGCGATCCGCTCCGGATCGTGCGTCAGAAACTTCGCCTTCACGTAACTCTTGACGAAGAAATTGCCGCGGACCTTCTCCATCACCGCCAGGCCGCGACGCGCGAACGGCACATACAACTTCACTTTGAACGCCGGCGACGCGAGCACCGCGCAGCGGATCCGCGGAGCGTAATCGTGCAGCCACGTCGCGACATAGACCGCTCCAACGCTTTGTGCGATCACCGCAACGTTCTGGATCGGATGCCCGGATTGCCGGCTCACCTCGGAGACGAAGTCGTTGACATCGCGAACGGAGGTGCCGAGGCTCGGGCTGTACCCGCGCGGTCCCGGCGAGCGACCGTGGCCGCGCGCATCCCACGCGAAAAAATCGAAATTCGGAAGGTCGAGCTCATCGACGATGTGAGCCATCCGCCCGGAATGCTCATGTCCTCGGTGGAAGAGCACGACCGCGCCCGCCGATGGTTTCGTCGTCGCGGGCCAATGCCGATAGAAAATCTCCGCACCGTCAAACGCGTGAAACACGCGCTCGTCGGGCCGCCGACTAATCACGTTACCAATGTACCTCGGTTCGCCCGCACTTCGCGCAGACCGCCGCGAATGCGATTGATCGCTGTCATCGCAGCCGCCAGCGCAACGAGGCACATCAACCATATCGACCACTGCGGAAGCCTCGGCGTCAACGCAATCCACAGGGCGAAGAGAGAGAAGACGAACGCGCGGTCGCTCTTGCCCATCGGCCCGTCGTAACGGCGGGAAGCACCGGTCATCACCGCGACAACGCCCGTCATTTCTCCAACCGTCGACGCGAAAATCACGGCACCGACGGAGCGCCAATCGAATGGTGAGACGAACGCGAACGGCAGATAGAGAGCGGCGTCGGAGATGACGTCGGTCAATTCATTCAGATAGGCGCCCAGAGGTGACTTCTGTCCGAATTCGCGGGCGAGCATGCCATCGATCGCGTTGAGCGCCATTCGGAGGAACATCCACACCGGGAAGATTGCGAACCAGATTCGCGGCGCCCGGATAAGGACCGCCGCCACCGCGATCGAGACCGCGCAAGCGAAGAGCGTCACCTGGTTGGCGGTTACACCGATCGCATGCAATCGGCGCACGATCGGGCGCAGCAGATCTTGAAAGCGCGATTTGAGAGCGTAGATGCTCATTGGGTTGGCGAGTGTCGCTTTCGATAGCGCGCGGCGTAGACGACGTGCAGCACCCCCGACACAATTGAGATCGCGGCTCCAATGACAATGCCGAATGTGCGACCTTCGCCGAAAAGCGCGGCGAGGTCAGTGGCCAATGCCCCGGCAAGCACCGAGTTGAGCGCGGCGACCACGCTCGAGGTTGTTGTAAGGCTCTTGGCCAGGTTCCTGGGATGTTGTGTCGCGCCGTGGGCAAGAGATTGCTGGTCGGCACGAGGCTCGTGACCCGTAATGAAGAATGGTTCCAGCTCCGGAACGATCTTCAAGTAGGCGTGCCGCAGTAGATTCATTCCGGCGACCCAGCGTGCATCTTCGAAATTGATCGCGACGCTGCGTGCGAAGGTCATGAGTCCGATGAAAAGATCGACGGTCATCAGCAGCGCGGCGATCAGCAGTGACACCGGGCTGAATTGCGTGGCCTGCGCCATCAGCGCAACGGCGACGATTGTGGCCGAGAGAATTGCGACGAAGATCGTCGTCCTCCCGAAGATCTCCTGATATCCGAGCGTACGACTCGTCAGAAGGCTCCAGTGCTCGGTGGTCAGGATATCGACGGCTCGCGGATCATCGAGACCAGTCTTCTGTCGATCAGTTTCGGCGTCCATCCGCTACCTCCGAGCATAACTTAGGGCTTTCTCAAAGGGTCTCTCCCGACGGCGATCCCGCCGAAACAACGCGCGTACAGTATGCGTAACTGGCAGTATGAGACGCCTCTGGAAGCGCCTTCCTGTGGTCGTGCGTGCGGTATTGGTCGGCCTGGCTGTGTTTACGGTCGGCGAACGGCCGCCAGGCGTTCTCTTCTACGCGAATTTGCAGCGATGGCCGACCATTCCGTGGTCGGTTGCTCCCATCATTCTGTGGCTCTGGATCTTTTGGCAATACTTCGGTGGACGCTGGTGGCCGCTGTCCACAGCGCAATCCCGAGCGGAAGGTCTGGCCGCGCGCTCGCTTTCACGACACGAGTGGCGATGGGCGCTCGTTGCCGGCGGTCTGGGAATGACAAGTGTGGTGGCGCTCCATCTCGTTCTTTCTCCGATCACGCCGCCGACCTACAACGTGTATTACAAACTGTTTCGCCTCGTGCCGTTCCCGACGCTGGTGTTGCTCGTAATGACTCTGTCTGCGGTCGCCGGCATCATTGAAGAGGCAGCGTTTCGAGGTTACATGCAGGGAT
>DATBSF010000335.1:0-7750 GCA_036559905.1 Thermoanaerobaculia bacterium | reverse complement strand
CTCGCGATTTTCAGGCCCGGCGGCAGCCGGATTCCGCACACCGTGCCCGACTGCTGATATTCCTTCCATCCCGATCCCACCAGATATCCGCGCGCGACGCACTCGATTGGAATGACGCTGCACTTCCGCACGATGACGCTGCGTCCGCGCAATTCCGGATGCGAGCGAACCTCGGACGGGAAATTTTGAAAATTGGATTCCAGAAGGTGATTCTCGATCTTGATGAATTGCTTGAACCAGAAATTGGAAATTTGATTGAGGATGCGTCCCTTGTCGGGGATTCCCGGCGACAGGACGACGTCGAATGCCGAGATGCGATCGGTAGCCACAAACAAAAACGCCTCGCCGAGGTCGTACACGTCGCGTACTTTTCCTCGGCGGACGAGTGGGAGCGGCAGAGAGGTATCGAGCAGCGCGCCAGACATGGGCGCGCATTTTACCTTTCGGCTTTGAGTTGCACCTCACCAATTCGATCGGCTGTCGCGCGGACCGAGCGGGCGTAGGCGTTGTCGATCTTCTTTCCGATCGAAGTCGGATCGATCGCGCCTTTTCCGAACAGCGCTTTCGTCGTCGCGAGCAGCGTCGGCGACTGATAGGTCGGATCGCCGGAGAGTTGATCGATGACAGAGACGTACGGGAAGACGACGGCATCCTTGGTCGAGTCGTCGACGAAAAACTCGATCGATCCGCGATCGACCTGCACCGGCAGCGAGTCCTGCATGTGCGCGAGCGGCGGGATCGTGAACGGGATGTTGCGCGCCACGACCGCGCCGTTGATGTCATAGACGTTCAGCCGCATCGTCACGCTGGTGCGACCGAGGTTGACGGCGCCGACGTTGGCGCGCCAGCCCTGTCGGGAATCGTTGCGGATGCCATGCGCCACCGCGCTGATGCCGTCGGTCGCGAAATCCATCAGCCCCGCCCACACGCCCGGAATCGTCTGGCCGAACGTTCCTGCCGACGAGTTGTTGAATGTGTTTGTCGTGACAAGGAACGCACGCGAGATGACATCGTTGGGAACGCCCGGGTTGTCTTCGGGGAACGTCGCGACGAGCAGCGCGCCACCGCCCGAAAGATTGAAGACATCGCTGAGGACGTTGTTCGAGAAGCCGACCGCATTCGCGGGAACGCGAATGAGCGCTTCCTGTCCGCGTCCGCCGAGCGTCGGAATGAACGTCACGCTGACTTTCAGCGCGTAGGACTGCGGATTGAAGACGCTGAACTGCGTCATCCAGCGGGTGCCGAATGCGCCCGGCGTGTTGCCGGCAACCGGGATCACGTAGGTGTCATTGATCTGGGCGAACGCGGAAACAGCGAAGAGAAGAGAGAAGAAAGCGGCGAATCTGGCGGATCTCATACGCACCCCTTGTGTGAACCGGCACTCGCAGACTCAGCAGTCGGTGTGCCAGAGGCCGCTGAGGGAAGCCGCGGTTTTTCTCCGCGCTCGTGCAGCCTGCTGATGACACGCTGACCGCGTCAGGCGTCAGCGTTTGGCGATCGGAACGTAGTCCCGGCGTTCGGGCCCGACGTAGATCTGCCGCGGGCGTGCGATCTTCTGATCGGGATCCTGCAGCATCTCCTCCCATTGGGCGAGCCAGCCGGAGACGCGCGGAATCGCGAAAAGCACCGGGAACATGTCCATCGGAAACTTCATCGCCTGGTAGATCAGCCCTGAGTAGAAGTCGACGTTCGGATAGAGCTTGCGCTTGACGAAATATTCGTCCTCGAGCGCGATCTTCTCCAGCTCGAGCGCGATGTCGAGCAGCGGATTCTTTCCGGTGACCTCGAAGACTTCGTACGCAACGCTCTTGATGATCTTGGCGCGCGGGTCGTAGTTCTTGTACACGCGATGCCCGAAGCCCATCAGCCTCACGCCTTCGCCTGACTTCACGCGCTGGATGAACGCCGGAATGTTCTTGCTCGATCCGATTTCGGTGAGCATGCGGATGACTTCTTCGTTCGCGCCGCCGTGAAGCGGTCCGTACAACGCCGCGGCGGCTGCGGCGACTGCGGCGTAGGGCTCGACGTGAGAGCTGCCGACGGCGCGCATGGCGTTGGTCGAGCAGTTCTGCTCATGATCGGCGTGCAGGATGAACAGCACGTCGAGCGCGCGCTCGAGGACCGGATTCGGCTCGTACTTCACTTCCGTCGCGCGGTACATCATGTTGAGGAAGTTGCCGGTGTAGGACAGATCGTTGTCGGGGTAGGCGTACGGCATGCCCAGCATGCGCCGATATCCGAACGCGGCGATCGTGATCATCTTCGCGATCAAGCGGTGAATCTGCTTCTCGCGCACCGCCGGATCGAAGATGTTTTTCGCCTCGGGATAGAAAGTTCCGAGGGCAGCGACGGTGGAGATCAACTTGCCCATCGGATGCGCGTTGTAGCGGAACGCGTCGAGCGATTCCTTGAGGTTTTCGTTGATGATCGTGTGATGCGTAATGTTCCAGATCCACTCGTCGAGCTCCTTCTTGCTCGGGAGCTGGCCCTTGAGCAGGAGGTACGACGTCTCGAGGTAACTGCTTTTTTCCGCGAGCTCTGCGATGGGATAGCCGCGATATTCGAGGATTCCCTTGTCGCCGTCGATGAACGTGATCGCGCTGCGACACGCGGCGGTGTTCATGAAGGCCGGGTCGTAGGTCATCAGACCAAAGTCGTCGGTTCCGTCTTTGATCTGACGCAGATCGGTGGCGCGGATCGTCCCGTCGACGATCGGAACTTCGTATTTTTTTCCGGTGCGATTGTCGACGATCGTCAGGGTGTCGCTGGCCATCGGGCGCGCAAGCCTATCAAATGTCGCCACTTCTCGCAGCGACGATGGCCAACGCGACGATCGCCGCGGTCTCCGCGCGCAATCGGCGCGGACCGAGCCGCTCGAATGACGCGCCGGAATCGCGCGCGAGCTGCAGTTCGCGCTCGCTGAAGCCGCCCTCGGGACCGATGAAGAGCGTGGCCGCAGTGGCCGGTTGCCGGTGGCCGGTTTGTGTGTCCGCATCAAAGACGATCTTCATCCCTTCGCGCTTGATGGCTTCATCGAATTTTGTTGGCGGCTCGATCGTGGGGATTTGCGATCTTCCCGATTGCTTCACCGCTTCGAGCACGATCTTTTTCCAGCGCTCTTCCTTGCCGCGAATGCGCTCGATGCGCACCTCGATCCGATCCGTGATCAGCGGAATGAATGAGCGCACGCCGAGCTCAGTGCCTTTTTGCAGGACGAATTCGAATTTCTCGAGCTGGATGATCGAGATTGCCAAATGGTTCTCGGTTCCTGGTTCTCGGTTCTCGGTTTCACGCAGGATCGCGATCGACTCCGCACTCTCGAAGCGCGCCAGATAGTTTTTTCCGAGCGCGTCGAACACTTCGACTTCTTCTCCTTCGCGCACGCGCAGCACGCGCGCGTGATGGCGCTCCTCGGCATCGAGCGCGATCGTGGTGCCGCTCTTCAGCACGTCAGGTACGTGAAAACGATGTTTCATTGCGGATCAATGGCAAGAGCAGCAGCACCGGGATGCCAAGGAAAACCGTGAGCCAGAAATAGAACGGATAGCCGGCGTATTGCGCGATGTATCCGCTCGCGGCGCCGACCAGCGTGCCGGTAAAGCCGAACGCGGCCGACAGCAGGGCGTACTCCGTTGCCGCGCGCTCCCGGTCGCAGATCGACATCAGATACGCGAGAAACGCGGCATTGCCGGCGCCGTAGCCGAGGTTTTCGAGGATCGCGGCGGCGTAGATCGCCCATCGTCCGGCGTCGACCGTCGCCACGATTGCGTATCCGAGATTCGAAACTGTCTGCGCGATACCGAGCCAGATCAGCGAGCGATACACGCCGAACTTCGCGACGACGAAGCCGCCGAGGATTACGCCGAGGACGATGGCGGTGCCGCCGACGACGCTGGTGATCGTGCCGATTTCGGCGGGTGAGTAACCGCGATCGACCCAATATGGTTTGATCATTCGCACGATGGCGAACTCGCCGAGTCGATAGAGAAATACGATCGTCAGAAGGATTCCGGCGCGCGGCCGTTTCAGCCAGTGCAAGAGATCCGCGAGAAAACTGGAGCGCTCTTTCTGTTCGCCGCGATCGTCCGGAAGCGTCAGCGCGAAGACGAGAATCAGAAGTGCGATCGCTGCCGCCGCGCCGAATGCGCTCCGCCAACCCACCCGCCCGGCGATGATCGCCAGCCCGCCCCCGCCCGCCATCATCGCGACGCGATAGGCCGTTACGCGGATGGAGTTGACGTGACCGAGCATCGCCGACGGCGTCGCGCGAATCGTGAAGGCGTCGACCGCGATGTCCTGCGTCGCTGAGCCGATCGCGAGAATCGCGAGCAGCGCGTAAAACATCGTCGTCACGTTTGACGGAAGCAATGCGATCGCAGCAAGCGCTCCGATGATCGCGATCAGCGCACCCACGATCCAGCGGCGGTACGTGCCGAAACTATCGACGAGCGGCGACCACAGAAACTTCAGCGTCCACGCAATGCTGACTCCGCTTGCGAGTCCGATCGTCTTCAGCTCGATGTGTTCGATTCGCAGATAGACGGGGACGAGATCGGTGACGATCCCGAAAGGCAGACCCTCCGAAAAGTAGAGCACGGCAGCGATTGCGCCGAGGGTCAGAGGCGTGCGCGGTCGGTCGGACAACGGCTTGATCCTTGCTCCCATTGTGCATGAACCGATAGGAGGTTTTGCATGCGTAAGCTTTCAGTGCTCCTGGTTGTTTTACTGCTGGCAGGGTGCGGCAGCAGTGGACTCGGCGATCTGGGCGGGATCTTCGGAACTCCGCAGACCTCGAGCAGTAACCCGTCGAGCGTTCAGGCGACCGTCAATTTCGTCGACCCGACGAATCAGCGCATCGACGTGGCCGTCAACTACGTGAACAACCTGCGCAACACGCAGACGGGGAACCAGTCGATTTATTACGACAACAAAACCCGCGTCGTGTATCAGGGAAACAACTACAACGTGAACGATCTGGAGCGCGGCGATCAGATCAGCGTCAGCGGCTACAACAACAACGGCCGCTTCCTCGCGGAAACGATCACCGTCACCCGCAACGTTCGCGGCTAACGCGACGAATAAACCGTCACGGGGAATCGCAGCTGGCCAACCGGCGTGTCGTAATAGGCATTGCCCTGAATCGCGTAACTGGCGCGGTTCCCCTGGACGATGTTCGCAAGCTCATTAAAGATCGTCCGGATGGAGTCGTACGTGACGTGCCCTGTGAGGTGCACGTCGCCGACTCCGCGCGCCGGAATATGGACTCCCTGAATGCTGCGAACGTTGTTCAACACGCGATTGTTGTTGACCAGCACATCGAAATCGAAGTGATCGAGGCGAAGCTCAACCGGATTCGGATTGTCGACTCCGACCGTGAAATCGAAGTCCATTGTCGGCGGAATGCCAAAATTCACGCGCGGCTGCACTCCGCGAAGTGAATACGACGGGTTGAGGATGTGCAGGTTCGAGAGCGTGTTGCATCCGCTCAACAAAACCAAGGCCGTTGCGTAGATCAAAGTGCGTTTCATGCGAAGCGGATTCTGCAAAAGTAGGTCCCGAGTACAGTTGGGCGGGTGTGCTATGGTCTGCCGGTTGCAAAGAGTCGTGTGATTTGAGGTGAGTTTTGGGGATTTCGGCAATCATCGCCGCGTATAACGAAGAGAAGACGATCGCCGAAGTCCTTACGGTACTGACGCGTAACCGTCTGATCGACGAGATCATCGTGGTCAGCGACGGATCGACGGACACCACCGTCGACATCGCCCGTACCTTCGACGTGACGACCATCGCGCTGCGCGAAAACCGCGGCAAGGGCTATGCGATGCGGGTCGGCGTCGAGTACGCCCGGCACGACATCCTTTTCTTCGTCGACGGCGATATGTTCAACCTCACCGACGACCACATCGCCGCTCTCCTCCGTCCCGTGATGCGCGACGAGTGCGACATGAACATCGGCGTCAGAAACCGCGGTCCACTCCGAAACTTCTTTCACCTGCAGATGAAGGTCGGACCGGTGCTCTCCGGGATTCGCGTGATGCGTCGCGCGGTGTGGGACACCGTTCCGGTCCGTTATCAGGAGCGTTTCAAGATCGAAGCGGCCCTGAACTTTTTCTGTTCGCAAGCCGGCTTCCGCCAGCGGCAGACCGTCATCTACAACCTCGGACATCTCATCAAAGAGACGAAGCGCGGCGTGTTGCCCGGGCTCACTGCCCGCTGGGAAATGAGCCGCGAAGTGTTCCTCCTCCATTGGGATCTGTACGTCTTCGCGACGTGGCAATCCGACATGGCAGACCAGTCGGCGGTTCTGCCGGTTGCGGAGTACGATCTCTTCGAGTGATGCAGCGCCGCAGCGCGCTCCTGATTCTGACGATTCTTCTCTCGTGCGCGCCACGCTCGCGCTTTCTCGAGCGCAGCGTCACGTTAGGCGATCACGAATATCGCTATCGCGTCTGGCTGCCGCCGCACTACACGAAGCTGCATCACTGGCCCGTCATTCTCTATCTGCACGGCAGCGGCGAAAGGGGAGACGACAACCTTCGCCAGGTGACGCTCGGCCTCGGTCCCGGGCTCGACCGCTTCAGCGATCGATACAAATCCGTGATCGTTTTTCCGCAATGCCGCCTCGGTCACGAGTGGTACGGCGAAATGGAGTTGCAGGCGATGGCGGCGCTCGAGAATTCGATCCGCGAATTTCACGGCGATCGGCGGCGGATCTATCTCACCGGAATCTCGATGGGCGGGTCGGGCGCGTGGTACTTCGCGCGCCATCGGCGCAAATTCGCGGCGGTTGTTCCCATCGCCGGCGAGATCGCACGCGATCCAGTCGATCCGTTTCCGATCGAGCCGCCCCCCGACGTTGCGCGCATCGTCGGCGCGTCCGATCCGTATGCCGCGCTGGCGCAGGCCATCGGGCCCACTCCGGTCTGGGCGTTTCACGGAACGGATGATGGCGAGGTGCCGGTGGCCGAATCGCGGAACATGGTGGAGGCGCTGCGCCGAAACGGCGGCAACGTCACGTACACCGAATATCCTGGCATCGGTCACGACTCGTGGGATCTTGCCTACGCCGATGCCGGACTTGCGCGCTGGCTGATGCAGCAGCGGCTGCGCTAGTCGGGATACTGCGACAGGTCGCGAATGAACACTTTCTGAAAGGTGCCGCTCCCGGATTCGAAATATGCGACCCCGCGGACCGTGACCGGCTCGTTTTCGCGCAGCCCGCGTCCCCACGAGAATGCCTTCGCCCAGAACGTGACGACGCCGATGCTGTTCGGCGGAATCGCCTGCTTGAAGTTGTAGAAGCTGTGGCGAAGACTGTACGCGCCGCCGCCAGGATTGACTGATTGAATGTCGACGCGGATCAGCGTGATCGTCTCGGTCGCGTTGTTCTGGACGCCGAGCTCGTATTTGACTTCGATCGGTCCGTAGGGATATCCGAGCTGCGCTGGACCGACGGCCTGGTCGATTCCGATGCCCGGCTCGGGAATCTTCGCTTTCGAACCGGTCTGGCCCGAGCTTGCGCACGATGCAAAGACAGCGGTGGCGACAAGCAGAAAGGGCAGATGCTTCATCGGCAGTCGATTCTAAGTCAGGACGAGATCTTGCTTTAGCCAAACACGTGACATCGTTGGAAATCGATCGAGTGACTCCTACGCGGGAGCCGGACGCAACGGTGGTGATGCACCAGAACTGGCATCACCTGCTGTTTCTCCATTGGGAAGTTCCCTTTGAGGAATTGCAGAAACTCGTG
>DATBSF010000334.1:0-9844 GCA_036559905.1 Thermoanaerobaculia bacterium | reverse complement strand
GGCGCACCGGCATTCTCAGAATCGTTCGAAGTCTTTCGGCGGCCACGCGGCGCGGATCGGAGAGGTAGATCTCGTGATGAACGCCGTGTGGCTCCAGTTGCTGCGCGCCCGCAAACTTCTCCATCAGATCGAGGCTCTTCGACTCCTTGTCGTACGGGCCGACGTGGAGCATTTGCACTGACTGTCCTTCATCAAGGGGGCGGAGCTTCACGTCCGTTCTTTCGGTTTCTCGCGTTTTTGGAGGACTTCGATTGCCTGGGCCAAATCATCTTTCCCAATGAAATCCGGTGTGCGTATGAGCAGCGCCCAACGCCACGAAGAGCGCGGTTCGTTGAGAAAGGAAATCCCATCCGGTTTTCGACCCCACCACAGACCTTCGAGTTTGCAGACCGCATAGTCGCGGCCCGCAAACTTGTTCGTCATCTTGATCGTGAATGCGACGTTGTAGAGGCAGCCGAGGCGATGAATGAATTGAGTGCCGCCGGGTTCGCCGCGACCTTCGATTGACAAGTACTGCGCCGCGCCCGGCTTTACGAGCGCCGGCTGACGCGGCGTCGCGTAGTCAGCGGCGAATTTCTTGTAGAGATCGAGTTTCGTTTTCACTGCGAAAATCTAATGTGTCCTCCGCGTCGCGGCAGTCCGTGCACGTCTAGAGAACAGCACCAGGAGAATGATCCATCCGACGCTGCCGAGAAACCAAATCGCGACCAATATGCCTCCACCCTCCGGTCCGGCGCCGGCGTAAAAAGGCATCGGAGCAAGGCGCGGCAAATGAAGACCAGTAAACATACCGCCGCCGGGCGGCTCATGGTTGGCGTAAACAAGGACTCCGTTTATCAGGCCGATTTGCGAGTACCAATCCACCCGCCCTTCCGGGCCACTCAGGGGCGCATACCACTCATAGGTGAGGTCGATACTGGAAAGGACGAGAACGGCCAGAATGCAACCAACTGTCAAACGCGAACGCATTGGTCGTGGAACGCGTGCGCGCGTTGACTACTCCCTTTCCACGACCATCGCCGCCCCGATCCCGCCCGCCGCGCAGACGGTGATCAGGCCGTACTGCTCGCCGGTCAGTTGGAGCTCGTTGCAGACGGTGGTCACGATGCGCGCGCCGGTTGCGCCGAATGGATGGCCTAACGCGATCGATCCGCCGGTGCGATTGATCTTCTCGGGATCGATGTCGCCGACCGGCTCGCTCCGCCCGAGTTTCTCCTGCGCAATCTTCTTCGATCCCATCCACTGGATGTTCGACAGCACCTGCGCCGCGAACGCCTCGTGCATCTCGATCACGCCCATGTCTTTGAGCGTCAGCTTCGCGCGCTCGAGTGCAATCGGCAGCGCGAACACCGGACCTTGCAGGAGTTGATCGAACGGATCGGTGGCCGCGAAGGCGTAGCTGCGCAGATAGCCGATCGGCTTCAATCCTTCCGCTTTCGCGCGCTCCTCCGACATGAGAAGCACTGCGGCCGCCCCGTCGGTCAGCGGCGATGAGTTTCCGGCGGTAATCGTTCCGTATTTCTTGTCGAATACCGGACGCAATTTCGCGAGCGCTTCGAGCGTCGTGTCGGCGCGGATGAGATTGTCCGTCTCGACCACGGTGTCGTACGACGGCGGCACCACGACCGTCATGACTTCTTCCTTGAATCGCCCGCTGGCCGTAGCGGCCGCCGCGCGATGATGGCTTTGCAGGGCAAATTTGTCCTGCGCCTCACGCGAGATGTGATTCTCCTTGGCCATCTTCTCGGCCGACTCTCCCATCGACAGACCGGTCGTCGATTCGGCAATCGCCGGCGCGTCGGGCGCGAGGTCCTTCGGCCGGATTCTGCGAAAGGCGCCGAGCTTTCCGCCGAAGCTCTTCTGCTTGCTGGCGCCGACCAGCGCGTCGGAAAAGTTCTTCGAAAAAAGTATCGGGATATCGGATAGCGATTCTGAACCGCCCGCGATCACGACATCGGCGTAGCCGCGCGCAATCAGATCAGAAGCGGAGGCGATCGCCTGATTCGCCGACGCGCACGCTTTCCCGATCGTGTATCCCGGAATCTTTCGTGGAAGGCCGGTGCCGAGGACGATTTCGCGCGCGATGTTGGGCGCTTTGACGGATGGGATCACGTTGCCGAAGACAACTTCCTGCACCGTCGACGCATCAATGCCGCTGCGCTCGATCAGCTCCGCTACGACCATCTTGCCGAGGTCGAGGGCGGACAGGCGGGCGAAGTGCGTGCCGGATTTTGCGAAGGGAGTGCGGAGGCCGCGGACGATGGCGACTCGGGAGGGCATGGACGGGAATGTTAAATGTTTAATGTTGAATGTTGAATGGAAAAGTAAGAACGCCTCATTCAACACTCAACATTCAACATTCAACATTCCTCGTTCCTATAGAATCCGCTCACACGATGTCGGTCACCGCACCAACCCAGGCCCCCGCCGCCAACCCACTGCGCGAAGGTCTGGAACAGGAACGCGTTCCCGATGCCTCTTGCCTCGTGATCTTCGGCGCGTCGGGCGATCTCACGGGACGCAAGCTCCTGCCGGCGCTCTATTCGCTCGCGCATGACGGTCTGCTTCCGACGGGGCAGACGATCATTGGATTCGCGCGGCCGGACTTCACCGACGACGCGTTTCGCATGGCGATGCGCGAGGCGTGCGACAAGCACGCGCGCACGCGGCCGGTCGACGACGCGATCTGGGAGAATTTCGCGAAGGGGCTCTTCTACGTCCAGGGCGAGTTCGGCGACCACCCAGCCTACATCCGTCTCAATGAGAAGCTGCAGGAATGCGATCGCACGCGCGGAACGGGAGGCCGTCGAATTTACTACCTGGCGGTGCCGCCGCAGTTCTTCCCGGTGATCTCCGAGCTGCTCGGCAGGGAGAAGATGGTCACCGACCCGGAGCACGGCGGTCCGTTCACGCGGGTCATCATCGAGAAGCCGTTCGGACACGATCTGCAATCGGCGAAGGAGCTGAACAAGGTCGCGGTCAGCACCTTTCGGGAACGCCAGGTCTTCCGCATCGATCACTACCTCGGCAAAGAAACTGTGCAGAACCTGCTGGTCCTGCGGTTCGCGAACGGAATATTCGAGCCGTTCTGGAACCGTCAATACATTGACCATGTACAGGTGACGGTGGCGGAATCGATCGGAGTCGAGAAACGCGGAAGCTATTTCGAAGGCGCCGGCATCACCCGCGACATCATTCAGAATCACATGCTGCAGCTCGTGTCGCTGATCGCGATGGAGCCGCCGGTGGCATTCGAAGCCGATCCGGTCCGCGACGAAAAAGTGAAGGTGCTGCGCGCGCTGCGCGAGTTTCCGAAAGGGCACGAGCAGGAGAACGCCGTCCGCGGGCAATACGCCGACGGCTCGGTCCTCGGAGAGAAGGCGATCGCGTATCGGAAAGAGCCCAATGTGAATCCCGAGTCGAAGGTCGAGACGTTCGCGGCGATGAAGGTCTTCGTCGACAACTGGCGCTGGGCCGATGTGCCGTTCTACATCCGCTCCGGAAAGCGACTTCCGAAACGCGTGACCGACATCTCGATCCATTTCCGGCCCGCGCCATATCCGATGTGGCGAAGACTCCGCGGCGTGCAGACGCAGCCGAATGTGCTCGCGATCCGGATTCAGCCGGACGAAGGCATCTCATTGAAGTTCGACTCGAAAGTTCCCGGTCCGTCGGTGCGAACCGCTCCGGTCACGATGGAGTTTCGCTACGCGACTTCGTTCGGCGCCGAGCCGCCGGAGGCTTACGAGCGGTTGCTGCTCGAGACGATGTTAGGCGACTCGACGCTGTTCGCACGCCGCGATGAAGTGGAGACCGCGTGGGCGTGGCTCGATCCGCTGCTCAACGCGTGGACGGCCGATCCGCGTCCTCCCGACTTTTATCCGGCCGGCACGTGGGGTCCGGAGTCGGCTGAGCGATTGATCGAGCGCGACGGCCGCAAGTGGAGGCGTCCGTGAGCACGCTGCCGCTGGAAGCCGATGTTCGAGTTGACGTCACCTCGATCGAGAAGAATCTCGCGGACCTCTGGCGAAGCAGCAAGGAAGTCTCCGATGACGCGTTGACCCGCGCGGCGCTTTGGAACGTGGTCGCACACACTTCGAATCCGACGACGCATACCGAGGCCAGCGTGGCGCTCGGGCGCGCAAGTGCGACCGTGCCGCAGCGATCGATCATCGTGCGCGCCGATCCTGCAGCCGCGCCGGAGATTGCATCGTGGATCAGCGCGAATTGCCATCTGGTCGGCGGCGGGAAACAGGTGTGTTCCGAAGAGATCTCGATTGTCGCGGGTGGGGATCGCGTGCATCGCGTGCCGCCGCTCGTCAACGCGCTGCTCATTCCCGACATGCCGGTCGCCGTGTGGTGGCTCGGCGATCTGCCCAATGAAAATGAAGACTACGTTCTGGCGCTGCTCGATCCCGCCGATCGGCTGATCGTCGATTCTGTCCACTTCGATTCGCCGGCCGATTTGATGCTCGTCAATCGCGTCGCGGAGAAGACCACCACCACGCCCGCCGATTTGAATTGGGTGCGCCTCGCGGAATGGCGGCAGGCGACCGCGTCAATTTTCGATCCGCCGCACATGCGCGGGCGGCTCGACATGATCCGGCGCGTGCGCGTCATCGCAGGAACTTCGGGCGCCGACTTTTTCGGCGAGATCGTCGAGTCATTGCTGTACGCGGGCTGGATCAGCGCGCAGGTCGGGCATCACGTCGATTCAGCCGGCAAGGTTGAAGGGCCGCTCGGTTCGATCGAGTACAACATCGAGCGGCGCAAGCAGGAGAGCGACATCGGCGGCATCTCGTATGCCGAGGTGGCGTTCGATGATGGGTCGTGTGCGAGCATCTCGCGCGATCGCGAACGCGGGATTCTGGTGGCGAACGTCGACGGCAATGTCTCGGTGCCCGAGTCGGTCACGCGCGCGATCTCGCGCAATACCGAAGACCTCATCGTGCGCCAGCTCAAGCACGCGAAGGGCGATCAGGTGCTGCTCAAAGTGCTGCCGGTGGCCTCGCGGCTCGCGAAGCGCGTCGCGCGATGACTTTGGACTGCGGCGGCTTGCCGCCGCTTTCAAAGCCGGCAGCTTGCTGCCGGCGGCCGCGGCAAGCCGCGGCCATTAGAGCGGTGCCAAGGCACCGCACTCCAGAGGGCTTATGAACCTCCGCATCTTCGACACCGTCGACGATCTCCTCCGCGGCGCCGAGCGTACGCTCCTGCAGCGCATCGAAGCGGGCGCGCGCACGATCGGTCTCTCCGGCGGCTCCACGCCCAAGCCGCTTTATCAGAGCCTCGGTCAAAACGATCGGCTGCGCGAGATTCCGATCACGTGGGTCGTCGTCGACGAGCGTTATGTTCCGATCGACGATCCGCAGTCGAACGCCGGCATGATCGAGAAGACGCTGTTCGCGCGCGGAATGCCGGACCTCCATCGCTTTCTGCGATTCCGCACCGAGTTGAACGATCCGGCAGAAACAGCGAATGAGTTCGAGCGCGAATGGCGCGACTTCGGCCTCGACCGCCTCGATATCGTCTCCCTCGGCATCGGCGACGACGGGCATACGGCATCGCTTTTTCCAGGGACCACGGCGCTCAATGTCGACGATCGCATCGCGACAGCGGTGCATGTTCCGAAGCTCAATGCCTGGCGCGTGACGCTGACGAAAAACACAATTCGCGAGGCCGCGCTGCGCCAGGTGATCGCCGCAGGAGAGAGCAAACGTCCGATCCTGCAGGAGGTCCGGGCGGGCGCCGATTATCCGATCGCGGTCGTTACGCGCGGCGTCGAAACGTGGTGGCTGGTCGATCGGGAAGCGGCGCCATCGCCGTAAAGTACTTTTCCGGTATTATCCATCTGTGCCCGACGCGCTGAGAGATCATGCGGTCGACAATCTCCGCTACATCCGCGAGGCGATGGAGCGCGCCAGCGCGTTCACTTCGATTCCCGGTTGGGGAGGATTCGCCATCGGGATCACGGCGCTGGTGACGACGGTAATCGCGGAGCCGATGACCGCCTGGAGTCCGCGGCAATGGCTCATCGCGTGGCTGGGCGAGGCGGTTGTGGCGGCGGTGATCGGCAGCCTCGCGATGTGGCGCAAGGGGAGTCGCGCCGGAACGCCGTTCATGTCGGGCGCCGCGCGCCGGTTCTTCATCAGCTACTTCGCGCCGATGATCGCCGGCGCCGTGCTCACGTTCGCGATCGTGCGCGGCGGGAACCTCGAGCCGCTCCCTTCGGTCTGGATGCTGCTGTACGGCGTGGCATTCGTGAGCAGCGGCGCGTTTTCCCTTCGCGTGATTCCCGTGATGGGAGTCGGCTTCATGACGTTCGGGACTCTGGCGGCCTTCGTTCCCCTCGCCGTCGGCAACCTGCTCCTCGGCGCCGCCTTTGGCGGATTGCACATCATCTTCGGACTAATTATCGCGAGGAATTATGGCGGCTAAAACGGCAACGAAACGTGCGGTCAAACCCATCGAGACTTCAATTCCCGATTTCGACCGCCTGATTCACGAGAAGACGCGGCTGGCGATCGTCAGCGCCCTGGCGGTGAATCCGACTCTGACATTCAACGAGCTCAAAGCGATTCTGAAGACGACCGACGGCAACGTCAGCGTGCACACGCGTAAGCTCGAAGAAGCGAATTACCTCAACTGCAAGAAATCGTTCGAAGGACGCGTGCCGCGAACCGAATACTCGCTGACGGCCGCGGGACGCCGCGCGCTGCAGCGGTATCTGGATCATATGGAGGCGCTCATCAATAACGTGAGGACCGGCTGATAGTGCCGGGTGCCGAGTGCCGAGAGGGGTGGGAGTGCCTCGGCACTCGGCACCCGGCACTCGGCACTCTTCTCATCACTTCTGCGCCGGAATCAGCGTCGGATCCTGCGTGATCTGATCGATCACCGATCCATACGCGCCAACCTTTCCGTCGCCATCCACGACGCGCAGGCTGATGCGCGCGTTGTAGATGTTCGACAGCCCGAAACTCTGAATCACCGGCACCTGGATAAAGCCATTCGCCGCGATCGGAATCTGCGTGGTGGGAGCGAACTTCGAGTCGGGCAGGATCACCTGCACTTCGACGGTCGCCGGTTTGCCGGTGACTTCGAAAATGCCGAGGTTCGTGCGGTATCGCACTGAATCTTCGGCCTGCAGAATCTGCAGCGCGCGATCCGACTTGCCGACCGCATCGGCCGACGTGACCGCGGGGATGAACTGACCGAATGTGCCGGCCGACGTCTGATTGAAGGTGCGACCGGTGACCACGAGCGGTGTCGCGGAGTTCGTCGTCACGTGCATCGCGCCGCCGACATTCGTCAATCCGAATACCGACGACAGAGTGTTGTCGAGCTTCTTGACCTCACCCGGATTAACGGTCATCGAAGTCGTCTGCGGCGCCGAGGTGCTGTTCTGCGCGAAGAACTGCAGCGTGACGAACTGCGGCGTGGTGGTCGGATTGAAGACGCGCATGTCGGTACGCCAGGCGGCCACGCCGGTGTTGAGATCGGCGACGCCAGGCAGCACGAAATGATCGAACGCGTTCTGTCCGAGCGGCACACCTGAAACGAGCAGCGGATCGCCGCTCTTGTTGTCGACGACCGAGGCGTAGGCGGTGACTTTGCCTTCGCCATTGGTGACCTTCACTTCGAAACGTCCGTCGGCCAGCGAGATCTTGTTCTGCGCGAGGAATGAGTTGAGCTGAACCTGCTGACCGCCTTTGAGATCGAGCGGGAAGTCGAGCAGCTTGCTGCCGTTCGAATCGAATGCCGAGACCAGCACCGAAACCGGCTGACCGGACGCCTCGACCACGCCGAGGTTGGTGCGGAAGTCGTTGTTTTGCGCGATCTGCTGCAGTCCGAGTACCGTCGCGGCGTGCGCGTTGTCGAGCGCGCGGCCGACGAAGCCCGAGAACGGCAGCGCCGGAATGAACTGGCCTAACGTGCCCTGGCTGGTGACGTTGTAAGCGCGGCTCGAGGCGACGGTCGTCAGCGAAACACTGACGTCGTCGTTCGCGGGACCGCCTTTGCCTGGGTTATCGGCTGGACGAATTTCGAGAACGCCATTCGCCG
This sequence comes from Thermoanaerobaculia bacterium, assembly GCA_036559905.1. GTDB lineage: Bacteria > Acidobacteriota > Thermoanaerobaculia > Gp7-AA8 > Gp7-AA8 > Gp7-AA10. The sequence goes on along the minus strand of DATBSF010000334.1, from coordinate 1,783 downwards.
TCTCGCCGAGCGAGCCGACGCCATACCACGTCTTGATGATGTCATCGAGCGCAGTGGTGGCGCCGGCATCGACGTCGATGAAGGTCTGCTTCACGCCTTTCGCGGCGTCATCCGGCGTGAACGTGAGTTGATACTTCACGCTCTGCTGCGACGTGTTTGCGATGCGGATGTCCGACTGCCAATGCGAGGAGATGCCGTCGAGGTGACCGACCGACGGGATGATCAGGGCGTTCGCGGGCGGTGTGCCGCTCGGCTTTGGAGTGACCGGCGTAACGAGGCTGATCGATACCGGCGCACCGACCGGCGTGACACCTTGTTGATGAATGTTGCCGCCGATTGCGGACGTCGTGACCAGCAGAATCACGGTGCCCGTGAAGGTGCCGTTAGGCAGACCGGTGATGTCCGCCGTGACGATGAAGTCGAGTCCCTCGGGTGGCAACACGCCCATCGAAGGCGTCACGCTCTTCAGCCACGGTTTGTTGTCGAGTGTCGCGGTAAACGGCAACGACTGGCCGGGGAATCCGGGTATGTGCAGCGGAATCTGAATAAGCCCGCTGTTGCCTGCCGGCACGGGGAAGTTGGGATTCGTCGGCGCGACGACCGGAGCAAGGACGACGCGCACGACGACGGAGTAAGCCGTGAAGCCATTCGCGCAGGGGAGGAACGCGCGGACGCGATAGTAGAACGCCGTCGGCACGTTGACGCTGTGCTGGAAGTGGACGGTGTTGGACATCGTCGTCTGCGTGTTCGTCACGCCCGCCCCAAAGCCTGGATCGGTCGACTCCTGCACCTCCGCCTGCGTCGTGCCGAGGGGAAGCGTGAATTTCAGGTCGTAACCCTGGCCTGACGCAGCATTGGCGACGATCGATGGCAGCGGCGCGTCGGCGGTGTTGCAGCCGTTGAACGTCGCGGTCTGCGATTGCAGAGGACCGCATCCGCCCTGGAATTCTGCGATGACGTACCAGCTCACCGGGCCGTTGCTGATGCTGACCGGGCCGAAACTCGTGGCCGTCGTGGTTGCGATGAGGCTGTTATTGACGAACAGTTTGTAATCGACGGCGCCCGCAACCGATGACCACGAGAATGTGGTCGAGCCGCTGACGTTGCCACCGACCGGAGATATCAGCGTCGGGGGAGTCGTCGGGCACGCGGAGAACGTCGTGAATTTCTGACACGGCGAAGTGAAGGTCGTGCAGCCATTGGAAGTCGCTTCGACGCGCCACTCGTAGACGGTGCCTGGATCGAGACCGCCGACGGCAAGCGAAGTCTGACCGACGTTCGCGATCAGAGTCTGGCAGCCGGTGCCCTCTTTGCCGAAGAAGACCTTGTAGCTGCCCGCGCCGACATTGCTCCACGACAGAGTCACGCTGGTTGGAACATTCGTCGCGCCATTCGCGGGCGAGAGATTCGTCGGCGCACCAGAGGGACATGCCGGCGTTGTCGTCGTCGTGACGGAGGCAGAATTGTTGCCGCTGGCCGGATCCGGCGTCGTCGAAGAGACGCTCGCCGTGTTGACGATCGGATTCGGCGGGGAAGAACTAACGGTGTACGTCGCAGTAAAGCTCTTCGTCTGCCCGGAAGTCATCGTGCCGAGGTTGCACGGAGACGGCGCGAATGTGACGCAGCCGCCGGTCGCCGACACGAAAGTCAAACCGGTCGGCGTGGGATCGCTCAGCGAGACGTTGCTTGCGTCCGACGGACCGTTGTTCGTGACACTGATGTTGTAGGTGATGTTGCTTCCGGCGGTGGTCGTCGCAGGTCCGGTCTTGGTGACGGAGAGATC
>DATBSF010000333.1:0-6313 GCA_036559905.1 Thermoanaerobaculia bacterium | reverse complement strand
ACATTCAACATTCCTTGTTCTTATGCTCTACGAACTGACCGAGGCTTTCCGAATCGCGTTTCAGGTCATCCGCGCCCACAAAATGCGCTCGATCCTGACGGCCCTCGGCGTAATCATCGGCATCATCGCCGTGACACTCATGGGCTCGGCGATCTCCGGAATCGAAATCGGATTCGAGCGCAGCCTCTCCGTCATCGGCGACGACATCCTCTACGTCGAAAAGTGGCCGTGGCATCACGTCGATGACTGGTGGAACTATCGCAACCGCCGCGTGATGCAGGTGCGGTATGCCGAGGAGCTCCGGAAGATCATTGCAGCGTCACCGAATACGCAACTGATCACCGCGGTACCGACATTGAACACCGTGCGCAACATCAAGTACGGCGACAACCAGGTCAACCAGGTCTTCACGCAGGGAACGACCGACGAGTTTCTCATCACGTCGATCGGCACGTTCAGCCAGGGGAGATTCTTCACCGAAACCGAATCGCGCGTCGGCGCGAGCGTTTGCGTCCTCGGCTTCGACGTCGCCGATGCGCTGTTCCCAAACGAGCCGGCGGTCGGCAAGACGGTCATCATCGATGGCAACCCGTTTCGCGTCATCGGTGTCTGGACCAAGATGGGCACATTTCTCGGCCTCTTCAGCTTCGACAACTACGCCGTCGTGCCGCTGCCGGCGTTCACGAAGACGTTCAGCTCGCGGCTCGATACTTCGATTCGCGTGAAGGTCAAAGACAAGGAACGGATGCAGGCAGCGACCGACGAACTGATCGGCGACATGCGCCGCGTCCGCGGTTTGCGTCCCGAACAGGCGAATGATTTCGAGATCAACGAACAGCAGGCGCTGCGCAGCACGCTCGGTCCGATCAAGGGCGGCATCGCCGTGGCGGGGCTTTTCGTCACCGGTCTGGCATTGTTCGTCGGCGCGATCGGCATCATGAACATCACGTACGTCAGCGTGAAAGAGCGCACGCGCGAGATCGGCACGCGGAAGGCGATCGGTGCGAAGCGGCGTTCGATCCTGCTGCAATTTCTCGTCGAGGCGGTGGCGATCTGCCTTGTCGGCGGAGTGGTGGGACTGCTTCTCTCATGGTTGATGTCGGCCGCAGTGGCGGCGGCATTCCCCTCGTTCCCGATGAAGTTCTCGCTCGGCCTCGTGATGACCGGGCTGATTGTCTCGACGGTCACGGGCATCGTCTCCGGATTCGCGCCCGCGCTCTCCGCATCGCGATTGGATCCGATCGAGGCGCTGAGGTACGAATGAGTTTTGGAATGCGGCGGCTTGCCGCCGCTCTCGAGCCGGCAGCTTGCTGCCGACCGGCCGCAGCAAGCAGCGGCCGAGAAAGCGGTGCCAAGGCACCGCAGTCCAGAAGGCCATGAACTTCCACGAGATTTTCCGCATGGCGCTCAACGCGCTGAAAACCAACAGGCTGCGATCCGGCTTGACGATGCTCGGCGTCACGATCGGCGTTTTCTCGGTCATCGGCGTGATGACCGCGCTCAGCGTGATCCAAACCTCCATCGAGGGCGGCCTCAGCTTCCTCGGCAGCAATCTTTTTCAATTCGCGAAGTATCCGGTGATCAGCAAGAGCGATCCCGAGCTGAAGTACGCAAATCGACGCAACATCTCCCTCGCGCAGGCGAACGAGTACAAGCGTCTGATGGAAGGTCAGGCGAACGCCATCTGCTTCAAGGTGTTCGACGGCGGCAAACCGGTGGCGTACGGCAATTCGAAAATCCAGGGACTGACGATCGTCGGCACGAACGATCAATTCCTGACCGCCAACTCGTACACGCTCGGTTACGGCCGCAACATCTCGGCCGAGGATGTCGATCTCGGACGCGGCGTGACAGTCATTGGCCGCGACATCGAGAAAAAACTCTTTCCGAATCAGACGCCGCTCGGGAAGACCGTCAAGATCAACGAGCGGCCGTATCAGATCATCGGCGTTCTCGCCGAGAAGGGATCGTCGTTCGGGCAGAGCCAGGACGGCCTGGTGCTGGTTCCGATCACGCACTATTTCAACGATTTCGGCTCAACGAATCGCACGATCAACATCGCGACGCAATCCACTTCGCAGGCGACCTACAACCAGACGCTCGACAAGGCGATCGGCGCGATGCGGATCGCGCGCGGTCTGAAGCTGAGTCAGGATAATGATTTCGAGGTTTACTCGAACGACACGCTGGTCTCGGCGTTCGCGCAGGTCGCGGCCACGATTCGCGTCGGTGCGTTCGTCGTCAGCGCCATCGCGCTGCTGGCGGCCGGCATCGGAATCATGAACATCATGCTGGTCAGCGTCACCGAGCGGACGCGCGAGATCGGCGTCCGCAAAGCGATCGGCGCGCGCAAGGACGACATCGTCAAGCAGTTCCTGTTCGAGGCCGTCGTGCTCTCGGAGGTCGGGGGACTCATCGGGATCTTGCTGGGCGTTGTGGGCGGGAACGGCATCGCGCTCTGGCTCGACATCGCCATGGTCTTTCCGTGGTTCTGGGCGATCACTGGCCTGATCGTCTGCTCGATCATCGGCATCGGCTTCGGCTGGTATCCAGCCTGGAAGGCCGCCACGCTCGATCCGATCGACGCGCTCCGCTGGGAGTAGAAAAGTGCCGCGTGCCGAGTGCCGAGTGCCGAGGGTCAAGGGCCCGCCTCGGCACTCGGCACCCGGCACTCGGCACTGATTTCGCTCTATTCGGGAGCATGAAATCCCTACCGCTCGCGCTCGCGCTAGCGCTCTCAGCCACGACTCTCTTCGCTCAGAGTTGGCGGGATGAGCTCAAATGGGTTGAAAAGGACCTCCGCACGCAGCGTTACGAGCACGCGCGAAAGTGGTCGATCAAAGCGATCAACAGCATGTGTGACCATATCGGCACCGGCCGCGCCGCTTCGTACACACTCGGACTGGCAGTCGCGTATCGCGCGATGGCCGAGCAGGGTTTGCAGAGACCGGAAGAAGCACACTGGTATTGGCACGTCGCGACCGACCTCTATCCGCCGCTCGCCGATCAGGACTGGAGCTCGTTCGGTGAAGCAGGCGCGTGGTTCGCCGCTCAGAAATCAGTCGACAAGATCGCGCAAGATCTTCCCGATGCCGTTCCGATCAAGAAGCTGGAGCCGAAGTGTCCGCTCAGCGCGATCAAAGGGGCGTATTACCAGCCCGTCATCGTCGGAGCGGTGATCGACGACGATGGTTCCGCGCGTTGTCCGAGAATCGTTTCGCCGACCGCGGCGCCCACGCTGGCGTATGCCGCTCTCGAGTCGCTCAAGCAGTGGCAGTTCCAGCCGGTGAATGCAAAGTATCAGGTGACGATCAACTTCGCGCCGCCGGCGGAGTGATACCGTATCGGCGTGGCCGATGAGGACATCCGGGCCCGCCTCGACTTCCTCGAAGATCGCCTGACGAAGATCGAGAATCGCCTCGGCGTCCACTACGCCCCGCCCCCGCCCGCCGCGCCACCCCCGCCGCCCAGCGTCGTTGTTCCGCCGCCGCCGAAGAAGTCCGTCGAGAGCCTCATCGGCGCGCACTGGCTCAATCGCGTCGGGATCGCGGCGTTGCTGATTGGCGTTGCGTTCTTTCTGAAATATGCATTCGAGAATGAATGGATTGGTCCGGCCGCGCGAGTTGGAATCGGCGTCGCGGCCGGCATCGCGCTGCTGGTGTGGAGCGAGCGCTTCCACAGGCATGGCCAGCGCGCGTTCGCGCACTCGCTGGAAGTCGTCGCGGTCGGAATTCTCTATCTCTCGATCTGGGCGTCGTCGCAGACGTATTCGATTCTTTCGAACGGCGCGTCGTTCGGCGCGATGGCCATCGTATCGATCGCGCTGGTCGCGCTCGCGATACGGCATCAATCGGAATTCCTCGCCGGCCTGGCGCTGACGAGCGGATTCCTCACGCCGGTGCTGCTGTCGACGGGAGTGAACCGCGAGGTCGCGCTCTTCTCGTACGTCTCGCTGCTCGATGTCGCGGCGCTCGTGCTGGTCGCGCTCTACCCGTGGGTCCGCGCGCTGACGGTCGCATTTCTCGGCACACTCTTTCTGTATATCGGCTGGTGCTCCGCTTTCTATTCGAAGGCGCAGATGCCGCGCACCATCGCGTTCATTACATTCTTTCTTCTGCTCTTTGCGGTCGTGCCGCTGCTGCGGCGATGGAAAGATCGTGGAATCGCGTTCGGCGTGCTTCTCGTGCTCCCGTTCGTCAACGCCTTCGTCTACTTCGCCGAATTGTCCTGGATCATCGAAGATCCGGTGCGCCTCGCGAGGTATGCAGTGGCGCTTTCGGCGTTTTTTCTCATCCTGGCGTTCGCGCTGCAGCTGCGCCGTGATGTCGATCTCTCGGTTGCGCACCTCGCGATTTGTCTCGGTTTCGTGACGATCGCGATTCCGCTGCAGTTCCATGCCCTTTGGATCACGATTGGGTGGCTGGCCGAGGCGGCGGCGTTGCTGATCATCGCTCGGACTGCACCGCCATCAGCCGCCAAGGCCTTCCTCACCCTCGGCAACTTCGCTTTGGCGAGCGGCGTTTTCCGTCTGCTGTTCATCGATCGGTTCCATCCCGAGCATCTCGTGTTCAACATGCGGATGCTGACCTACGCCATCGCGGTGGCGATCTTCAGCGGGATCGCATTCTCGAGCGCGCGCTATCGCAAGTTCGCGACCGCGGCTTTGAACACCCTCACGCTGATCGCGCTGACAGCCGAAGTATCGGATGCATTCCGATCACACAAACTCGTGCGCGATTTCGCGTGGTCGGCGCTGTGGATGCTCTACGGCGCGGCGCTGATGATCATCGGATTCGTGCGCGCGAATGCATTCCTGCGCTGGCTCGCGCTCATCCTTCTCGGCCTGACAGTGGGGAAAGTGTTTTTGTACGACCTGTCCACGCTCGAGCGCGTTTATCGCATTCTGTCGTTCATCGCGCTCGGGATTCTTCTCCTGGCGATTTCGTTCGCGTATCAGAAGAAGTGGGTCACGCTACCAGAAGAGTGATCTGGAGTGCGGCGGCTTGCCGCCGCTCTTGGGGCCGGCAGCTTGCTGCCGCCAATGAAGCGGTGCCAGGGCACCGCACTCCAGAGGCTTCACCGCTTCCCAAGCGTCTTGGCCAGATACGCCCTGATGTGCTCGTGCGTCTCGGGCGCGGCCCACTTCGCGTCGATCTCGTCGGCGGAGACGCGCGCGATCTCGGCGGCATCGCGCAGGAACGGCTCCCGGATCTGACGCTTCGTCAGGCGAAATGCGTCGGGGGTGATCTCAGCGAGCTGACGCGCCATCTCCATCGCGCGAGTCATCAGGTTCTCGGCAGGGACGATCTCATCGATGATTCCGATCGACTTCGCTTCGGCCACTTCGACCGTCTTCGCGAGATACAACATCGGCTGCAGGTGTTGGCGCGGCACGGCGAAGCGGACGATCTCCAGCGCGAGCGGCGGAAACGGAACGCCGACCAGCGCTTCCGGAACGCCGATGCGCCCGCCGCTCATCAGGCGATAGTCGCAGGCGAACGCGATGATCGCGCCGCCGGCGATGGCGTGGCCGTTCGCGGCGACGACCGCCGGCTTCGGAAATAGAAACAGCGCGCGCAAAACGGCATCGAGCGCCTCGACGAAGTTCTGCGTGTATTCTTTGCCGCTGTTGATCATGCGCGGCAGATCGACGCCCGCCGAGAAAATCGATCCTGTTCCGGTGATGATGAGCGCGCGGATGTCAGGCGATTCCGCGGCCGCCTCGACTTCGCGCTGCAGCTCCTGACACAACTCCAGGTCGAGCGCGCTCGCTTTTCCGTGCGCGAGGCGAAGGGTGAGGATTCCGTGCGAGAGATCGCGTTCGATCATGAGCGGGGATCATAACTCGCCCCTCATCCGCCCTTCGGGCACCTTCTCCCGATGAGAGAAGGGCCAGTGCTTTGCCCCTCTCCCATCGGGAGAGGGTGGCGCGAAGCGCCGGGTGAGGGGCGAGCAAACTACTCCTTTATCCTTGTCGCCTATGCGTCGATTCGCAATTTTGCTTTTGCTTGCAACTTCAGCGCGCGCGGACGAACTCGTTATCCGGAATTTCCGTTTTCACAGCGGCGAGTCGATGGACCCGGTGAGAATCCATTACGTGACGGTCGGCAAGCCGCGCAAAGACAACGTGGTGTTGATCCTTCACGGGACCGGCGGCTCATCCAAACAGTTCCTCAACGATCACTTCGCAGGCGTGCTCTTCAAAGCCGGAGGGCTCCTCGATTCGAGCAAGTACTTCATCGTGATTCCCGACAGCATCGGGCATGGCGAGTCGAGCAAGCCCAGCGACGGATGGGGAAAGAAGTTTCCGCAT
>DATBSF010000332.1:0-3188 GCA_036559905.1 Thermoanaerobaculia bacterium | reverse complement strand
CGCCGTGGCTCGCGAAGATCCCGCGCTTCACGAGCGCGCGCGCAACATCCTCGGCCGTCATGCTATCGAGAGTGAATGAGACCGTCGGCGTTCGAGGCGCGTCGGGCGGCGGACCATAAATGTGAACGCGCTTGTTCGATTTCAGACCGTCCCACAACATCCACGTCAGTTTCTTTCCGCGCTCGTGCAGCCAGCCGAAGTCAATTCCATTCATGAAATCGACTGTCGCTTTCACGCCGGCGATGCCTTCCTGATTCTGCGTGCCGGTCTCCGCGCGCTCGGGGCCGCTGTCGGGCGCCGGTTCGAGTTTCGGAAACGGCAGCGACTCGAGGAGAGCGCTTCGCGCGTAGAGAATCCCGATGTGCGGACCGTAGAACTTGTAAGCCGAAACAGCGAGAAAATCGCAGTCGAGCGCGCGGACGTCGATCGGCGCGTGCGGCGCGAGATGGACGGCATCGACGAAGAAGAGCGCACCGACATTTCGCGCAATCTCGCGCACGCGAGCGAGATCGTTGATCGTTCCGACTGCGTTCGATGCGCCGCCGATCGCAATGAGGCGCGTCTTCGGCCCGGCGAGCTGCGCCAGATGCTCCATGTCGATCTGACACGTCTCGCGGTGCATGCGCGCCGTGCGCACGACGATTCCGCGATCGATCTCCAGCGCGCGCCACGGCGCGACGTTGCCGTGATGGTCGAGCTCCGTGACGATCACTTCGTCGCCGGCCTTCCACGTTCGTCCGAGCGCGCGAGCGAGATGGAACGTGATCGTGGTCATGTTCGCGCCGAACGCAATCTCATTCGCGCCGGCATTGAAGAACCGCGCCGCGGCTTCACGCGCCGAGGCGATGATGACGTCGGTCTCTTCACTCGTCGGATATGCCCAATGCGTATTCGCGTTGTGATGGAAGAGGTAGTCGCTCATCGCATCGGCGACTTGTTGAGGCACCTGCGTTCCGCCCGGTCCGTCGAAATACGCGACCGGCATTCCGTTGTGCAAGCGCGACAGAGCCGGAAAGCAGCGGCGAAGGCTGTCGATGTTCACGCGACTTTGGTCGCCCGGATGAACGCGCTGAAGAATCCCGCTTCATGCTCGCGAGTCGGCTCGATGTCGACCGATTCGAAGCCGGCGTCGCTCAGCAGCGAGCGATACTCGCTTTCCTCGAGTGCGCCCGCGACACACCCGATCTCGCCTTCGACGCGCTCGCGCACATCATCAGCAACTTCACCGCGATGCACGATGTCCGAGACCGCGAATCGACCACCCGGCCTCAGAACGCGAAACGCCTCGCGCAAAACCTGCGCTTTGTCGCCCGAAAGGTTGATGACGCAGTTCGAAATGATCACGTCGATCGACTGGTCGGGCAGCGGAATGCTCTCGATTTCCCCTTTCAGAAACTCGACATTCGCAACTCCGGCCTTGCGTTGATTCTCACGCGCGAGCGCGAGCATCTCGTCGGTCATGTCGAGGCCATACGCTTTGCCGGTCGGCGCGACGCGGCGCGCGGAGAGGAGTACGTCGATTCCGCCGCCGGACCCGAGGTCGAGGACGATTTCGCCGGGATGGAGTTGAGCGAGCATCGTCGGATTGCCGCAGCCCAGCGAGGCGTTTGCGGCCGCTTCGGGAATCCCGGCCAGCTCATCGCCGCCGTAAAGATCCGCGCTCACAGAGTCGCAGCAGGCCTTCGATCCACTTTCGGCCTGGCGTGCGAGCTGGCCGTATTTGCGCCGGACAGTTTCCTTCTGCTCGTTCATGAATATGATATTAGCCGATGCATCGGACCGTTGTGGTTGGAACCGGCAGCCACATTCCGTCGGTTGTCGTACGGAACGACTATTTTCTGCAACACGAATTTCACGGGCCCGACAACAAGCCGATCGACAAGAGCAACGCCGAGATCCTCAAGCAGTTCGAAGCGATCACCGGAATTCGCGAGCGGCGTTACGTTCCCGACGATCTCGTCACATCCGACATCGCCTTCGACGCAGCGCGCAATGCGCTGCAATCATCGGGCATCGATGGCGAGCATCTCGACTACATCATCGTCGCGCACAACTTCGGCGATGTGAAAGCGGGAAGTCTGCGCTCCGATTTCGTTCCCGCGCTTGCTGCTCGCGTGAAGAACAAACTCGAGATCGAGAATCCGCGCACGGTAGCGGTCGATGTTGTCTTCGGATGTCCGGGATGGCTGCAGGGCGTGATCTGGGCTGACTCGATGATTCGCGCGGGCGACATCAAACGTGCCATGGTCATCGGCGCCGACACGCTGTCGCGCATTTCAGATCCGCACGATCGCGACAGCCTGATCTACGCCGACGGCGCGGGCGCCACGATCCTGGAAGCGCGCGAAACGAAGGACGGAATCCTGTCTCACAACGTCCGCTCCGACACACTCGAGCACTCGACGATGTTGCGGATGGGGCACTCGTACAAGGACGAGTCCTTCCTGGAGGCGCTCTTCCTGAAGATGGAAGGACGCAAGTTGTACAAGTACGCGCTGCAGACGGTGGCGGGATCGATCAAGGAAAGTCTCGAGTGTGCAGGCATCGGTATTGATCAGGTCAAGAAAGTTCTCATCCATCAGGCGAACGGCAAGATGGATGAAGCGATCCTCAACGCTTTGTACGCGCTGTACGGGATCAAGGAACCGCCCGACGGCGTCATGCCGATGACGATCTCCACGCTCGGAAACAGCTCCGTCGCGACGATCCCGACGATGCTCGATCTCATCTGCAAAGGAAAAATGCGCGAGCATTCTCTGGCCGCCGGCGACATCGTGGTGTTCGCATCCGTCGGCGCCGGAATGCACATCAATGCGGTTGTCTACCGGATGCCCTCGCCATCCTGAGCGTAGCGAAGGACCTCTGTCGACGAGATCCTTCGCCGACTTCGCGGCTCAGGATGACGGCAACTTCGCGAGCTCTTCGTCGAGATGTCGCAGCGCTGCTTCAAGCGAACCGCGACGGACATCCGATTGCGTTGCCGCCAGCTCCGCGACGATCCGACGCCGCGACATCTCCAGTCCGTGCCGCCGCTGATCGACCGGCGGTTCTTTCACCAGCGGAGCATCGCTCTGCTGCGACTCGACGGACTTACTTTCCCATCCGCGTGCCATTAACGTCGCACCATCTCGAGGGCCTTCTCGGCATCGACGGGCCTCGAAAACAAGTAGCCCTGTCCAAATCGGCAA
>DATBSF010000331.1:0-8140 GCA_036559905.1 Thermoanaerobaculia bacterium | reverse complement strand
AGAGCCGATCCGCTCCCACCGGATGAAAGTACGGCGTGATCGTTCGGAATCCGGGACGAACCGGTCCGCCTTCGAGCCACGTCGCGATGTACCAGTGATTTCCGAATCGATCCTTCACGGCAGACGATCGCTCGCCGTACTCCTGATCCATCGGCTCGTGCAGCGAGATCGCGCCGGCGGCGAGGGCGCGTTTGTGGGCCGCGTCGCAGTCGGCAACATAGATGTGGATGCCGAATGCGAGGCTCTTGTACTGCGGGCTGGAATCGCCCATCTCGATGATCGAGTCCCCGATGCTGACTGCGGCATGCATGAGCGTGCCGTCAGGCCGCGGGAAGCGCACGAGCTCCGTCGCGTCGAACGTCGCCTTGAGGAAGTCGATGAGATCGGACGCTCCCTGAACGACGAAGTAGGGGACGACCGAGTGTCGTGTTGCAACCGGTGCTTCTGTGGTAGTAGGCATGAGCTCTCCTTTTAGACGTGCTTTGAAGTTTGGATCGGGGAGATCGCGCAGATCCGCGGCGATCACCAGCGCGGTGGCCAGCTCCGGATCGAACCGGGCAGTCTCCGGGCGTCCGCTCAAGAGCGCGTCGATCGCTTGATCGAACTGTTCAGCAGCGTTTCGCTCAGCCACCATGCATTTGCGCGCGCAGGTTCTGCATCGCTCTCCATTGAAGCTGCTTAATCGCTCCTTCGGTCTTGCCGAGGTCCTCGGCGATTTCCCGAATGGAACGTTGTTCAACAAAACGCATCACGATGACGCGGCGCTGGTCCTTCGGCAACCGGTCGACGCATTGTCCGAGCGAAGCGCGTCGCTCTGCGTCAGCCATCGCGTCATCTGAAATCTCCTCGGTCGGAAACTCGCCTTCACGCGCTTTCTCCTGATAGTGATCGGCGACTGCATTGGCGGCCATCCGGTACAGCCAGGCCGCGAACGGCGCGCCGCGCCACTCGAACCGCTTCAGATTCGCGAGCGCTTTATGAAACACTTCGGACGTCAAGTCCTGCGCTTCCTGGCGGTTGCCGACTCGCCGCGAAACGAACGCGTACACGCGGTTGAAATTCGCCTCGTAAAGATCGGCGAAACGGCTGGCATCCTTCTGTGCCGCCTCGATTAGCAGCCGTTCGTCCATTGTGCTGACTGTATCAACCTCTGTGGGGTTAGAAAGTTACGCCCCCAGACGGGCTCTGCCGATGAAATACTATGTTTGGTAGACTGTTCTATCGACGTCCAAATCGCTCCATGAAACGGTTATTTGTCACAATCGCACTTGCGTTTGTGGCCGCCACGAATCTGCATGCGGCCCCGGATGCGCTCGTCTCCACGCTGGTGAACCAGGCCCCCGGCCTGCGCGCCGACGTGCTGCGGATGGCGCTCGACGCCGCGGGCGCCGCCGCTGAACGCGGTCTGGTGCCGCGCCGCAATCTGCTGACGGTGATCGATTACTCGCTTCCGTCGTCGCAGCAGCGGATGTTCGTTTTCGATCTCGCAAAGAAGAAGCTTCTGTTCCACGAGCTCTGCGCGCACGGGAAAAACTCCGGCGGTGAGATCGCAAACTTTTTCTCGAACGAGCCCGGTAGCGAGGCGACCAGCCTCGGCCTCTTCGTCACGCAGGACACCTATATCGGGCACAACGGCTATTCGCTGCGGCTTCGCGGTCTCGAGGAAGGCGTCAACGACATGGCCTCCGAGCGCGCGATCGTGCTGCACGGCGCGTATTACGTCAGCCGCGAAGCGGTCCGCGTTCTCGGCAGACTCGGTCGCAGTTGGGGATGTCCCGCAGTTCGCTCCGAGATCGCGCAGAAATTGATCGACACGATCCGTGGCGGCAGCGCGATCTTCGCGTACTACCCGCAGAAGAGCTGGCTATCGAACTCCGTTTACCTGCGTCAGGCTCTCGCGCGATCGGGCAGCAAGGCCTCCTCGAAAGTGCTGACGTCCTCGAAGTAGCGCCGCGCCATCGGCGCGCTCGCGGGATTCGTGTAGATCTCCGCGACCGGATGTTCGATCACTGACGCGATCGCCGCAGCAACTTCTTCCGCGCTCTGCGGTTTCATCGGACTGTTCGCAACCCATGGCGGAGGAGCGCTTCCTGTGCTGCCGATCGCATTGCGCGCGAATTCTGTCGCGACGAGTCCCGGCATCACGAGCGTGACGTGGATCCCGGGATACTTCATCGCGAGATCAACGCGCACGTTCGCAGTCAGCGCGTTGAGCGCCGCCTTCGCAGCGTTGTACGCCGAGCGGTGCGTCGCGATCGGAACGCGGCCGAGGAATGAGGAGATGTTGATGATGTGTCCTTGCCGCCGTTCGATGAAATGCGGCACGACGGCCTGCATCCCGTAGAGCGCCGACTTCACGTTGACTGACATCATCTCGTCGAATTCTGCGTCGGTCAGCTCGAGCGCGGGCCGCGCGATTCCGCGGCCGGCGTTGTTGATCCACACATCGATCGTTCCGAATGCGCGCAATGCTTCGTCGCGCAATCGGACGACATCCTCACGACGCGTCACATCCGCAACGACGGTGCTGACGTGCGATTTCACGTCTGCGGCGACGCTGTTGAGGCGGTCTGCGTGTCGCGCTGCGAGAACGAGATTGTGGCCTTGTTCGCCGAGATGACGAGCGAGCGCGGCGCCGATGCCGGAGCTGCCTCCGGTGATCACGATTGTCTTCATGGCGGATGCAACTCTATTGCATCCGCCATGAAGAGTGTTTCTAGAACCGAACTCCCACCGAAAGCCGATACGTCCGCGGCAATTGATAGTCGCCGCCGGTGAACAGCGACGTCGGATTCTGCGCTTTGCCGAAGTCCTCGCCCTTTTCCCAGTTGACACCTTCGACAGGTTTCTCGGTGAAGGGGTTGAACGGCTTGAGCAGATTCACGTCGGTATTGAACGACACGCGGCCGTGACGATTGAACACATTCAGCGCCTGCGTCTCGACGAACAACTGCGCGGTGCGGACGGGCAGGAAATAGTTCAGTGCCAGGTCGGTCTGCGTGATGTTGTCGAAATGGAACTCGCCGCGTTTCGAGAAGTAGTAGTTCACAGTGTGCGGCGGATTCAGGTACGAGAACTTCGACGGATCGACGCACTGCGGGCAATCTTCGCTCTGCACCGGATCGATGCTCGTGACGAGCGAGTACGGAGTGCCGGAATCAAACCGCTGCAACAGGCTGACATTGAAAGTTCCGAATCGACGGAACGGCAGGTCGTACGACGCCCATGCGCGCAGCTTGTGCCGTTGATCGGCCGTCAGATTGCCGACCGGATTGTTTTGCGCGAATCCTTCGAACTCCGGATACTGCTGCGGGCCGCCAGTCGGAACCGGACCGGAGTTCGCGGTTTCGCCGACGATGTTTCCGCGCAGATGCGAGAACGTGTAATTGCCGCCGAGCGTCAGCCGGCTCAGCGGCTTGTAGCCGCCCTGCAGAATGATCGCGTTGTACGTGCGGCGCAGATCGTTGCTGTTGATCAGGTAACTCAGATCGATGTCAGCACCGACGAGCGGATCGAAGACGTGACCCGTGCTCTGGTTGGTGACAGTCGTGTAGAAATCCTTGTACTTCCGATACTGATAATCGGCGCGCAGGAACGCATTGTTCGTCAGCGTGCCGCCGACGCCGAATGTGTACTCGGAGACCGACGGAGTCTTGAGCGGATTCGGAATGCGCGTCGTGATGCCGGCCGTGCCGCCGCCGGCCAGGAACGAGGTGTTGTTCTGCCCGCCGACGCTCTCGAACCAGTTGAAGATCTGGCGTAACGCTTCGGGGCTCGAGACGCCCTGAATCGTCGGCCCAGCGTAAATCCAATAAAGAATCGATGGCGATCCGGCGGCCGACGTTGCGTCGCCGACATTGCCGTTTGCGATCTTTGATGAATAGACGCTGTAGCTGGCGTTGAAGCGCAGGCGGCCGTTGCCGAATACGTCGTAGATGGCGCCGAGGCGCGGGCTGATGAGCGAGTCGTCGGCGACTTTCGCGTGTGCCTGATTCTCGCCGCTATTTTTGTCGTAGCGCGCACCGACGTTGAAGCTCAGCTTGTTGTTGTAATCCCACTTGTCATTCAGAAATACCGAGCGCGTCGTGAAGCGGTTTCCGCGGCTGGTCTCGAGAACCGGCCACCACACGACGAAAGCGCCGCCACGCGGAAAGACCGGCGTGACCAGACCGCTCGCCTGCACCTGCGGCTCGACGACCGTGAAGATTTCCCAGTCGCTTGCGGACTGATGGTTGTCGCCCTTCAGCTCGTCGGCGAAGTCTTCATAGCCGGCGCTGAGGTTGTGCGTGCCGAAGCCCTTCGGCGCCCAGAAGTAACTCGCCTTGATCTTCGCGTTCCGATTCGGACGCTCCTCGGGCGCCGCGCACGTGTTGCAGAACGGCGGGAACCCGGCGATGCTGCCCTGCGCCGTCACGATCACCGAGCTGGTTGCGCGGTCGCCGGTGGGGATTCCGCCACCGCCGACGAATTTGTACTGCTGGCGCGCGTAACTCGCTTCCAACGCCGTGCTGTTGCTCAGAATGCCGTTGTAATTGATCGATGCAAAGCTGTTCGGCAGACTGCGCGGGCTGTCGAGCGATGTGACTTCGTAGCAGTTGCCGAAGCAGTTGTTGATCTGGTCCTGCTTGATGTCGAAATACGATCCGACGATCGAGTGCTTCGGCGAGATCTGCGCCGTCAACTTTCCTTCCAGCCGCCGTTCCTTGTCGACGAACGTGTAGGTCTTGCTCGGCTGTCGGAAGAGCGACTCCTGCGAGTCGCGCTTGCGATATCGGCCGGCGGTGAAGAACCACAGGCGATCGCGCAGCACGCGTCCGCCCAGGGTTCCTTCGTAGACGTTGAAAAGCTTGCTGTCGGGACGCGGCTCGTTCAGCGGCGTCTGCGAAGTCCATTTCGGATTGGTCAGCGAATCGCGCAGCGATCCGGTGAATTCGTTTCCACCCGACTTCGATATCGCCGTGACGACGCCGCCGGTAAAGTGGCCGTACTCCGCCGAGATTGCGCCGGTCTGAATCGTCGTCTCCTGCAGCGCGTCTTCGATGAAGAGATTCTGCGGCTGTCCGCGAAGCGTTTCGTTGATGACCGAGCCGTCGACGTAGAACGTGTTCTCGAACGAGGGCGCGCCGGAAATCATCGTCGCGCCGGCCGGGCCGGTACGCGTCGTTCCGGGCGCGACATCGATCGTGCCGATCAACGTGCGGCTGAGCGGCAGCTTCTCGACGGTCTTCTGCGAGAAGTTCGTCTGAATCTCGGTCGTCTCGGTGATGGTGGGTGCCGCGGCGGTGACCGTCAGCGATTCCGAAACCTTCGACACGTTGAGGGCCGCATCGGCGCGCGCGGTCTGGGCCAGGCTCACCCGTACGCCGCGATTGACCGGCTGCATGCCCTCCATTTCGAACTTCACCGTGTAATCGCCGGGGGGAAGGGCGGTGAAATTGTAGTTTCCGTTAATGTCGGTGTTCGCTGTGCGCGACCCTTGCAAGTTCGGCGACGTGATCGTCACCATCACGCCAGGGATCGCTGCGCCATCAGCGGTGACTGTTCCGGTCAGGCTCGCGGTGGTTTGCGCCAGCGCGGGCAAAGTCGTCAACAGCAGAATAGTTAGAAAACCCGGGATGCGTTTCCAGTTCATTGTTCCTCCTGCACTGGAATGCATGCAACGAAGGTCCGGCCGAAACATGTTGTTGACATCGAAATAAGGACCAGCGCTGCGTGCGTGTTAGCTGTACCCAGGCGTGTCGGTGGGAAGTCATGGGTTCGGTCAGCCGAATTTCAGAAACGCTTTGTTGAAGTGGAGGTTTTTGTGCGCAGTTTTTTTGTCACCGTTTTGCTCCTTACGGTCTCATCGATTTACGCGCAGGATCCGCCGCCGCCGGGACAGACGTGGAGCGGCAACTTCGGCGCGGGACTTTCGCTCACGCGAGGAAATAGCGACACGAAGAATGTGAATCTGTCGGCGCAGCTCGCGCAGCGGATCAATGCGAAGAATCTCGCGAAGTACGACGCGTTCTATCTTCGCGCCGATCAGGACGGTGATCTGAGCGTCGATCGCACGACGTTAGGCGGCCGCGACGAGTACACAGTCTCGCCGCTGATGTATGCCTTCGGCGATGTCCATTACCTTCGCGACAAATTCAAGCAGATCGACTATCTCGTTTCGCCGACTGTCGGCGCCGGATATCACTTCATCAAAGAGAAGGACCTCGACGTGGCAGCGGAGGGTGGGTTGGGTTTCGTAGTGGAGAAGGACGCCGGATTGTCGCGCGAAACGAGCGGCGCGGTGACTGCGAAGCAACTCCTCACCTGGAAATTCTCACCGACGGCCACAGTGGGCGAGGTTGCGTCGGGACTCTGGAAGACGAAGGCTTTCGGTGACGCGCTCTATCACTTCGAAGCGTCGCTGGCGAGCGACCTGACGACGCGGAGCCAGTTGAAATTATCGGTGCTTGATGATTACAAAACGCGACCGCCGGCGGCTGGTATCAAGAAAAACGATATCAGCATCATCGCGGCGGTCGTGATGAAGTTCTAACTAACGCCGCCGAAGCGGCGACGTGTGAACGGCACGAATTGGAAGCGGGCGGAGGAATCTCGCCAGTCGGATGGAAAGTGCCGACGCGAGAACAAGAGACATGAATACCGTGATGTACATATGCGCCTCCCTCGGATACGTACAAATTCGATCCTGCTCTCGCGAAAGGGCGTAACGGCGCTCACAATCGGGCTGTTCGTAACCGTTTAGTGCTTGCGAAACGGGTGCGCCTCGGTATTGAAGACGACATCCTCGAGACGTAACTTATTATCATCGCTAAATAACAGATACAAATACTTGAGCGTCTCGGCAAGGAAGTAACTGGGCAGGAGGTCGCCCTTTTCCTTCGTCACGACGCTCTTCAGATTCGTGTAGCCGTTCTCCGTGCGGCAGTACTTGACGAGATCGTCGAAGAACGTCTTTCCCATCGCGCGATATTGCGGGTCGTGCGTGTAGTGGTGGAGGTAGTACGCCGACTCGATGATCTCCGGACGCAGTGGATATCCGGGATAGACGACCTTCATCGTCTTGTAGTCGATGACCTCCGGCTCGATTCCATGGAGCTGCCACATCTTGTAAGCCGAGGCCTGGAGGCGCCGCGCGCGGCGGACGTCGCCGCCTAGCGCGAGCACGGCGGGAAGAAATGCGTGCAATGCGCCGAATTGCGTCGCGGTGCGCTTGCCGCTGTTCATGTCGGCTTCGCCGTACCACGCGCCGTCAGCGAGATATTTGTTCACCGCGCGGATGCTGGTCTCCCACATCGATTGGCAGTCTTTGTCGCCGAACAGCTTTGCGCATTTCAGGAGGTACTCGTAATAGGAATCGATCGCGCCGCCGACATGGCTCGATGGATTGACCCACTGTCCGGTCTCGACATCGATCTCTTCGCCGACGAGACCGATCTTCGAACGCCGGTTGTAAAGCTGCACGATCGCGTTCTTGGCTTTTTCGAAATACACCGGCTTCTTCGTCAGCCTCGACAGCTCTCCGAACTCGAGGATGAGCGTGCCGATCTCGGCCGGATTCGATTTCGGCCCGCTGGTCTTGCCGGTCCGCAGATTCACGAAGCGATACGGCATGCCGGTCGGCGAGTTGAAAACCGGCAGAAGACGCGTGCCGAGGTCGTCCGCGAGGTTGAGCAAACGTTTGTCGCCGGTCATCTCGTAGGCTGATTCGAGCCCGCCTAACAACCGGATCGTCACCTCGAAGTTCTGGACCGAAATGTCTTTGTCGAACGAAAGCCGCTCCACGATCAGCGCGTGCGCTTTGTCGGCTTCCTCTTTCAGTCCCAGCATGATGAGCGAGTCGAGCGAGTCGACCGGCGTCATCAGCAAGGACTCTCCGTACCAGTCACGCGGTGTCTTGCTGACCGGACGCAGCTCGTCGTGGCCCCAGGCATATTTCTCGTACGCCTGCCACGAGAAGAGAAACTCGGCGCGGACGCGCTCGGCCATGTCATCCGCGGCAGCCACCGGGGCGGCGAGGAGGATCGCGATCAGAAATGTCTTCATCGTAGCGCCGGCGGCCTCGCCGGCTGTTCCGCCGCCGGCCCCCGGCGGCGCTTTCCTTGACAGGCATTAGCGCCGGCGAGCCGCCGGCGGAACAGCC
>DATBSF010000330.1:0-3499 GCA_036559905.1 Thermoanaerobaculia bacterium | reverse complement strand
CGTGCAGCGATGGAAATTGATTCGATTGCAGATTCAGCGTGTCGGCGAACCTGAAGACGAATCCGATCCACCCGTGCGTCGGAGGCCGGACGAAAGCCGAAGTCAGCGGCATTACGAGGAAAAAGGCGCACGCGACCACGGTCTCGACGCACAACGTGAAAAACAGCGGCGTCAGCGCGTCGCGAGTGGGGAAAAACAAAGGCGCGAGCAGCAGCGCGGGAATGATCGTCAGATACAGAATTGCGAAGGACGGGATGAACGGCACGCGCGTTTCAAACGCGAAGTTCCACGAGGGGAGCGACGCGTGCAGCGCCGCGAGCCACGACGTCGCGCTGTAGCAGACGCCGAAGAGAATCGCGAAGAACAGCGTCAGCGGCAGCGTCTCGCGCTTCACGGCATCACCCTCGGTCCCCGCCACATCGACAAATACATCCGCCAGAAGGCGGGCCGCTCCACGCCGGCATCAATGAAGTGGCCGAGGTGCAGCCACGGGACGTGAGGGTTCTGGTGATGCGCGAGGTGGTGGTGATAGTTGAGAAAGAAAAGGCGTGTCACGGGATTCACGCGCAGATTCCACGCGCCGGTTTGCGCGTCGAGCGGCGAGAAGGCGTGATCGGCGTACTGCAGCGAGCTCCAATTGATCGCAAAAGCCGCGTAACACGCGAGCCAGCCCGACCAATGCAGCTGCAGGCTCCAGAAGAGAAGCGCTTGAACACTCGCCGTGAAGAGCACTTCGAGGCGGATTCTGTTCTTCGGTGCGTTCTCCACATTTGAAAAGATCGACGCGCCGCCGGTCTGCCTTGCGAGCGGCGACCCGCTGGAGCTCAACCACGATTTCCGGAAAAGCGACGGCCAGACTGCGAACGCGACGGCGCCGATCGGCAGAAAGATCCAGTAGACGCCGGTCAGGATCGCGTACCACTGCGCTCGCTTCAGCAGCGGACGGTCGGTGGGATCGATGTAATCGAAATGCTCGGCGACTCTGTTGTGCGCGTGATGGGCGAGGTGAAACACGCGCTGGATCGAAAGGCTGGTCGGAAAAAAAGCCGCGGCGGCGATTCCGATCAACTCATTCATCCGGCTGTCCCGATGGGCGATGCGATGCACCGACTCGTGCAGAAGCGAGAAGACGGTGTTGTTCACCATTGAGAAGACGCACACCGCCGCGATGATTTGCCAGGTGTTCCCGTGCGATGCAAGCCACAGCAGCGCGCAGCAGGTCGAGCCCGCCGCGATGAGCAGCAGCAAATTGAGAGTTCCGGGGATCTTCAGGCTGTCCTCTTGCGCCGGATGAACATTCCAAGGAGGAGCCCGATGATGAGGCTCGCGACGACGGCGACGAACCCGGCGGCCATCAGAAAGTGCTTGATCTGCCGATCGATCGGATTGTTGAAAACATTTGTGGAGTAATGAAAGTTGGCGATCAGCCAGCGATCGCCCTGCTTGACGAGCGTGCAACTCCATCGGCCGTTGATGTCGAACTTCGACCCGTCCGTCAATTCGTAGTGATCCTTCGAGCTGCCGTACGCGACGCCGGTGTCGTCGCCGTAGAGGATCGTGAGCGCGTCGGCGTCAAACGACGTGTTCACCTTCTTCACGATGTGGCCGGGCCCGCGCATCATCTTGTCGAAATACGCCCGGATCTGATCCCGTCCTCGGCACACATCGCTGTTCATCGTCGTGAACACGATGTCCGGCGTGACGTTCGCGACGATCGTGTCGACGTCGCCGTCGTTGAGCGCCTTCGACATGACGGTCTTGAGTTGCCGCAGCGCTTGATGGACCTCGTGATTCGGCTCTTCAGCCGCGAAGCCAGCCGTTGCCGCGAGAAACAGAAACACCGGCAGGAAAAACTTTCTCATCGTCCCTCCGATACGCAGGAAGCTCACAGAGATGGCGGTAGCAGGCCGTGATAGTGGGATCGACCGGATCGACGTAGTTCGCAGGAAAACGAATTCCGCGCAGCACTTTGAGATCGCGCCGCAGAAATGCAGTGAATAGGACTCGCGCGATCTTCGCGTGAATGATGTGCAGACCGATGCGGCCGCGTGCGACTCCGTACACAGGAAGAATCGAGACGCCGTCGCGTGTCGGCCGCAGGCTGACGATCATGTAGCTTCGCTGTCGTCCGGCACTCGCCTCGATGATGATCATCGTTCCGCCCGCGCAGGTGACCGTGACTTCGATGTGGTTTCGCGAAAGAAAGCGCATCGCGCGATCGCTCCAGCTTCGGCCGGTGACCGATGTCGCATAGCGCGTGATGAACGTCATCGCGTTCGGGCGCGTCGTCTCGGGCGTCGTAATCAGCTCGCGACGATGCACCGTGCGAAGGTGCGTCATGTCGAATGCGTTCGCGACGGGCACGTACCACGGGCAGTCGAGATCGACTGCTGTTCCGGGTTCGAAGCAGAGCGTGTTGGAATCGACCGACTGAAAATCAGGAATGGGGAGGAGCGGAAACTCGCCGGGATGGATGAAGATCATCCCGTAGCGTTCGGCCACGACGTAGCATCGACCGCCGTACTCCCAATGATGCAGCGGACAGCGGATGCAATCGCCGACGACGGTGCCGTTGGCGAGATCGACGCCTTGATGCAGACAGTGAGCAGGCAGCGCGCGGACGACGTGGTCGTCGCGCCCGCGAAAGAGAACGATCGGAAGGTCACCGAGGTCGAAGCGGAGAACCGTGCCTGGCGCGAGCGTTTTCGACGGGGCCACCATGTACCACCACGGAACGATGTCGGGTGGCCGCGGGGCGAGTCGCTCTGAACCGACGTGCAACGCTGAAAGAAATGATACGCCGAGGAATTGACATTCAACATTCAACCTTTAACATTCCACTCGCACGCAATACCCCGTCGGAGAGATGGGTGAGTGGCTTAAACCAGCGGTTTGCTAAACCGCCGTAGGGACTAAAAGCTCTACCGAGGGTTCGAATCCCTCTCTCTCCGCCAGTTTGCTCCCGCCGCTTTGCCTGCCTGGTGCGCAAACGATCGAGATAGAGACGTAATACGATCAATAGAATGACGACGACCGCCACGCCGGCGATCGCGATGTTTCGCGTGCGGTGGCCGGCCGATTTCTCGTCGATCTCTGGCGCCTCTCGGGCTCCCGGTCCCTCGGTATGCCATTCGCTTTTCTCCCGTCCTTGCGAAATGTCTACACCGAGGGGCGGAAAAGGTTGAAGCGGGCACATTTCGTGAACCCCTCTAGGTGCAGGCCTCACGCAGAGGGGGCGCAGTGCCGCAGTACCAATTTGTAGTCAAGGAGAACGGGAATGGCTAATACAAGCAAGCGCGGTTTTGCGTCGATGGATTCGGCCAAGCAGCGTGAGATAGCGAGCAAGGGCGGCAGAGCAGCGCATGCCAAGGGGACCGCTCATGAATTTACTTCCGATGAAGCGCGTGTTGCAGGCCGTAAAGGCGGAGAGGCCGTCAGCCGCGATCGCGCTCACATGTCGGCAATCGGTCGCGAGGGTGGCCACAGCCGCGGACGTTCG
>DATBSF010000329.1:0-6261 GCA_036559905.1 Thermoanaerobaculia bacterium | reverse complement strand
TCCTCCGGCTCCGCGAAAACAGAAGTTGCGATGAGAAGAAGAGCGAGAACAGAGATTTTTTTCAACATAGACCCTCAGTAATAAATTGGAGTTGATTGCTGATTTGCGACGATGACGCGCGTGTCGCCGTTTTCGAGGACGACGATCGGCTCGATGTCATCGGCTTTTTCTTTGACGCGGCGCAATTCCGACGCGATCTGTTGCGTCTCCGATCGCATCGCGCGGATGCGCTCCTGCCGCTGCCGATGCAGCGACGCGCCGTAAGTTCCAAACACCAGCAACAGCATCATCGCCGTCGCCGCCACCATCCGCCAGACGATTCCGGGCTGCCGTTGCTCGCCGGAGCGAATGGCGCGGAGAACGTCAGACTTGAAGCGTGGCGATGCTTCGGCTCGCGGCAGTCGCCGCAGGGCCTTGCCAATCTGTTCGTCCGTCATCATTGCCTCCGATCCACCAGGATTCCAACTGCACGCGCATCAGTTTTCGCGCCCGCGATATGCGCGACTTCACGGTGCCGATCCGGCAGTCCAGTGCGCGGGCGATTGCGTCGTATGACCATTCCTCGATTTCGAACAACACCAGCGGCGCACGGAATTTGAGCGGAAGTTGCTCGAGCGCCGCCGTCACTTTCTTCTGAATCTCATCCGTCATCAGCGGCCGATCCGACGGCATCGCGCTGGTCGGCTGCGTGACCCTGAACAACGGCAGGATGCGCTTCCATCGCTGGTCGCGCCGGATCTGCGTCACGACCAGATTCGTCGCGATGCGAAACAGGTACGGCGTGAGTCGCTCGTTATCCCGGCACCGCTCCATGTTGCGGTAAAACCTCACGAACGCGTCCTGCGCAATCTCTTCGGCGCGCTCTCGCGATCGCGTCAGATGCGTGACGTAGTTGATCAGCGAATGCTGGTTCTCCAGGACAAATGCCTCGAATTCTTCGGGCTTCATCTGGTGAAACTACGCTCGAGTGCGTTTTTGGTTCCCGGATTGTGGTTCCTGGTTCTTGGTTCCTGGTTCTTAGGGACGTCGGCACCAGGAACCAGGAACTATGAACCAAGAACTATCGGGACGCGTCTTCCAACTGCTTGATGCGATTGGCGACGTCGCGATAGCCGGTGTTCAGGCCGTAGACCTCCATGAACGCTTTCTGTGCGTTCTCGGAGTCGCCGACCTCCACGTACGCGGAGCCGAGGTCGTAGAGAAGACCGAGATGCTCCTCTTCTTTGATCTCCGGCATGTCGAGGCCCTTGCGATACCACTTGATTGCGAGTTGGGGCATTCCTTTTTCCAGGAAGCAGAGGCCGAGCATCGACGCGCACTCGACGGCGCGCTTGTGATCCTTCGACGCCAGTTGGAATTCGCCAATTGCCTCGTCGATGAGGCCCATCTCTTTGTACGCGATGCCGAGGTTGTAATGCGTGTCGTAGTCTTCGCTGTCGAGCTGTTGTTCGACGCCCTTCTTGAATTCCTTGAAGATCTCTTCGAGCGACTGCTCTTCCTCGGATATTGAAATCTGGTCGGCGCCTTCCGCGACCAGTTCCGATTCGAGCTCCGCGGCCAGATCGAAAAAGTTCTCTTCGTCGGAGAAGAGATTCTCTTCCTGCGCCGCAGTGACGACGGGGGGCGGTGGCGCGGGGGCCGTGGGCGGTGGGGGCGGTGGGGCGGCGGGGAAGTCGTCCTCGTCGGGAATTGCCGACAGTAATTCGCTTTCGATCTCCGTCCGCGACAGCGCCGGCGGTTTCGCGGCCGGCTTGGGCGGCGGAGGCGGAGGGGGTGCGGCCTTGGGTGGGGGCGGGGCGGGCTTCGGCTTTGAGGCAGCAGCTACAGCCTCTGCGGCGGATGTGGCCACGTCGAGACGCTTCTTGCGTTTCGCCAGATCCCTGTCGCCCGGGAAGCGTGCATCGAGCTCGTCGAGCCTTCCGCGCGCGTCCTTCAGTTTTCCTTCGGCGATGAGGTCGTCGAGCTCGTCGAGATCATCTGTCTGAAGTTTCTCCGGCTCGATCTCGAGTTCCGCCATCGGCTCCGGCTCGAACTGGATTTCCGGCTCAGGAGAGGCGACCGCTTCCACTCCGAAAAACGGCTGTTCTTCGGCCGCCGGCGCCTCCTCCTCCAGCGACAGCTCGGGCTCGACGCCCGTGTCGAACGTCATGAAGGTTTCTTCGGCGGCTTCCGGCTCGACCTCTAACGCGAGCTCCTCTCCGGCCACCGGTTCGACTTCGAGGTTGAACTCCTCCTCGGCTGGCGGGGGAGGTGGCGGTGGAGCTGCGGCCGGCATCGGACGGTCGGCAGTCATCGCGCGTTTCGCGGCTGCCGCGGTGCCGAAAGAATGTCCGCGCGACGTGAACTCCTGCTTGACGATGTCGATCGTTTCGGCATCGCCTTTTTCCTGAAGCAACGCGACGTACTGATTCGCGGCTGTGCGCGCGCCGGTGAGGTCCGCTTCGTCGAGCAGGATCCGGAAAAGTTTGTCGTGTGCCGGAAGATGCTTCGGCGCGCGATCGATGACCGCGCGCAGATGTTCCGTCGCCTTCTCCGCCAGACCGTACTT
Organism: Thermoanaerobaculia bacterium; assembly: GCA_036559905.1. Lineage (GTDB taxonomy): Bacteria > Acidobacteriota > Thermoanaerobaculia > Gp7-AA8 > Gp7-AA8 > Gp7-AA10. The sequence continues at coordinate 3,713 of DATBSF010000329.1, read as the reverse complement.
CGCGAAGACTTCCGCTTCAGTCAGATGCTCGGTGATGAAGTCGAGGTCGTCGCCGCCATCTTCCTCGGCTGCCGGCGCTGAACGCCCCGATTCCATCTGCGGTGGCGGCGCGCCGGGAGCAGTGGAAAAACCGCCGAGGTCGAGGTCCATCGATGGCGACGCATTCAGGTCGTCGAGCGAAATCGCCGCCGGCGTTTCTTCTTCGAGACTCTCCATCGTCGGCACCGGCTCTTCGATTTCCATCACCGGTGGCGGTGCCGATTCGCGGCGCGGAGGCATGGTATCGACGCCACGTCCGCCGCCGGTCTTCGATTTCACGAACTGCAGCTTGTTGCGATGCTGCGCATTCTGCGGTTCGCGCTGGATCAGCTTCTCGAGGACCGTCGCCGCCTGGTCGTACCTTCCCTTCGCGATGTGCGCCTCGGCGAGGCTGTTCATCGCAGCGAGGATGTTCGTCTCTTCGTTGAGTCGCGTGTACGTCGCGACGAGACGCTCGAGAGTCGGAATGTGACCGGCGTCAATGCGAAGAATCCGATTGAGCAGTTCGACTGCGTTGTTGCGTTCACCCTTCGCGACCGCTTTGTCGGACAGGAACGCGATCATTTCGAGCGCTTTGTCGAGATTGTTCTGTTTCAGATACAGCTCGGCGAGCGCTTCGCGGGTCGCAGGTTCGTTCGGATCGGCGGCCATCGCGCGCTCGAGCGAGCTCTTTGCCGAAGCGATGTCGCCCTTTCCGATCAGAATCCGCGACCACATTGCCAGCAGCTTGGGATTGTTCTTGTTCGTCTCGAGCGCGGTCTCGATGATCTGCTGCGCGTTATTGAAGTCTTTCGCCTCGATCAGCGCCGCCACCAGGGACTCGACCAGCTCGACATTCTTCGCATCGATCTTCAGCGCCTTCTTGAAGACCTGCACCGCCTCGTCGAGCATGCCGCGCTTGAGCAGCATGCGGCCGACGCGGTCGTACTCTTTGAGCGCTTCCGCAGTGTGGCCGGATTGCGAATGCAGATCGGCGAGTTTGACGTGGACGTTGATCGAGTTCGGATCGAGCTCTGAGATCTTGCGATAGATCATCAGCGCGTTGCCCGGATCTCCGTGCTTGATGTAGTAGTCGGCGAGAACCTGGTACTGGCTCTTCGCCTCCATCGCCAGGCCCTGCTTCGCATACAAATCGGCGAGCTTCGCGTAGACGTCGAGCTTCGACGGATCGAGCTTGTTGATCTTTTTGTAGATCGCGATGGCTTTCAGGAAGAAGCCATCCTTGCCGTAGTGGTCCGCGATTTTGGCGAACGTCTTGACGGCTTCGTCGGTGCGGTTGATGCGCACCCACAGATCGCCGATGCGATTCAGCGTGTTGACGTCGTTTGGATTGTCGTCGAGGAGGCGCTCGTACTCTTTGATTGCCGGCTCGATCTTGCCTTTGGCGACGAGCTTCTCCGCGTCCGCGATGACTTTATCGCGCTTGATCGCCATCGTTTCCGTCTCGCCCGAACAGTAGCATCGATTCCTCTACCCCTTCGAAAGACTTCCTGTGAATTGGACTGGGGCCATGAACCTTCAATGCGGCTTGATGGCCTTCCGTCGCATAACCCCGATTGTGGCGGAAATCATAAACGGGGTAGCGGTCATGATACGACTCCATCAGCAAATCGCGATAGACCTTGGCGACCACCGAGGCCGCAGCGATCGAGACGCTGCGCTTGTCGCCCTCGATCAGCGGGATCTGCGGCATCTCCAGGGACTCGAGCGTGACGGCGTCGAGAAGCAGGATATCGGGTCGTATCGGCATCTGATCGATCGCGTCCGCCATCGCGAGCTTGCTCGCCCGCAGAATGTTGATGGAGTCGATCGTCTGCGGCTCCATCACGCCGATCGAAACCGCGCGCGCCCTCGAGATGATGTGGCGGCAGACCGCGAGGCGATCGATTCCGTCGAGCATCTTCGAATCATTGACGCCGAGGAGGCAGGGCTCGAGGTCGAGGATGACGCAGGCGGCGACGACCGGGCCGGCCAGGCATCCGCGTCCGACTTCATCGGTGCCGGCGATCGCCCTGAAACCAAAATCGCGGAGCCGGCGCTCGATCACCGACATCTCGGCGATGCGCGCCAACTCCGCGAACAGTTTGTCGTAAATGTTCCGCTTCTTAGCCTTCGCGCTTCTCTTCGATGCGTGCGGCTTTTCCGCGGAGATCCCGGAGGTAGTAGAGCTTTGCTCGACGGACGCGACCATGGCGTTCAACCTCGATGCGATCGATCGACGGTGAATAGAGAGGGAACATTCTCTCCACGCCCACCCCACCCGACACCTTGCGGACCGTGAACATCTGCCGCGTTCCGCCTCCCTTGCGCGAGATGACGAGCCCCTGGAAGATCTGGATGCGCTCTTTGTCGCCTTCCTTGACCTTCACGTGCACCCTGACGGTGTCGCCAGTCTCGAAGTTCGGGATATCGGTGCGAGCCTCCCGAGACTCCACTAATTTCATGATTTCAGGCATGTTGTACCTCTATTTTACAGGTGGCCGCTGGCCGGTTGCCAGTCGTAGAACCGGCTCAGTTTACTTTTCATTCTCGATGCGTCGGAGAATCTCTTTCGCCTCGTCATCGAGATCGGCGATTTTAAGCAGATCAGGCCGTTTTTGCAGCGTCTCACGCAACGCCTGCTCCTTGCGCCACTTGCGGATGTTCTCATGATGGCCGGAGAGGAGCACGTCGGGCACGCGGCGGCCGCGGATCTCCTCCGGACGCGTGTAGTGCGGGTAATCGAGCAGACCGTCGTAGAACGAGTCACCGACGACCGAGTCCGCGTTGCCGACGACTCCTTCCACCAGCCTGCCGATCGCATCGGCCATGACCATCGCCGGCAGCTCCCCGCCCGACACCACAAAATCGCCGATCGACAGCTCTTCGGGCTGCAAGACCTCGCGAACGCGCTCGTCGAATCCCTCGTAACGCCCGCAGAGAAAAACGACCCAGGCGCGACTTCGAAGTTCGCTTGCGATCGTCTGAGTGAATCGGCGACCACCCGGTGACGTCATTACGACATGAGGGATGAGGGTGGAGGGCTGAGGGCTGAGATGCTCGTCATCCCTCATCCCTCCGCCCTCATCCCTGATCCGATCTACCGCCCGCAACACCGGCTCGGCCAGCATCACCATCCCTGGCCCACCGCCGTAGGCTTCGTCATCGGTCGAGCGATGCTTGTCGCTCGCGAACTCGCGCAGATCCCAGACGCGTACATTGATCAGCCCCTGCTTGATTCCGCGCGCGATGACACCCTCGGCGAGAAATGGATCGAACATGCGCGGAAAGATCGTGACGAAATCAATCCTCATCGATGCCCTCCGGCAGATCGACGAGGATTCTCTTTCGCTGCAGATCGATCTCGAGGCAGATGGTTTCTGCAAACGGCACGTCGTAGGTCTTTCCGTCCGGGCGCCGTACGCTCAGCAGCACGCCGCCACCGCCCTCGTACGCCTCGATTGTCTCTCCGCGGTCGCGTCCATCTTTGTCGACGAGTTGCAGGCCGACGAGATCGTGCATGAAAAACTCATTTGTCTTGCGCTTCCGTGCTTTCGTTTCGGGAATCTCGATCGTCCATTGTCGGAGTGCCTCGACATCTTCCGGCGTCGTGATGCCCACGAATTTCAAGAGAGCACGATCGCCATGTGCCCGCGCTGACTCGATCGTCGCTTCGCGCGTGGTGGATTCATCGG